>NZ_CM127080.1:1315531-1644413 GCF_052446065.1 Leucobacter shiyiweii | reverse complement strand
GTGGCCTCGATGAAGAAGGTACCTCCGAGGCCACGAGCGAGAAAATCTGGTGCAGGGCTCGGCTGTGATACCGCGTATCGTGATTCAACGAGCATTGCGAACAAATATAATTCCCAGATGCGCGCGTCGAATCCGGTCGTTTGGAATTGCTCTATGTAGTTGCCGTCCTGATTCTCATACCAACACATCATCACATTGATCAGTTCACGAGCTGCAGCAAACCCCTCACCAAATGCGAGATGCTGGAATCGCTCATGGAATCGTTGTTCCTTGACAACGGGCGCAAAGAAGTCGACTGGATCAGCTTCATCGCCTTGAACACGCTCTTCTTCTATGTCTGCTTCGACTTGCCTCATCAGACGGCGAAGCTCCGCGAGTGCATCTGCCGATGATGTGTAATAGGCGGTTTGTTTCACCCAGCGAAAGCGGCTAGCGAGGTCCCTGGCGAACAGGATGCCGGAGAACTCTTCATCTGTATCTAGCATCAGGAGAGCAAAAACTGACCTCGACTTGCTCTCAAACCAAGCAACCTCTTGGCCGAAGAGTACGGAAGTAGGTTGGCGGCAGAATCCTGCAAAGGCGTCAAATTTCTCTTGGGATATCTCTCTCATTGGCCTAAAACTGCCCCACTCGTTCCAAAAGCAGAAGTTCCGCGGTGAAATGACCAGCCTCTTCTTGCTGCTGTAGGTACTCATTCTCTCAAAACCCGACCAGCCGTACTAGGACGTTCGTGGCGACGATATTTCAGCCACAGTGCGGGGCTGAGCTTGAGGCAGTCCGCACCTGACGGATGTCACTGCTCGTCTTGAGGAAAGGCATCCACATGGGACCGCGACCGAATCCAAAGAAGCTCTACTCCACCGTCCTCGTCGAGGACGGGAAAGGTAAACGTCGCTCGCGCAAGGCCCGAGAGCGTGCTGCCGTGCAGGTGATCGCCCGCGACCGGTTCGCCCAGCTGGAGGCGGAGAGAGCGAAAGTTGCCGCCGAACGAGCAGCTGCTCGCAGCACCGACTATCTCCCCAGAGGCGGGGAACCGGGACCTGCCGCGTTGCGCTCGTATCGACAGTTTCGGGTGCCACCGCACCAGGACACCTCCGCAACCCTGCAGGGAGCCTATCCGTTCTTGGCTGAGGGCGGACTTGGCTCGCAGGGTGTGTTCGTGGGGCAGGATATGTACTCCGGCGGCAGCTTCGTCTACGACCCCTGGGTGCTCTACCAGCGCGGCATCATCACCGCCCCAAATCTCGTCCTGGCGGGTATCGTCGGCTCCGGGAAATCGTCGCTCGCGAAATCGCTCTACACCCGGTCGATCCCGTTCGGTCGCCGCGTCTATGTCCCTGGTGATCCGAAGGGTGAGCACACCGCGGTCGCCGAAGCTGTCGGTGGGAAAGCGATCATTCTCGGCCACGGACTCCGTAACCGCCTGAACCCGCTTGATGAGGGATACCGGCCTGGTGGGCTCTCCGACCCCGAATGGGCTTCCACCGTTGCTTCACGCCGCCGCGACCTGATCGGGGCCCTCGCCGAGACGGTGCTGGAGCGTGCCTTGTCACCGCTGGAGCACACCGTCATTGACGTTGCCTTGCAAGCCGTCGTCGCGTCAGCGTCGGTGCCGATCCTCCCGATGATCGTCGACCGGATTCTCACCCCTGATCCGGGCGATGACGAGCGCCTGGCTGAGGACGGACGTCTCGTCGGCCATGCGCTGCGCCGCCTCGTGTCTGGTGACCTCGCGGGGCTGTTCGATGGACCTTCGACTGTCACGTTTGACCCGACGCTGCCGATGATCACCCTCGACTTGTCTCGTGTCGTGGAGAACTCGACTCTGATCAGCGTGCTGATGACGTGCTCGAGTGCATGGATGGAGTCTGCGCTCCTGGACCCTAACGGGGGTCAACGGTGGGTGGTCTACGACGAAGCGTGGAGGCTGATGTCCCACCCGGCGCTGCTGAAGCGAATGGATGCGCATTGGCGGCTTGCCCGCCACTACGGCATCGCGAACCTCCTGATTTTCCATAAGCTCACCGACCTTGACAACGTTGGTGACCAGGGATCCGCCATGCGCGCCCTCGCCAACAGCCTCCTTGCCAACGCAGAGTCCCGGATCATCTATCGACAAGAATCTGATCAGATCGGAACCACCGGCAAGACGCTCGGTCTCACCGGTACAGAACAGAAACTGCTCCCCAGCCTCGGCACCGGGCAGGGGCTGTGGCGGATTAAAGAGTCCAGCTATGTGGTTCAGCATCAACTCCATCCGGAAGAGCTCCGGGTCTTCGACACGACGCAACGGATGAGCCAGAATCCGCCTAACCCCACAGCTCCCGGTAGCACTGCGGGCCTGTCATGAGCATGCAGGGCGCACCCATCTCGTCACCGCGAACGGTGTCGCCTGTAGGGGCGGCGGCGCGATGAGCGGCTTGTCCGAGGAGGAACTCGCCCAACACTCGACCGCGTTGGTGGACGGGTTGGAAGAGATCGCGCAGAGATACCCAGAGCACGTCATTCTCGCGTGGGAGGACCCCGTCACCTTCGGGAGCGGCCATTTCGTCCTGTATCCAGAAGCAGGCTCGATGACCCGGTTCGCGGTCGAGGAGCAATACACGGGCACCGATTGGTCCGACGACGATCGGGTGGCAACCTCGTGGACATGGGATTCACAGGCACGAGTTCGGCAAGCTGATGGCAGCTATCCCTGGAGGTCTCTCGCGCATGGCGAAGTCAAGGCCGGCGACTATCAGCAGCTACTGGACCTCGCCAAGGAATGGGCGAAGACTTCTCACGATCATGCAGAACGGGAACAGGCCCTCACCGCTGATCCCATCACGACGACGGCCGTCGACCGGGCGGGCGGGCCGCGCACCTTGTTGTCATGAACCCAAGAAATCACCCTCCAATGTCTTCGCTCGTTTTCGTTCGTGCGGACGTGATCGTATGAGTCTGCGCCGTGCCCGCCGAACCCCACAGAACCCACCCGTCCCACCCGTCCCACCGTCAGACCAGCGCGCAGAGATGGTCGTGGTGCCACCGGTGCTTCCGCAGATCCTCCTCGAGGCCATCAATGCCGACACACTCATCGCCACCGTCAACGGAGATAAGCTCTCGGCCACCCCGATCCGGCGAAGCGATATCACGCAGACCCTCACCGAGCTCATCGCCCGGCTCGGATCACCGACACGGGTGGAGGTGCGGGAGCTGGATGGCAGCGTCCACGCCGATATCCTCACCGCGCCCGCACCGCAGCCTCGGTCACCGTTTGCCCCGCCCGCCGACGTACCCGCAGCGGTGGTGCTACCGAGCTTGTTGGAGTTCGCCGCCGATGGATTCGTACCCGGCGAGGATGTTGCCCTCGCCCTGATTCTCCGCCATTCCTCCGCAGGACCGACGGGCACCGCCCGGGCGCTTTTGGATCGTGGAGAGAAACCAGTCGTGACAGGTGAGGTGATTCTGTTCGGCCGGATCTCCGGCACCACATCGGTGCAGCGCATCGACTGACCCGGCACAGCGCCCCGCACCTGTTCTCCTGACCCCGCACGCCCTGTCTCGGGGTCAGGAAGGTGGCCCGTCATGTCTGGCCCTGTGCAGGCGAAACCCGCCAACGATCTCTTCATCAACCTCGCCCTCGGCACCCTCATTGCCGCTGCCGGCTTCACCGGACTCATAAGAATCGCAGGCAGCGTGGCAGCGTTCCTCAGTGGCCTGCCGGAACCCACCGAAGGGTTCACCTCCGGCGTCAGCGTTCTCGCCACCCCCACCGATCCAGGGAAAGCACTCGGTGCTGACGGCCTCAACCCGATCCTCTACTGGGTCATCGTCGCCCTGTTCCTCGGGATCCTCGGAACGGCGGGCTTCTTCGTCTGGCGGGCAATCCACCAGGCCCACTCAAAAACCGACCCGCACCGGTTGGCCGGCACCGCAACAGCAGCCGAGGTCGCCCGGGTTGCCTCGGCAAAGGCCCTGGTAAAGAAGGCTGCAACGCTGCGGCCGTCACTGACCGGAAAGCCGGTCCCTGCCGATGTTGGATATCTCCTCGGCACCGGCAAAGGCGGGCAGGTGTGGGCGACCGTTGAAGACAGCATCCTGTTGATCGGTCCGCCCCGTTCCGGGAAAGGTTTGCATGTGGTCATCAACGCAATTCTCGACGCGCCCGGTGCTGTCATCACAACCTCCACCCGCCCTGACAATCTCACCGCGACGTTGAAAGCGCGGGCACGGAAGGGAAAGGTTGCCGTCTTCGACCCGCAGCAGCTGGCCCCGGGACTGCCCGCGGGGATGCGCTGGTCACCGGTGAGGGGCTGCCAGGACCCGTTGACGGCGATGATCCGCGCGAAAGGCCTTGCCACGGCCACCGGGTTCGGTGGTGTCCAAGATGCCGGATTCTGGGAAGGAAAGACCACTGCCGCAATCCAAGGACTCCTGCACGCGGCAGCACTGGATGGGCGCGGCGCGAGAACGCTCTACAAGTGGGCACTAAACCCGACTCTCGCCGCCGATGCTGTCCGGATCCTCTCCTCACACCCGGGAGCAGCGGAAGGATGGGCAGACTCATTGGATGCGATGGTGCAAGCCGACCCACGCACCAGGGACTCCATCTGGCAAGGCGTCTCCCTCGCGTTCTCCGCCCTGGCCGATCCTCGCGTCCTTGACGCGGTGAGCCCAGCCCCGGGCGAAGAGTTCGACCCGGAATCATTCCTGTTGGGTAACGGAACTTTGTACCTACTGGCGACGGGGGCCGGTGCTGGGGCGGCATCTGCGCTGGTGGCGGCGTTCATCGAAGACCTCGTCGAGACCGCGAGGAAGATCGCCGCACACTCACCGGGAGCCCGCATGGACCCACCTCTCCTGCTCGCGCTCGACGAGATCGGGAACCTCGCACCGTTACCCAGTCTGCCGACGCTGATGGCGGAAGGCGGCGGCACCGGCATCACCCCGCTGCCGGTGCTGCAGTCGCTGGCCCAAGCGCGGGAAAAGTGGGGCGAGAACCAGGCCAACGCGATCTGGGACGCCTCCATCGTGAAGATCATCCTCGGAGGCGCATCCAACAGCAGAGACCTGCAAGACCTCGCCACCCTCATCGGGGACCGCGACGAAACCACCGACTCCATTACCACCGACGCGTACGGAGCGCACTCGAGCCAGCGATCGATCCGACGCGTGCCGATCCTGCCACCCGATGTGCTGCGCACGCTCCCGTTCGGAACCGGGGTGGTGATGCTCCGCACCGCACGCCCCATCATCACGAACTTGCGGCCTTGGCCGAACCGCGCCGACTCGAAGCAACTCCGCACCGACCGGGCCGAGATCGAGCAGACACTTCAGGGCCGTGCCAGATAGTCCGGATCGGGATCGTACCTGTCGGGTAGTCCCAGCGATTCCGCGGGGGCGATGATCGATAGGAGTGAAGCTGATGACTATTCGCACGAAGGAATCCCTCTCGGGTTTCATCGCATCCGACCCGGAACTGACGTTCACCAGCAAAGGGGATGCGCGTTTGTATATGCGTGTCGGGCAACCGCAGGCCCGCTTCGAAGAAGACGGTACTTTCACAAACCTGGATCCGGCATTCACTGACCTCGTGATGTTCCGTAAATCCGCTGAACTCGCGCATGCGCAGTTCCGTAAAGGCGACAACTTCATCGCCGAGGGTGAAACCCGCACATACACCGGCAACGAAGGGGCCGACCGAGAACAGTTTGTCGCGTCCCGAATCGGACATGACAACAACATCACCCGCTACACGGTTGACCGCACCGGCCCGGAACGCGACGCTGCAAAGCGGGAGGCCCCGGTACAGGAACAAGTGCAACAGGCACTCGCGGAGCGAGAAGCGCAGCTGGACCCTGAACCTGCCACAGCTGCCCGCGACAACACCCCTCCTCGCGAGGCCGTGGCCCGATGACCCGGGTGCGGCGACCAGTACCCCGTACACCTCCATCTGGTCGCCGCACTCGACTTCTTACTTGGCGCACTGTCCCGGTGCGTACGACTTCTTCGCCGATGGAGTTTCTCATGAACCCCGATAACACCTCGCCTCATTTACCCCAGCCAAAGCCTGACTTCGATGGGGTGGACCTGTCTGACTTGCCTCCGGAGATCGAAGCGAAGACCCGGCAGCTCGCGAAACAGGCCTACGTGAACGACCTCGCCGCGACGCTTGCCGCTGTGCCTCGTCCGATTAACTGGCTCACCCTGCCACCTGATGATGTCGAACACGAACTCCTCGCCCTGAATGCCTGGGTTGACTGGCTCCGTCACACCTACGGCCTGCCCGCCCAGGTCGTGCCGCCGATGTGGCACCGTCACCCCGAACTCTTGTGGGAACTCTCGGCACTCAGGCAACACTGGTTGTTCTGTTTCGACCCGCAAGCCAAAGGGAACCAGGCCCTTGCCTGGCATCACGACTTCGCTGTCGCCCGGGAACGCCTCCGCGACTGGGTCACGATATCCGGTACTCGGCTTGACCGCGACCGACCCACCAGGGTCACGCCATGGCCCGGCGGGGAAGCTGAAGATTGGGTCGAACCCGACACGGCTGAACGACCAGTGGCCGATCGTACGGACGATTTCGCTTCCTTCGTCGCCGAGCAGGTTGCGGGTCGGCTGGCAGAGCTGGACGCGGTCATTCGGAAAGTAGCAGAGGATGAGAGGCGCGGGCAATGAGCCGTACGAAGCGGTATGAGCGCCGAACTGGATACGTGCCGTACGCGGAGCGACGCTTTTTCGTCGACGCAGTTCACAGGCCTGAGCCCGACCTTGGGGTCCTCACGGAACTGTTTATCCGTCTTACGCTCGAACGTGTCGCTGAAGCCCGCGAGCAGCGTGAGGGCGCAAAGCCGCCGTCATCTTTCAAATCTCCTCAGCACCTGTAACTCACTGGCACCGCAAGGTACCATCGAACAACTACACGCCCTTCCAACCTGAACGGTCGGGGCGCGCACTAACCACACGCGAACCGCTCCTCACCGAACCGGAACGCAGACGCCAGGCTCATCGCCGGCAGCCACCACACTCGACGCACGCACCTGCTGGCAGGGCATTTCCATTTCTGTTTCTGTCGAGTGAAAGGTGGCCCGCCATGCGCGCTCGCACCCTCCAGGCTCCAGCCCAGAGTCAACAATCTCCTCTCGGAACAGCGACAAGACCGCTCGGAGTTGCCCTCTCCGGCGAAGCCTTCGCCGTCTCCTATCTGCGCGTCTCTACCAAAGAGCAGGCTGAGAAAGGAGGCCAGGACGAAGGTTTCTCAATCCCTGCGCAACGGGACGCGAATCTGCACAAAGCCTCCCAGCTTGGGGCGGTCGTCATTGAAGAGTTCGTTGATGCGGGTGAGTCCGCGAAGAAGGCTGACCGGCCTGCCTTGCAGCGCATGATCCAGTACGTGAAAACCCACCGGGTCGCGTACTGCATAGTGCACAAAGTCGACCGCCTCGCACGAAACCGTGCCGATGACGTCGCCATCCACTTCGCCCTCCAAGAAGCCGGAGTGATGCTGGTCTCAGCGACGGAGAACATCGACGAAACCCCTTCGGGGATGCTGCTCCACGGCATCATGTCCACGATCGCGGAGTTCTACTCGCGAAACCTCGCCACCGAAGTCGTCAAAGGGATGACCCAGAAAGCCATGACCGGTGGCACCCCGTCGAAGGCTCCACTCGGATACCTAAACACGCTCGAACGCGACGAACTCGGCCGTGAGGTCCGCTCCGTCGCACTCGACCCGGAACGTGCTCCGCTCGTGAAGTGGGCCTTCGAAGCATACGCAGCCGGAAACTACTCACTGGCGAAACTGACCGCTGAGCTCTTGGGCAGAGGGCTCATCTCCGTGCCAAGCCCGCGACGACCTTCGAGGTCGATCCCGCTATCTTCAGTGCATCGGATGCTGCAGAATCCCTACTACAAAGGGGACGTCGTCTACCGCGGGGTCCGTTACGACGGTGCCCACGAACGGATCGTCGAGCCTGAAGTCTGGTACCAAGTGCAGTCCGTGCTCGCCTCGCACAACGCGTCCGGTGATCGCACGCAGAAGCACGACCACTACCTCAAAGGCAGCGTGTTCTGCCAGCAGTGCGGGGCGCGACTGATGGTAAACAAGACCAAAGCTCGCAACGGTGATATCTACCCGTACTTCGTCTGCCTCGGTCGTCATCGAAAGCGCACCGACTGCACGCAAGCAGCGATCCTGACGACCGACGTCGAAGCGCTCATCGTTGATTACTACCAGCGTGTGCAGATCACGCCGGCTACTCGGGATGCGCTGCGCGGCATGCTCCACCACGAACTTGACCGCCTCACTAAGTCCTCGTCAACCGAGGTCGCCGACCTCACTCGCAGGCGTGCAAAGAACATCACAGAGCAAGACCGGCTCCTCGAAGCGCACCTGAAAGATGCCTTGAGCTTGGAGCAGTTCGCGAAGTTCCAAGATCGACTCCGTGCTGAGGTCGCCGCGATCGATGACCGTCTTGCAGAGCACCACAACGACTACGCCGAAGCACGGCACCACATCGATGACTGTCTTGACCTTGCGGCCGACATTGGGCGGATTTACGCCGGGTGTGACGACCAGAATCGACGCCTAGCGAACCAGGCGTTCTTTACTCGCATCCGCATTGGCGAGCACAAAGAGATAAAAGGTGAACTGGCGAAGCCATTCAACGTAATCCTCGACCCGGAAGTGCAGCGCGGAGCGGCTGCGTGGAGCGAGCAGGGCGACGGAGCGGAGACCGACGGCCGAACTGCGACACGCACTAACGTGTCGCAGTTTCGAACGTCGAACATTGGGTGCCCCCGGAGGGATTCGAACCCCCGACCTACGGTACCGGAAACCGGCGCTCTATCCCCTGAGCTACGGAGGCGACCTGACAAGCCTAGCGCAACTACACGCACTGATTCACGCTCGGAGCTTTCCGTCACGGCACCGCAAGTAGAATGGTCACTCGTGACCCCACAAGAACTTGCTAGCGCTCTCGCCCGTATCCTGAACGATCTCATCGCCGAGCGCGGTTTCGAGATTGTCGTCACCGAATCGGACGCAGAGCCCGAGCGACCCAAGAACCGTGAGCACGGTGACTGGGCATCGAACCTCGCGATGAAGTTCGCAAAGCGGATCGGCACCAACCCTCGGGAGCTTGCGGCCGAGATTGTGCAGCAGGTCACCGAGATCGACGGCATCGCCAAGGCCGAAATCGCCGGGCCCGGCTTCATCAACATCACCCTCGACGCGGCTAGCGCGGGGGAGACCGCTCGGCGAATCGTCGAGCAAGCCGAGAGTTATGGGCGAAGCTCCGTGCTTGCCGGCCAGAAAATCAACCTCGAGTTTGTTTCGGCAAACCCCACGGGCCCGCTGCACATGGGCCACACTCGGTGGGCAGCGCTCGGCGATTCGCTGTCGCGCGTCCTGCGAGCCGCGGGCGCCGAGGTTACCAACGAGTACTACATCAACGACGCTGGTTCGCAAATGAGCAAGTTCGGTCGCTCGGTCCTCGCTGCCGCGCTTGGCGAGCCTGCCCCGGAGGACGCCTACCCTGGGGAGTACATCCAGGCGTTGGGCGCGCATGTGCGCAGCGCGATCCCGAACCTCGCCGATTTGCCTCGAGACGAGGCGCTCGAATTGGCGCAGGAGACCGCATATCAGCAGCAGCTCTCCGAAATTAAAGACTCGCTTGAACGCTTTAACGTGCACTTCGACGTTTTCTTCTCTGAGCGCTCCCTGCATGCGCCGGGTCCGAACGGGGAACAAAGCCCAATCGAGGCTGCCGTTGACCGGCTGCGCGAGCAAGGCCACGTGTTCGAGGAAGATGACGCGATCTGGGTACGCACCACTGATTTTGGCGATGACAAGGATCGAGTCTTCACCCGTGGCAATGGCATCTACACCTACTTCGCCGCGGATGCTGCGTACTATCTCACCAAGAAGGATCGCGGGTTTGGCGAAAAGATTTACCTCTTAGGCGCCGACCATCATGGCTACATCGGTCGTTTGACCGCTCTTGCTGGCGCCGCGGGTGACAATATCGAGACCGACATTACGGTGCTCATTGGGCAGCTGGTGAATCTGAATGGTGCGAAGCTCTCCAAGCGTGCGGGCAATATTATCGAGCTCGATGACCTCCTTGAGTGGCTTGGGAGCGACGCGCTGCGCTACTGGCTCGCGCGTTATCCGGCAGACTCGCCGCTCTCGCTCGAGGGCGAAAAGTTGCGCAGCCGCACCAACGACAACCCCGTCTTTTATGTGCAGTACGCGCATGCGCGGACGTGTGCGGTGGATCGCAACGCCACCCTCGCTGGCGTCGATCGCAGCAGCTTCGTCCCTGCGCTGCTCACTCATCCCACAGAGGCAGATCTCATCGGGAAATTGCAGGAGTATCCGCGGGTCGTCGCCGGAGCCGCGGAGCTACGTGAGCCACACAGAGTCGCCCGATATCTCGAAGAGTTGGCGGCCGCGTATCACCGCTGGTACGACAATTGCCGGGTGATCCCGCTCGGCGACGAACCGGTGGGCGATCTGCATCGTGCGCGCCTGTGGCTGAATGATGCGGCCGGTCAGGTGATCCGGAATGGGCTCGAGCTGCTGGGTGTTAGCGCACCGGAGCGGCTGTAATCGTGTCTGCTGAAGTCACGGGGGAAGCGGGCACCCGCAGACCGCGCTGGGGTCTGCGACTGCTCGGCGGCGTGCTCGTGCTGGCTGCGCTTGCAGGTGCAGCCGAACTGGCGCTCCGCCTCATCGTTCCCGGCATCGTTGCGAACGCGGTGCGTGACAGTTTCGGAATGACCTCCGATCACCCAGTCGAGGTGGCGATCGAGGGTTCGGCGCTGCTGAGCGCCCTGTCGGGCAAAGTGGGAGACGTCTCGATCGAGGTGCCTCAGGTGACGGTGCTAGAGGGCATTACCGTGACCGTAACCGCATCGGCCGAGGCGTTGCCCTTTGACGCGGCGGGTCAACCGTTAGGGGCCGCTGACGCGTCAGTCACGATTCCAGCAGATCAGCTAGGCGCCGTCATCGCACTCGTCACCTCGGGTGCGGCCGATACGGGCACTGTCAGCGGAGACGAACTGCAGATTGGCCGTGATATCGAAGTATTTGGGGTGAGTGTTCCTCTGCAGGTGAGTCTTGCGCTCGCAGTTGATTCGGGCAACCTCTTGGTTGAACCCACTTCGGTCAGCGCGGCGGGAATGGATCTCACAGCGATGCAGATTCGCCAGTTCGCCGGTTCCTCGCTCGACGGGGTGCTGCAGCCGCACTCGGTTTGCGTGCGTGACCAACTGCCTGCGGGAGTGACACTCACTGAAATTCGGCTTTCGTCGACAGGCGCAGTGACGGTCGGCGCCAGTCTCGCCCCCGACATCATCTCGAACTCCGCGCAACTCGAGCTCGGAACCTGCGCCTGATCGCCCTTCGTAGGCGGATCCGCTGCCGGAGAAGGGATCGGGTACATGGAGAGCGGTAAGCTAGCGGGGTGAGTAACGCCGTCGACCCGAACGCGATCGATCCGCGCGTCTTCCCGCCCGAGGCCCGGCGCGGTCGCGAGTGTGGTCAGCTCAAGGTGGCGGGTATCAGGGCCTCCGACCTTGTGAAGCAGTATGGTTCGCCGTTGTATGTGATCGACGAGGGCGCCGCAAGGTCTCGGGCGCGCGAGGTTAGGGGTGCACTTCAGAGTGCGTTCGCACGCGTCGGCACTGAGGCAACCGTGTACTACGCGGGAAAGGCGTTTCTGTGCGTTGAAGTGGCCCGCTGGATGTCGGAGGAAGGCCTCCACATTGACGTCGCGAGTGGGGGAGAGCTTGCGGTCGTGCTCGCCGCCGGAGTGGATCCCGCGAACATCGGGTTTCACGGGAACAACAAGTCCGAGACTGAGATCGCGCGTGCGATCGAAGTTGGGGTTGGCACCATCATTCTTGACAGTGAGCAAGAGATCGAGCGGGTCGCTGGTGCCGCACAGTCGGCGGGCGTGAGGCAACGCGTTCGGCTGCGCGTCAACAGCGGTGTGCACGCCTCAACCCACGATTTCCTGGCCACCTCCCACGAGGATCAGAAATTCGGGCTCCCCCTAGCCCGCGCAGTCGAGCTAGCGCGCCGTATCGTGGCCCATGACAGTCTCAATTTCGTTGGTCTCCACTGCCACATCGGATCCCAAATATTTGCCAGTGACGGGTTTCGCGAATCGGCTAGGCGGCTCCTCGGGGTCTACGCCGAATTGTCTGGAGTTGCCGGCGCTCCCATCGCCGAGCTGAACCTGGGAGGCGGGTTCGGTATTGCCTACACCTCGGTTCAAGCCGACGAGGCGCCAGCAGTTGACGTCATCGCTGAGCAGCTCGCCGATATTGTGGCAGAAACCTGTCAGGCCGAAGGGATCCCGCTTCCGAAGATCGCCTTCGAGCCTGGGCGCACCATCATCGGTCAGGCAGGCATCACCCTCTACACGGTGGGTACCACGAAGTCGGTACAGTTGGCAGGCAGTGACACAGAGCGAAATGAGGCGGATCTTGGCTTCGCCGACCGCCTCTACGTGAGCGTGGACGGGGGGATGAGCGACAACCCGCGGCCAGCGCTCTACGGCGCCGACTACCAGGTGCGTCTCGCGAACCGCTTGAGTGATGCTGAGCCTGCGCTGGTGCGAGTGGTGGGCAAACACTGTGAGTCGGGTGACATTGTTGTCTACCGTGACTTTCTCCCCGGCGATGTCGCCCCGGGCGATCTTCTTGCGGTGCCGGCGACCGGGGCCTACTGTTGGTCCCTGTCGAGTAACTACAACTACGTGCCTCGCCCCGCGGTGGTCGCCGCCCGGGAAGGCCGGGCGCGGGTGATCGTGCGCGGCGAAACCGAGGCTGAGTTGCTCGCGCGCAGCGTTCTGTAGCGCACGCGCGAGCGTTCAGGCGCGCGAACTTACGATCCACACCCTTTTTTGAAACGAACATGCCACAACGAATCGAATGGAGTAACGAAGTGAACGGTTACCGCGATCTTCGCGTTGCGCTCTTGGGCTGCGGCTCAGTAGGCGCTCAAGTTGCGAGGCTCATCCTCGACCATGGCGACGAGTTGGCTGCCCGCATTGGGGCTCATCTGCAGCTCACCGGAATCGCCGTTCGGGATATCGATGCCCCACGCGATGTGGAGTTGCCGCGTGAGTTGTTCACGACAGATGCCGAGCAGCTGGTGCTCGGTGCTGACGTCGTCGTCGAACTCATGGGCGGGATCGAGCCCGCGCGCTCGTTGATCCTGCGCGCCATCGAGGGTGGGGCCGACGTGGTGACTGCCAATAAGGCGCTGATTGCTGCGCACGGTCCCGAACTCAGCGAAGCTGCCGAGCAGGTCGGCGCGCAGCTGTCGTATGAAGCTGCCGTTGCTGGCGCCATTCCGATCATTCGGCCGTTACGGGAGAGCCTCGCGGGCGACCACGTGAATCGGGTACTCGGGATCGTAAACGGATCGACCAATTACATTCTCGATCGAATGGATCGTTTCGGCGACAGCGCCGAAGACGCGATGCGCGTGGCAGCCGAGCTTGGCTATCTCGAGGCAGACCCCACACTCGATGTTGAGGGCTATGACGCGGCACAGAAGGCGACCATTCTGGCACGCATCGCCTTTCATACCGAGGTGCCGGTTGACTCGGTCTATCGTGAGGGCATCACGCAGGTCACGCTCGCGCAGGTTGAAGCGGCAAAGCATGCCGGGTATGTAATTAAGCTACTCGCGATCGCCGAGCGGCTCACCGCGGCTGACGGTACCGAAGGCGTATCTGCGCGGGTCTACCCGGCGCTGATCAGCCGCGACCACCCGCTCGCCGCCGTGCACGGCGGGAAGAACGCGGTCTTTGTCGAAGCTGAGGCCGCCGGAGAACTCATGTTTTATGGTGCTGGCGCAGGGGGTATTGAGACTGCCTCGGCGGTGCTCGGTGACCTGGTCTCGGCCGCGCGTCGACACGTGGTCGGCGGACCCGGTATTCCGGGATCTGCGCATGCAGACCTTCCCATCCTGCCCATCGGCGAGGTCACGACCAGCTATCAGATTATGCTCGAGGTGCGCGACGAGGCTGGCGTGCTCGCGACGATCGCCGGAATTCTCGCGCAGCACGGCGTCTCGGCGTCGAGCGTTGAGCAGTCCGTGCCCGAAGACTCCCAGGGCACCGCAGCTCTCATCATCGGCACGCATCGCGCTCGCGAGGCTGATCTCGCCGCGACCGTCGATGAACTGCGCGACAGTGGCGCGGTGACCGCGGTGACCAGCGTGCTGCGGCTCGAGGGCAACGCGTGACCCGGCTGCGGGTGCACGTTCCCGCCACCAGCGCGAACCTCGGCCCGGGGTTCGACACACTTGGCATCGCACTGTCACACGGGGATGAGCTCACCGTATTGACACGCGATACCCCCGGCGTGACCGTGACAGTCGAGGGTGTGGGCGCGGGGGAGGTGCCGACCGATGAGACGAATCTGGTTGCACGCTCCGCCTTGCACGTATTCGATCGTGTAGGTCACACCATGCCCGGTATCGAGATCAGGGCGCACAATCGCATTCCCCACGGCCGCGGCATGGGGTCCTCAGGATCGGCGATTGTGGCCGGCGTGATGATCGCCGCTGGTCTACTCGCAAACGATGCCACAGACCCGGTGCGCCTCGGCGACGACGAACTCTTGCGTTACGCGACCGAACTGGAGGGTCACCCGGACAATGTGGCCCCAGCGTTGTTCGGCGGGCTCACCATCGCGTGGACCAATGCCGAAGGCCCGAGATTCAAGCGTCTCATGGTGCACCGAGGGGTCGCCCCGCTGGTACTTGTGCCCGATTTCACGATGTCGACGGAGCTTGCGCGGAGCCTGCAGCCCGCGCAAGTGCCGCACGAAGACGCAGTCTTCAACGTGTCGCGTTCTGCGCTCCTCGTTGCGGCACTCACGCAGAGCCCCGAGCTCTTGTTCGAGGCGACCGAGGATCGGCTGCATCAGAATTACCGCGGCGAGGCGATGCCGCTCACCAGGGACCTCATCAGCGCACTCCGAAAGGCGGGACATGCCGCCGTTGTCTCCGGTGCGGGGCCTTCGATCTTGGTCCTCGCGAGCGGACCTGCAGAGCGCCTTGCGGCGGCGAAGGTGGCCGAGACCCACGGGGGAAGTTGGCGCGCGTTGTTCCTTGCCGTCGATATTAAGGGTGCTACAGTAGAAGAGATTCCTACCGCGTAGCCGTGGTTCGCCCGCGTGTGTGAAAGAGTGGATCGCCGCCCCGAACGTCATGGGTTGTGGTGAAACTCCCGGTGGTGGATCGTTTCTTCGCCCGCTTTGTCGGGCGATCCTCCCGCACACTCGTGCATCGCCGTGAGCATCAGAGCTTCGTTTCTGAGCCTTCTCGCGGCACCACTCCCGAAAGGATGACCGTGGAGCAAATCTCCAACGAGACCAACGCCCCCGCAGAAGTTGCAACGACAGTTGCGCCTGCTCAGATCACAGACCAGTCTGCGAGCACCGACGCCGCACCCGCGCCCGCGCGTCGACGTTCCCGTCGGGCGACTGCAGCCACGGGCGAGGCGGTCGCTGCGCCCGCAGCCCAGGCGAGCACGGCAGACGAACCCGCTGTCGAGAAGCGCTCGGCGGAAAAGCGTGCAGGCGAGAAACCTGTTGCTGACAAGTCGGCGGCAGAGGAGCCACTAGCGGCTCGCGCCTCGAACGAGCCAGCAGCGGCTTCGCCGGTGGCCGACGAGCCGACAGCTCCGAAGAAGCGTGCGACCCGCAGCCGCAAGAAGCCGGTTACTGCTGAGCCTCAGGGTGAGACAAGCGAACCTTCGGGCGACGCGCAGCCCGCCGCTGAATCAGCGTCTGCAGCGCCGACTGATGTCGAGGCTCCCGTTGCGCCCAAGCGTCGGGCTACCCGCAGCCGGAAGAAGCCGGTCGAAGCGGATGCATCCGCGGCGGAAGCGTCGACGAACGAAACTCCCCACACGCCTGACGCTGATCCCTCTTCGGACTCGCCTGCGGCCGAGCCAGCTGCAGACTCGCCTGTGGCAGAGCCGTCGCAGGACACCGAGGTTGAGACTGAATCGGGCCGTGGACGGTCAGGAAATCAGCGCGGTCAGGGCAACCAGAATGGCCAGGGCAACCAGCGCAGCCGTTCCCGCAACGGGCAGTCGCGCCGCGCGGCTGAAGCTGCCGAGGCCGAAAACGGTGAACAGCAGGCTGAAGGATCCGAGAAGACCGGGAGCGAGTCTTCGCCGGCCCGGAATGGCGAGGCGCCAACGCGCTCAAGCCGTACCCGTCAGCGTGAACGCAAGCGTCGCGGCCAGCCCGATGATCTTGAGCCAGAGATCACTGAAGATGATGTGCTGTTGCCCGTTGCCGGGATTCTTGACGTGCTGGACAACTATGCGTTCGTGCGAACGAGCGGATACCTGCCCGGAACGAACGACGTCTATGTCTCACTCGGCCAGGTCAAGAAATATGGCCTGCGTAAGGGCGATGCGATTGTCGGCGCGATCCGACAGCCTCGCGACAACGATGGTGCCGGTCGGCAGAAGTACAACGCGATCGTAAGAGTTGACACCGTCAACTCGCGTCCCGTTGAAGAAGAGCAGAATCGTGTCGATTTTCAGGATCTGACCCCCGTCAACCCGGATCAGCGACTGCAGCTCGAGATGAGCGGCGCCGAGCTTACTCCGCGTGTCATCGACCTTTTTGCTCCGATCGGCCTGGGTCAGCGCGGTCTCATTTCCGGTAACAGCGGATCTGGCAAGACCCAGGCGCTCCGGCAGATCGCCGCCTCAGTAGCGCATAATCACCCCGAAGCGCACCTCATGATGGTGCTGCTCGAGGCCCGTCCCGAAGAGGTCACCGAGCTGCAGCGCTCGGTGAATGGCGAGGTCATCGCCGCGACCTTCGACCGTCCGGCCGAAGATCAGTCGACCGTTGCGGAACTCGCTGTGGAGCGGGCGAAGCGCCTCGTCGAGCTGGGACACGATGTCGTTGTTCTGCTTGATTCTGTTACCGGATTGGGCCGCGCCCATCACCTCGCAGGCCCTGCTGGGGCGCGGACCGCAGGCGGCACGCTCGACCCATTGATTCTCGCCCCCGTCAAGCGGCTGTTGGGAGCGGCGCGCAATCTAGAAAACGGTGGATCGCTGACCATCGTTGCTACCGCGAATGCTCACTCGACTTCGCGCACCGACGAGCTGATCCTTGAGGAACTCGCGGGAGTGTGGAACATGGAGCTTCGGCTTGCCAACGAGCTGGCCGCGCGACGCACCTTCCCCGCGATCGATATCGCCGCCTCGGGAACACGCCGTGAGGAGCTTCTGCGCAGCGAATCTGAAATAGATGTGCTGAACGACGTGCGCCGCTCGGTGGCTGAGCTGGGAGTGCAGACCGGAGTCGAGGCGGTACTCGGGAAGCTGCAAGAAACCCCGACAAATGTTGAGTTTCTTGCGCTGGTGCAACGCGCGCCAGTGCGCGCCTGAAGTCACGGCTGAACGCCACACGTTTCAAGCAGCGGAGGAAAGATGTTCGAACAGGTGGAGACACTCTTCGGCGAGTTGATGCAACTCCAGGAGGAGTTGGCCGACCCGGCCCTGCACGCTGATCCTGCGCGCGCGAAGAAGGTGAATCGACGCTACGCGGAGCTCAGCAAGATCAAGGCTGCGCACGAGTCTTGGTTGCATACTTCCGATGACCTTGCTGCCGCACGAGAGCTTGCCAAGGAGGACGAAGCCTTTGCCGAGGAGGTCCCAGCACTTGAGGAAGCTTTGGCTGAGGCACAGGAGAGGGTGCGAAGGCTGTTGATTCCTCGGGATCCTGACGACGCGCGTGACGTGATCCTCGAGATCAAAGGTGGAGAGGGCGGTGCCGAATCGGCGCTGTTCGGCGCTGATCTCTTGCGCATGTACATGTACTACGCGGAGAGCAAGGGCTGGAAGACCGAGATCCTTGAGAAGGACGAGAGTGATCTGGGCGGGTACAAGAACGTGCAGATCGCTATCAAGTCAAACGCGACTGATCCCTCGCAGGGTGTGTGGGCGCACCTGAAGTACGAGGGCGGGGTGCACCGCGTGCAGCGTGTGCCCGTCACGGAATCGCAGGGCCGTATTCACACTTCCACCACCGGTGTTCTGGTGTATCCCGAGGTCGATGCGCCGGACGAGGTCGAGATCAACCAGAATGACCTGAAAATCGATGTGTACCGTTCGAGTGGTCCGGGCGGGCAGTCGGTCAACACGACCGACTCAGCCGTGCGCATTACCCACTTGCCGACGGGCATCGTGGTAGCGATGCAGAATGAGAAATCGCAGCTGCAAAACCGCGAGGCCGGGATGCGGGTGTTGCGTGCGCGCATCCTTGCGAAGCGACAGGAAGAGGTGGACGCGGAGGCGAGTGCCCACCGGTCAAGTCAGATCCGAACGATGGATCGCTCGGAGCGGATCCGCACCTACAACTTCCCTGAGAACCGCATTGCCGACCACCGCACCGGGTACAAGGCATACAACCTCGACCATGTTATGAACGGGGCGTTGGAGCCCGTTATTGAGTCCTGCATTCGTGCGGATGAGGAAGCTCGTCTCGCCGATCTGAGTTCGTAGTCGCGTGTGCCCCGAGGTTAGCGGGGCACACTGCGTGACACCAAGGCCGACCGTATCCGGGCGATAGCATTGCAACTATGCGTCCCTCACGAACACTCCTCCCATGGGTGGTGTGGGGGGTCGCAGCTCTGGCGTATGCGGTTGCAGTGATCAATAGATCGTCGCTTTCTGCGCTTGGACCCGCGGCACAGGAGCACTTCGGTATTGATGCGACGACGCTTGCGACGTTTGCCACCCTGCAGCTGGTGGTCTACGCGGGGCTCCAGATCCCGGTCGGTGTACTTCTCGACCGGTTCGGATCGACTGTCATGATCCTCACGGGTGGTGTCCTCATGCTGGTGGGGCAACTCCTCATGGCGACGGTCTTCGACGTTTCTCTCGCGATCCTCGCACGTGTGCTGGTGGGGGCCGGAGACGCGTGCACCTTCATCAGCGTCATGCGCATGCTGCCTGCTTGGTTTGCGCTGCGCCAACTCCCGATCGTTGGACAGGCAACCGGCCTTATCGGCCAGACCGGCCAGCTTGTTTCGGTCACGCCCCTCGCGCTCGTGGTTGGCAAGTTCGGATGGATGCCCGGGTTTCTTGGCATCGCCGCCGTCGGATTCCTCGTGCTCTTGCTGGGCACACTTGTGCTCCGTGACTTCCCGCAAGCAGGCACTGTCCTTGAGCGGATGACCGGCAGACTCGGACGAACCAGCAGGCACGCACGATCTCTCGGAGACGCCGAAAACGCGACAGAACTCACCGCACTGGCCCCGCCCGCGACGGCGATGATGGCCACTGTCGTGGCGGGGAGAGCGCGACGGGTGCCAGGGATTGGGTTCGTCGAAAAGAGCCGCCGACTCCTCAGTATTCCTGGTGTCAGGCTCGCCTACTGGCTGCACTTCACAGTGCCGTTTTCGGCAAATGTATTCATTTTGCTGTGGGGCACCCCGTTTCTTATCGGCGGGGTGGGCCTCTCGGCGCCGGCGGCTTCGGGACTTCTCAGCCTGATGATAGTTTCTTCGATGATGGGCGGAGTCATGCTCGGGCCACTCAGCTCTCGATTCATCGAGCGACGGGTACGGATGGTCATCGGTATTGCGGTCATGATTACGGTCGCCTGGCTCATAACCTTGCTGTGGCCAGGCACGCCCCCCGTGTGGCTGATGGCGGGCCTCATGTTTGTCATCGCCGTCGGCGGCCCGGCCTCGATGATAGCCTTCGAGGTCGCCCGCTCGCATACCCCGCGAAGCTTCGGCGGCTTCTCGACAGGCCTCGTAAACACGGCGGGATTCACCTCCTCGTTGCTGGTGATTTTCCTCATCGGGTTCGCACTTGACCTCTTGGGAGCCGGATCACCCGCTTCCTACACGCTCGACGCCTTCCGGTGGGCGTTTGCTGTGCAAATACCGTTCCTGCTGCTTGGTATCACGATGATGCTGGTCGAAGAGCGGCGAACCGTGCGCTGGATGCGGGAGCACGGGCGACGCCTGCGATAGGGACGGTGGCTCCGGGAAGCGTGTCTGTTTAGATTACGTAGAAGTCGGCCATGTCGGGTCGCTCGGCGTGCGGTGCGCCGCGGCGGGGGCGGGCGACCGCGGGAATACCGGTCAGGGTGCTCCACGCGGGAGCCGAATTCACTACCACGGCGTTCGCGCCGACGGCGCAGTTGTCACCCAGGACGATGTTCCCGAGCAGCTTCGCCCCCGCGCCGACAACCACGCGGTCGCCTAAGGTGGGGTGCCGTTTTCCACCGTGGTGCCCGGTGCCGCCGAGGGTCACCCCGTGATAGATCAGCACGTCGTTCCCGATCACTGCGGTTTCGCCGATGACGATGCCCATCCCGTGGTCGATGAACAGGCGGCGCCCGATGCTAGCGCCGGGGTGGATCTCGATGCCGGTGGAGAAGCGGGTGAGTTGTGAGATTGCCCGAGGAACGAAGCGGAGCCCCCGCCGCCACAGTGCGTGGGAGAGGCGGTGCCACCACACCGCGTGCAGCCCCGAATACACGAAGAACACCTCTGCGGCGCTGCGTGCAGCGGGGTCGTGACGCTTTGCAGTCTGAACGTCTTCACGCATTCGGGAAAATAGACTCACTTGTCAATCGCTTTCGTCGTATGTGTGTTCTCAAACACGGCTGCGGGCACGCACCCACGATCGATGCATACCCGCAGACACGGTCAAGAGCCCAGGGGTGCTACTCGGCGAGATCCTCAAAAAGTACCGTAGAGAAATAACGCTCGCCGAAGTCCGGCACGATCACCACGATCTTCTTCCCAGCGTTTTCGGGGCGCTTTGCCACCTCAATGGCGGCCCACACCGCGGCTCCACCGGAGATGCCTGTGAGTACGCCTTCGTCCGTGCCGAGGTCGCGCGCTTGCGCGATCGAGTCCGGAAGTGAAACTTTGAGCACCTCGTCGTAGACCTCTCGATCAAGAATGTCGGGAACGAAATTTGCTCCGAGGCCGTAGATCTTGTGCGGTCCTGCGGTGCCTTCCGAAAGCAGCGGAGAGTCGAGGGGTTCAACCGCAACAACCTTCACGTTGGGGTTTCGCTCTTTGAGGTAGCCGCCCGCGCCGGTGATCGTGCCTCCGGTACCAATGCCAGCGACGAAAATGTCGACCTGGCCGTCGGTGTCATTCCAGATTTCCGGTCCAGTGGTACTGCGATGAATTGCAGGGTTTGCAGCGTTGCCGAACTGATTTGCGAGAATGGCGCCCGGAGTGGCAGCGACGATTTCCTTTGCCTTTTCAACGGCGCCTCGCATACCGAGTGGACCCTCGGTCAGGACGAGCTCGGCACCGTAGGCACGCAGCATCTTCCGTCGCTCGATGCTCATGGTCTCGGGCATTGTGAGTACCACGCGATAGCCACGCGCCGCGCCGACCAGGGCGAGGGCAATACCCGTGTTGCCGCTCGTTCCTTCAACGATCGTGCCGCCGGGCTTGAGCGCTCCTGATTTCTCCGCTGCGTCGATGATCGCCACCCCGATGCGATCCTTCACGCTTCCCGCAGGGTTGTAAAACTCCAGCTTGGCGTAGACCTCCGCACCAGCTCCCTCAGTGACTCGGTTCAAGCGAACGAGCGGAGTGTTGCCGAGGGCTTCGGTGATGTTGTTGTACGTGCGTGCCATGAGTCTCTTCCTCGCAAATCCTTGGGTCGTGCAAGTCCACAAGAAACTATACTCGTTCGTTATCTGACCATTTCCCAGGCCTTATGAATGTGACGCGAGGTTGCGCCGATATGCCACAGTGGTGGAATGATCACAGTCGGGGAGCTGCTGCGCGATATGAGAGAGGTGCTCGAGGCCTCGGGCATCGAGCACCCGGGAGGAGACGCGGAGCTCATCGTGGCTCACGTACTGGGCGAATCTCGGGGCCGAGTGCAGGCGCTCGCCTTGCTTGGCGCTGAGGTAACCCCGGTGGATCACGAGACGATCCTCGGTTTGGCTTCCGAACGCGCAAGACGAGTGCCGCTGCAGCACCTCACAGGCCGGGCCCCGTTTCGGAGCCTCGAACTGCATGTCGGGCCCGGGGTCTTCGTGCCGAGGCCCGAGACGGAGATTGTGGCGCAATTTGCAATCGACGCCCTGCAGGCAGTGCCAGATCCGCAACCGATCGCGGTCGATCTCTGCACGGGAAGTGGTGCGATCGCTCTTGCTCTCGCCACCGAGGTGCCCACCGCAACCGTCTGGGCCGTGGAGAAGAGCCGCGAAGCGCACGCCTGGGCTGAGCGTAATGTGAAGCTTTTCGGAGACGGGCGCGTCGAACTGCTCCTCGGAGATGTCGCCGATACCCATCTTCTCGCGCACCTCGAGGGGCGCGTGCAGGTCCTCATCTCGAACCCGCCGTATGTGCCCGATTCGATGGTGCCACGCGATGCCGAAGTGCGCGAACACGACCCGGCGCTTGCCCTCTACGGGGGAGCCGACGGCCTCGACATCGTCCGCACGATCAGCCGCGTCGCTCGAAAGCTGATGGTTCCGGGCGGCTCCCTGGTGCTCGAACATGCGGAGTCACAGGGCGCAGCGATCCGCGCGCTGCTTGAGCGTGATGGGTGGCGACACACAGCAACGCACAGAGACCTGACGCTTCGCGACCGTGCGACCACCGCGATCCGCTGAGTCCCAAGCTAATGGACTCGGGGAAGAGTAAGATTGTCGGTTATGGCCGAGGTCTTTGATTGTTCCGATAGCGCACAGCTTCTGGCAGCCGCGCGCAGTGCCCGGCAAGCGCTCGGGAGAGGGCAACTCGTTGTGCTTCCCACCGACACGGTCTATGGGGTTGCCGCCGATGCATTCACCCCCGATGCCGTGCAACGTCTTCTCGATGCCAAGGGTCGCGGTCGGCAGTCTCCTCCGCCGGTGCTCATTCCCAACATGGCGACGCTTGAAGCACTATCTGCAGAAATTGTGGATCCCGTGCGGGCTCTCGCCACTGCCTTTTGGCCGGGTCCGTTGACCATCGTGTTGGCAGCCCAACCCTCCCTGAACTGGGACTTGGGGGAGACCGGCGGAACCGTCGCTCTGCGCATTCCCGATCTGCCGCTCACGCTCGAACTGCTACAGGAGACGGGACCGCTCGCGGTCTCATCAGCGAACTCCACCGGCGAACCGGCCGCGCGCACCATCTCCGAGGCGCAAGACATGCTCGGAGACTCGGTTGCGGTCTATCTCGATGCCGGGCCCGTGATGGGAGACGGTACAGCATCGACGATTATCGACGCGACGGCTCTGACAAACGACGGTGGCACCCTGCGTATCCTGCGCCCCGGCGGTGTCTCGCGGGAGTCGATCGCGGAGTTGCTGCCGCAGGTGACGATCGAAGGCTGACATGCTGCCTTTCCTGGTGGTTGCTGCGGTTGCAGCAGTGGTTACCGCCGTCGCCTCGGTAGGGGTGTTGCGCTTCAGCCGTCGATTCGGTCTCGCCCCCAAAGTGCGCGAGCGCGATGTGCACAGCACGCCGACGCCGAGGTTGGGGGGCGTGGCGATGTACTTGGGAATTCTTGCTGCGGCCCTGGTTGCGGCGTTCCTCGTCAACTTTGACGAGGTGTTTGCCGAGACGACGCAGCTTTGGGCGCTCCTCGGGGCCTGCACGATTATCGCGGTCGTGGGCGTGCTCGATGACCTCCTTGATCTCGACTGGATGGTGAAGCTCGCGGCCCAGCTTGCCGCGGCGGGTTTGCTGGCTTGGCAGGGCGCACAAATCGTCTCCCTGCCATTCGGCGACACGCTCATCGTGGGGTCTCCCTCGGTGAACTTTGTCCTCACCGTATTCCTCATGACGCTCGTCATGAATGCGGTGAATTTCGTCGATGGACTTGATGGTCTCGTTGCCGGGGTTGCCATCATCGCGAACTCCGTGTTCTTCATTTACACGCAGCTTCTCATCGCGGAGACCGGGGTCGACCCCTCGATCTCACTCGCCGCGCTGATCGCTGCAATAATCGTCGGAATCGCTGCGGGCTTCCTGCCCTTTAATTGGCACCGCGCGAAAATGTTCATGGGTGACACTGGGGCGTTGCTCATCGGTCTCCTGATGGCCACCTCAACGGTGTCCGTGACCGGTCAACTCAATCCAGGGCAACTGGACCAGAAACTGGTGATTGCCAGCTTCATTCCGATTATTCTTCCGGTGGCGGTGCTCGCCCTTCCGCTCGCTGATTTCGCACTCGCGGTGTTCAGACGACTGCGTGCGGGTAAGAGCCCATTCACTGCGGATCGTCTCCACCTTCACCACCGCCTCCTGAACATGGGCCATTCGCCGGTGCAGGCAGTCCTCATTTTCTACCTCGGAACCGTGGTCGTCTCAGTCGCTTGTCTGATGATTTTCACCATGCAGGACTATCTCTGGCCCGTGCTCGTGGCAATCCTAGGAACACTGCTTTGCGTGATCGTGACTCTTTTCCCCGTCTCGCGGATCCGGACGATACTCACCCAGCGTGGCTTGCTACGGTTGTCTGAGCCCAAACGCGCCGCCAATGAGAGGACCCCAGTCGAGTGAGTGACGAGACAACGCTTCCCGAAGAACGTCGTTTGCCAACCTCGCAGCCGGTGCTGCTGAGGGCGCTAGGCATGGGTGCGATCGCAACCGCGGTGCTCATGGCCGGCTTTGGAACAGTGGGATACCTCGTGTCAAGCACCCCGGGGGCAATCGGGGGAGTGCTCGGAGCGGCACTCGCGTTTGTGCTGCTGGGGCTCACTATTGGCAGTATTGCGTTCGCCAATGCGAAGTTCATCAGTAGCGAGAACTTCGTCGTCATCTTTTTTGCAATCGTGATGGGCGCTTGGCTGGTCAAATTGGTGGCGTTCATCGTAGTAGTGATCATCCTGCGCGACGCCACGTGGCTTGATACCCAAATACTTTTCTTTTCCCTCATCGCCGGAGTGCTCGTCTCGCTCATCATCGACGTGTTGATCGTTACACGCACTCGGATGCCCTACGTTTCCGACGTGCGCGGACTATAAAAGAACGCCTTGAGGAATAGTTTTGGGGTACAAATTTTAGGCCCTCGGTTTCGCGGGGAGACGAATCCTTGATAGGATCGTTACGTTCCCTGCCGGGCCGCTATTTGCGTGTGCCTGTGCGTGCTGGGGGCACGACCATCGTTCGCCGTCGTGTGGATGTACTTCACACCCCGAATCAGGAGAATGGCGCTGTTCGCTAACGCTGTGCAACTCGTGACCCCGACCCTCAACTTTATGGCGGAGGAGTTCCATGCTCCGTCGATCTCGGAGTTCTTCCCCGACATCGTGCTGTTTGAGGGCACACCGTTTGCGATGAACCGGATCATGATGATCCGCGTTCTCATGACCGTGCTGCTTCTGGTGCTGTTTTGGTTGGGAACTCGCAAGATGCGAGTCATCCCGACCCGTGGCCAGTCGCTCACTGAAATGGCGCTCGATTTTGTTCGCGTCAATATCGCAGAAGACCTCCTCGGCAAGATAGACGGTCGCCGTTTCTTGCCGATCCTCACCGCGATCTTCTTTACCGTGTTGGCTTTTAACATCACTGGTATCGTTCCGGGCCTCAACATTGCGGCCTCATCGGTCATCGGCTTGCCGCTGGTGTTGGCGCTTGTCTCCTACGTCACCTTCATTTATGCCGGTGTAAAGAAGAGCCCGAAGAAGTTCTTTAAGAACTCGCTCTTCCCCGCTGGTGTTCCGAAGCCGATTTACATCATCGTGACGCCGATTGAGCTGATCTCGACCTTCATCATTCGCCCAGTAACGCTGACATTGCGTTTGTTGATGAACATGATGGTCGGTCACTTGCTGCTGGTGCTGCTGTTCGCGGCAACCCAGTTCTTCCTCTTCTCCGGCGATGGATTCTTCAAGTTGTTTGGCGTGGGTACCCTCGCCTTCGGCTTCGCCTTCACCCTCTTTGAGATCATGGTCTCAGTACTTCAGGCCTACGTCTTCACTTTGCTCACCGCTGTCTACATCCAGCTCGCGCTGGCTGAAGAGCACTAATACGGGTTCGGCAACCGCCGCACTCACCATACGGAAGGAAACACCTACTGTGTCTGTTCTCGCTGAAATCTCGGGCAACATTGCGACCGTCGGTTACGGCCTCGCTGCCATCGGCCCCGCCATTGGCGTGGGTATCGTTGTCGGCAAGACCATCGAGGGCGTCGCTCGTCAGCCCGAGCTGGCCGGTCGCCTGCAGGTGCTGATGTGGATCGGTATCGCGTTTACCGAGGCACTCGCGTTCATCGCGATTGCTACGCCGTTCATCTTCGTCTAAGCCACTTACCTTTCCTTAGTCTCGAAAGGGAGGCTCGATGATTAACGCAGTGTATGTCGCTGCCGAGGAAGGCGCGACGCAAAATCCGCTCATTCCCGCGTCCTACGACATCGTATGGTCGGCAGTCGTCTTCGCGATCATCCTCTTTGCATTCTGGAGGGTTTTCCTTCCGAAGATGAAGACCATGCTCGACGCGCGTGCCGCGGCAATTGAGGGCAACATCGCGAAGGCAGATGAGGCTCAGGCGAAAGCTGAGGCCGCGCTGCAGGAGTACAACGCCCAGCTCGCGGGTGCTCGTCAGGAAGCTGGCGATATTCGCGATGCGGCTCGCGCAGACGCCACCAAGATTGTGGCGAAGGCGAAGGAAGACGCAGTGGCTGAGGCCGCTCGCGTGACCCACGCCGCGCAGTCACAAATCGAAGCTGAGCGCCAGAGTGCCGTCGTGTCACTCCGTCGCGAGGTGGGGACGTTGGCCATTGACCTCGCATCTGGCGTCGTCGGCGAGCAGCTGTCGAACGATCAGAAGGCTTCGGCATTGGTCGATCGCTTCCTCGCCGAACTCGAGGCATCTGAGAAGGCAGCGAACTAGTGGGAAGCGCGTCACGCGAAGCATTGGCCCGCGTCAAGTCGACGCTCGGAACCGAACTGCTCGGCGCCGAGGCTGGCGGAGATCTGCTGTCGGCATCTGCGCAGATCGATTCAGCTCGCGCGCTGCTTGCGGCGCTCGCAGATGCGTCGGCTCCTGCGGCAGAGAAGACAGGGCTCATCGAGCGCCTGTTTTCGGCTGCGTCTCCCGCTGCCCGTTCGGTTCTCTCCTCCGCGGTGTCACAGACCTGGTCCACGCCGGCCGAGTTTGTCGCGGGGATTGAGGAACTGGGACTTCGTGCGATCGCAAACTCCAACGCCGCGCTCGCGGATGAGCTGCTTTCAGCTGCAGGGGTGATCGACTCGAGCCACGAGCTGGAGCTTAGCCTCGGCAGCAAGTTGGGAGATCCGGCGGTGAAGATCGCGTTGGTCGATCGCCTGTTCGCTGGCAAGCTCTCCAACTCAGCACTCGGTGTTGTGCGCCACCTCGTGGCCAATGCGCGCGGGCGCAAGCTCAGCGCGGCCTTGCGCGCAAGCGCAGGGGTGGCAGCAGACCAGGGCGGAAGCGAGCTCGCCACGGTAACCGTTGCGGCACCGCTGAGCGATGCTCACCAGCAGCGGCTCTCGGCTCTGCTCACTCAGAACGCCGGCCGGCCGGTTCGCGTGACGACGGTTCTCGACCCCTCGCTGGTCGGAGGAATCCGCATCCAGATCGGCAATGACGTAATTGACGGAAGCGTCCGTTCACGTCTCGACGACCTCCGACTCAAGCTCGCAGGCTAGAGCACAACTTTTCACTCCGGGGCCCAGGCTTCGGTACAGACAGAGGAAACGAAATGGCAGAACTCACAATCAGCCCAGACGAGATTCGCGATGCCCTGAAGGACTTCGCCTCGTCGTACGAGCCGTCGGGTGCAGCGACGACCGAGGTGGGAAGCGTTATCGACGCAGCCGACGGTATTGCTCACGTCTCGGGTCTCCCCGGCGTCATGGCAAACGAATTGGTGCGCTTCGCGGATGGAACCCTCGGGCTCGCCCAGAACCTCGAAGAGCACCAGATCGGTGTCGTCGTGCTCGGTGAGTTCACCGACATCGCAGAGGGCCAGCAGGTCACTCGCACAGGCGAGGTTCTCTCGGTACCCGTGGGTGAGGGATACCTCGGCCGCGTTGTTGATCCGCTCGGAAAGCCGATCGACGGTCTGGGTGAGATTACCGGTATCGAAGGTCGTCGCGCACTCGAGCTCCAGGCGCCAGGCGTCATGCAGCGTAAGTCGGTTCACGAACCGCTGCAGACCGGCATCAAAGCCATCGATGCAATGATTCCCGTCGGCCGCGGTCAGCGTCAGCTGATCATCGGTGATCGCCAGACTGGGAAGACGGCAATCGCCATCGACACGATCATTAACCAGAAGGCCAACTGGGAATCTGGCGATGTCAACAAGCAGGTGCGTTGCATCTACGTGGCCATCGGACAGAAGGGTTCGACGATTGCTTCCGTGAAGGGTGCACTTGAAGAGGCCGGCGCGATGGAGTACACGACCATCGTCGCTTCCCCCGCCTCTGATCCGGCTGGCTTCAAGTACCTTGCTCCCTACACCGGTTCGGCTATTGGCCAGCACTGGATGTACGGCGGCAAGCACGTGCTCATTATCTTTGATGATCTTTCGAAGCAGGCCGAGGCCTATCGTGCAGTGTCACTGCTTCTGCGTCGTCCGCCAGGGCGCGAAGCGTACCCCGGCGATGTCTTCTACCTGCACTCCCGTCTGCTGGAGCGTTGCGCAAAGCTCTCCGACGAGCTCGGTGCTGGCTCGATGACCGGCTTGCCGATCATCGAGACCAAGGCCAATGACGTATCCGCCTACATTCCGACGAACGTGATCTCCATCACCGACGGACAGATCTTCCTGCAGTCAGACCTCTTCAACGCAAACCAGCGTCCCGCGGTCGACGTGGGTATCTCGGTTTCGCGAGTGGGCGGCGACGCTCAGGTGAAGTCGATCAAGAAGGTCTCAGGCACGTTGAAGCTCGAGTTGGCTCAGTATCGTTCGCTCGAGGCATTCGCAATGTTCGCCTCCGACCTTGACGCCGCGAGCCGCCGTCAATTGGACCGTGGCGCTCGTCTGACCGAGCTGCTCAAGCAGCCTCAGTACTCGCCGTACCCGGTTGAGCAGCAGACGGTATCGATCTGGGCAGGCACGAAGGGCCACCTCGACGACGTTCCTGTCGTTGATATTCTCCGCTTCGAGCGCGAATTCCTTGATTACCTCGGCCGCAACTCCGATGCACTGAATACGCTCCGAGACACCAACGTGCTTGACGACGCGGTTCTCGCTGAGATTGAGGCGAAGATCACCGCGTTCAAGCTGGAGTTCCGCACCTCCACGGGCCAGGCTCTTCATGAGCAGTTCGAGGAGCTGCCGGAAGAAGAGATCAAGCAGGAGCAGCTGGTCGTTACCAAGAAGTAGCGGATGCAGTTGGGGGTCGCCTCGCGGCCCCCAACGATCCACTCGGGAACTGATCACGCCAGACCTACCAGACACAGGAGAGACATGGGAGCGCAACTTCGGGTCTACCGGCAGAAAATTCGTTCTGCCCAGACGACCAAGAAGATCACCCGTGCGATGGAGCTGATCGCGGCCTCTCGCATTCAAAAAGCGAAAGCGCGGGTCGAGGCGACCTCGCCCTACGCCACCGCGATCACCCGCGCTGTCTCGGCAGTCGCCACGCACTCGAACTTCGATCACCCGTTGCTGACTGAGCCCGAGACGATCACCCGCGCCGCGGTCGTGATCTTCACCTCGGATCGCGGTTTGGCAGGCGCGTTCAACTCGCAGGTACTGCGCGAGGCCGAAGAGCTCAGCGAATTGCTGCGTTCCGAGGGGAAGTCCGTGACGTACTACCTCATCGGGCGGAAGGCGCAAGGGTACTTCAAGTTCCGCAACCGCGCCTCCGAACGAATCTGGAGTGGCGGCACCGAGAACCCCGTCTTCGAGACCGCGAAGGAAATCACCGACTCGTTGCTCGAGGCGTTCAATACGGACGCAGCCGAGGGCGGAGTTGATGAGATCCACCTCGTATTCAACCGACTGATCAGCATGGTCAGCCAGGTGCCTCAGGTTCATCGCCTGCTACCCCTGCAGGTTGTCGAGGGCGTCGCGCAGGCCGAAACCGGTCCGTCGGCACTCTACGAGTTCGAACCCGATGCCGAAACCGTGCTCGATCGCCTACTTCCCGCGTACATCGAGTCACGCGTCTTCAACGCCCTGCTCGAGTCTGCAGCTGCAAAGCATGCCGCGACTCAGAAGGCGATGAAGTCGGCAAGCGATAACGCTGACACCTTGATCCGCGATTACACCCGCCTTGCAAACAACGCGCGCCAGGCGGAGATCACCCAGCAGATTTCCGAGATTGTTGGCGGCGCAGACGCGCTGTCTGACTAGCCACGCCACGAAGAGAGAGAAACCATGACCGATCAGGCCACCACCAAGGTCGCCGGGCGCATCGCTCGCGTTACCGGCCCCGTCGTTGACATCGAGTTCCCGCATGATGCGATTCCCGCGGTGTACAACGCCTTGCAGACCACGATTGATTTCGGCGATGGCCAAGAGCCGCTGAAGCTCGTGCTTGAGGTCGCTCAGCACCTGGGCGACAACGTTGTTCGTGCCATCGCGCTGAAGCCTACTGACGGCCTCGTTCGCGGTCAGGAAGTTCACGACACCGGCGAGTCCATCACCGTGCCGGTGGGCGACGTCACTAAGGGCAAGGTCTTCAACGTAACCGGCGACGTGCTGAACCTGGGCGAGGGGGAGACCCTCGAGGTCACCGAGCGTTGGGGCATCCACCGCACCCCGCCAGCCTTCGATCAGCTCGAGTCGAAGACCCAGCTGTTCGAAACCGGTATCAAGGTTATCGATCTCCTGACCCCCTATGTGCAGGGTGGAAAGATCGGTCTCTTCGGTGGAGCTGGTGTTGGTAAGACCGTCTTGATCCAGGAAATGATCCAGCGTGTGGCGCAGGACCACGGTGGCGTGTCCGTATTCGCCGGCGTGGGCGAGCGCACCCGTGAAGGCAACGACCTGATCCACGAAATGGAAGAGGCTGGCGTCTTCGACAAGACCGCCCTGGTCTTCGGCCAGATGGATGAGCCGCCGGGAACGCGTCTGCGCGTTGCACTGTCGGCGCTGACCATGGCGGAGTACTTCCGCGATGTGCAGAAGCAGGACGTGTTGCTCTTCATCGACAACATCTTCCGCTTCACCCAGGCAGGTTCCGAGGTCTCGACCTTGCTCGGACGTATGCCTTCAGCCGTGGGCTACCAGCCCAACCTCGCCGACGAGATGGGTGTGCTTCAGGAGCGCATCACCTCGACACGTGGTCACTCGATCACCTCGCTACAGGCCATCTACGTGCCCGCTGACGACTACACCGACCCGGCACCGGCGACCACCTTCGCCCACCTCGACGCAACTACCGAGCTCTCACGCGCGATCGCTTCGAAGGGTCTCTATCCGGCCGTGGATCCGCTGACCTCAACGTCGCGTATTCTCGATCCCCGTTACTTGGGTGACGACCACTACCGCGTCGCGACGACCGTCAAGCAGATTCTGCAGAAGAACAAGGAACTGCAGGAAATCATCGCCATCCTTGGTGTCGATGAGCTCTCTGAGGAAGACAAGATTACCGTGGCACGCGCTCGTCGCATCGAGCAGTTCCTCTCGCAGAACACCTACATGGCGAAGAAGTTCACCGGTGTTGAGGGTTCTACGGTTCCACTCAAGGAGACCATCGAGTCATTCGACGCGATCGCCAAGGGCGAGTTCGACCACGTGGCCGAGCAGGCCTTCTTCAACGTCGGTGGAATCAGCGACGTCGAAGAGAAGTGGGCGCAAATTCAGAAGGAGAACGGCTAAACCATGGCCGAGCTACATGTCAGCGTCGTCTCTGCCGACCGTGAGATTTGGTCAGGCATTGCCTCTCAGGTCATCGCGAAGACGGTTGAGGGCGAGATCGGCATCCTTGGCGGGCACGAGCCCCTGCTCGCGATGCTCGCTCAGGGTGAAGTTCGTGTCACCACGAGTGGCGGCGAGAAGGTCAGGGTCGACGCTGAGGGCGGCTTCCTCTCGGTTGACCACGACGTGATCACGATCGTGGCGAGCCAGGCCTCGATCGTCACGCACGCTTAGCGTTCCGAATTATCACAAGAGGCCGGTCGCAGCTCATTGAGTTGCGACCGGCCTCTTCGTATGCCAGGGGAGACTTATGCAGGTGCTTCTGCCGCCATCCGAAACGAAGCGAGCCGGCGGCGCCGATCGTTCCGGCGACGCAGCTCTTGCGCATGCTTCTGCGCTCGGCTCAGTGCGCGCTCGCGTGAAAGAGGCGCTTCGCGATCTCAGTCGTGACGAAGCCGCCGCGTCCAAGGCGCTCAAGCTGGGTGCAAAGTCGCGTGCAGATCTTGCGTACAACCGGCAACTTGAGACCGCAGCTGCGATGGCCTCGGTCGAGCGCTACACCGGGGTGCTTTACGACGCGCTGGGGGTCGCAGAGCTTGACGGTAGTGCGCGCAAGTGGATCGCCGCACACGTGTCGGTGCAATCGTCATTGTTCGGGCTCATCGGTGCCGATGACCCGATTCCTGCATACAGGCTTTCGGCGAGCTCACGGCTGAAAGTCGACGGCGAGAACTTCCAGGCCCTGTGGCGAGATGCGCACCGATTGATCGATTGGCACGGGTTGGGCTGGATCCTTGACCTCCGATCGAAGGATTACGCCGCCCTCGCTCCGCTGCCTGAGGGTCTGGGCAGTCGCCTGCTCATAGCTCAGCGTTCGGAAGGCGGCGAAGTGCAGGCGCTCAACCACTTCAACAAGGCAGCGAAAGGTGACCTCGTGAGAAGGCTCGCAAACACGCGGCCCGAATTGGAAAGCGCGCAAGAGTTCATCTCATGGGCCGCGGCAAATGGCCTCGAGGTGCGCTCCGATAGTGTCACGCGAGAGCTCATCTTGATCACTGATTTTCGGGTGGGGTCTGCCGGGTCCAGGATGCAACGCACTACCCAGAGGTCAGGGTAGGCTGAACAAGTGAATTTCGAGGGTACTCCGTGAGCGTGAGGGGCGCAAGCGCAGTGAGGCGTCGCATCCCGTATCTCGACGACGCCGAAGCACTCATCGAGTTGTCGTGGCACGGCATCACCGATGTGGGGCGCCGTCGTGAAGTGAACCAAGACAGCCTTGTCATGGCGCCGCCGGTGTTTGCTGTTGCTGACGGCATGGGGGGCCATTCCGCCGGGGAGGTAGCATCTGCCGCGGTAGTGCGGCGGTTGGCGGAACTCGGCGGCACGGCCACGATCACCGAGGCTGACATTAACGGTGCGCTCAGCGATGCGGTCGATGACATCGAGCTTGATGCGGGTGAAACCGATCTGGGTGCGGGAACGACGGTCACTGGGGTCTCACTCGGTTCGTTAGGTCATCGACCCACTTGGACCGTATTCAACATCGGTGACTCGCGGGTGTACCAGTACTTTAAGGGCTCGCTTACGCAGCTCACGGTGGATCATTCGGTTGTGCAGCACTTACTCGACACGGGGGCGATTAGCCCGGAGGAAGCAGAGATCCATCCCCACGCGAACGTGATCACTCGCGCCGTCGGATTCAACGAACAGCCTGCGCCTGACTACACGCAGCTCGCGGTAGTCGCCGGGCAGCGTCTCCTGATATGTTCAGACGGACTCACCAAGGAACTGACTGAGGTCGGAATCCAGCATTTTCTGGCCACAGCAGAAACCGCTGAAATGGCTGCGCAGCAGCTTGTTGGTCGTGCGCTCGAGAACGCCGGTCGCGACAATGTGACGGTCGTTGTGATCGACGTGCACGCAGTGGGGGACTTCCGAGACACGAGCGACCAAGCAAGCCTGTCGATCTCAGATCTGGTTTCGACCTCGGACCTGAACGCCGATACCGCTGAGATCCCTACGCTCTAGGCAGTCTCAGCGGCAAACGCCTCATCGAGCACACGCACCACGGTCGCGATGAGCTCATCAGTGAACTGCAGCGAGGGCAGGAACCGGATCACATTCGAGTAGATGCCCGCGCTGAGGAGCAGCACTCCCTGGTTCATCGCACGATCGATCACGCGTGAGACGAGCTCGGGGTTGTGCTCGAGGGTACCCGGTTTGACGAGCTCGATCGCGAGCATTGCGCCCTTTCCTCGTACCTCGGCGATAGCCGGATACTTGGATGCCAGCTCGGAAAGGCCGGCCCCGAATACCTCTTCGATGTGATTTGCGCGAGAAAGCAGGTCCTGCTCCTCGATCTGCTCGAATACCGCCACGGCTGCGGCGCACGACACAGGGTTGCCACCGAAGGTCCCCCCGAGCCCACCGGGCTGCGAGGCATCCATTATCTCGGCTCGACCGGTGATGCCGGCAAGGGGTAGCCCGCCAGCAATCCCCTTTGCGGTCAGGACGATGTCAGGGTGTACGCCAAAATGCTCAATTGAAAAGACAGCCCCGGACCTGGCAATCCCGGCTTGCACCTCGTCAGCGATGAAGACGATGCCGTTGCTCCGGCACCAGTCAGCGAGAGCCGGAAGGAAGCCTTCGGCTGGGACGATGAAGCCGCCTTCGCCCTGGATTGGCTCGACGACGAGGCACGCGAGGTCTTCGGCTCCGGCCACCTTCTCGAGATACGCGATCGTGCGGGCGGCCGCCTCTGCGCCGCTGAGTCCGTCGCGCAGCGGGTAGGAGTTCGGCGCCTTATAAATGTCTCCGACGCGCGGGCCGTACCCTGCGGCGTAGGGGGCGCCCTTGAAGTTCATGCTTGAGGTGAGCAGGGTACGGCCGTGGTACGCGTGCTCCAGCACCGCAACGCCCGGCCGCCCGGTGTACTTTCGGGCAATCTTGACACCGTTTTCGACGGCCTCCGCCCCCGAATTCATCAGCAGTGTCTTGTACTGACCGTCGCCGGGAACGTGCTTCGCGAGATATTCCGCGACCTCGATGTACGGCTCGTAGGGCGTCATCGTAAAGAGCGTGTGCGTCACCTTGTTGAGCTGCGCCGTCGCGGCAGCTACCACTGCCTCATCGGTGTGCCCAATAGTCGTCACGCCGATCCCACCGCACACGTCGACGATGTGGTTGCCATCAACGTCAACGAGTATCGATCCGTGCGCGCGTTCGATGTACACGGGCACCACGCTGTGCACCCCTGGCGGAACGACTGCCTGCCGTCGCTGGTGCAGCGCGCGGCTGCGTGGGCCGGGAATCTCGGTGACGATGCGGGGTTCCTGAGCGATGGGCGTTTCAGCAGTCATATGCCCGAGTTTACTCCCGCTGGGGTTTCACAAATGTTAACGGCTACACAGAGTGGCCTCGACGTACACTCGACGCATGGGCGACACACACGAGTATCGAGTTGGCATCGAGTGGCAGGGAAACCGTGGATCCGGCACCAGCGGTTATCGCGACTACGGCAGGCAACTGGTGATCCGGGCCCCTGGGAAGATCGAGTTGCCCGGATCTGCAGATAAGACCTTCCACGGCGACGCTGAGCGATGGAATCCAGAGGAACTGCTTGTCGCGGCGCTCGCGCAATGCCACATGCTTTCCTACTTGCACATGGCGGTTCGTTCTGGTGTGGTGGTCACGGCGTACACCGACGAGGCGCTCGGCGTTATGCGCCAAGAGGGGCTCGGTGGCGCCTTCGTTGAGGTGCTGCTGCGGCCGGTCGTCACGGTGGCCGAGGCTTCGATGGTGGATCGCGCCCGCTCTGCCCATGCCGACGCTTTTACGCACTGTTTTATCGCCAACTCGGTGAATTTTCCTGTTCGCCACGAGCCAACGATTCGCGTCGCTTGAGCGTAGGAATGTGCCTCGTCGAATCGAAGTAGAATGGAATTCATGGCCAAGTCCCCGTCGTTCTCCATCTCCACGCCGATCTTCTATGTGAACGATGCACCACACATCGGGCATGCCTATACCGAGGTCGCGGCCGATGTGCTGGCACGCTGGCACCGTCAAGCGGGCGATGATACCTGGTTCCTTACTGGCACTGACGAGCACGGTCAAAAGATTTTGCGCACGGCAACGGCAAATGGAGTCGAGCCCAAGGCCTGGGCGGATCGGTTGGTCGAGTCGGCCTGGAAGCCGCTGCTTGGCACTATCAACATCTCGAACGATGATTTCATTCGCACGACCGACGAGCGTCACGAGCGGGGCGTGAAAGAGTTTTTGCAGAAACTGTATGACGAGGGCCACGTCTATGCGGGGGAGTTCGAGGCGCTCTACTGCGTAGGCTGCGAGGAATTCAAGCCGAAGAGCGAGATCCTCGACGGCGAGGGGGCATTCGAGGGAGAGAAGGTCTGCGCGATCCACTCGAAGCCACTTGAGCTGCTGCAGGAGAAGAATTACTTCTTTAAGATGAGCGCGTTTGAGGAGCGGCTGCTCGCGCTCTACCAGGAGCGCCCCGACTTCGTGCAGCCCGCTAGCGCGCGCAATGAGGTCATCGCGTTTGTGCAGCAGGGCCTCGACGATCTCTCTATTTCACGCACCTCGTTTGACTGGGGCATTCCGATACCATGGGACAGCTCGCACGTCACCTACGTCTGGTTTGACGCGCTGCTCAACTACATCACCGCCCGCGGATATGGCGAGGGCGATCTCCGGCACTGGCCCGGAGTGCAAATCGTGGGGAAAGACATTTTGCGCTTTCACGCCGTGATTTGGCCCGCGATGCTGATGGCAGCGGGGCTCGAGGTGCCCAAGAACGTCTTTGCACATGGCTGGTTGCTTGTCGGCGGCGAGAAAATGTCGAAGTCGAAACTCACGGGCATTGCGCCGAATGAGATCACAGACACCTTTGGCAGCGACGCATTTCGCTACTACTTCATGCGCGCGGTGTCGTTCGGACACGATGGCTCGTTCAGTTGGGAAGACCTGTCGGCAAGATACCACTCGGAGCTCGCCAACGGTTTTGGCAATCTCGCGAGCCGCGCGCTCGCGATGAACAAGAAATACTTCGATGGTGTCATGCCGCAGGCGGGCGTGGAAGAGGCTCCGGACACCGTGATTCGAGAGCTTGCCGCACGGGTCGCAGCCCGTGCAGACGAGCGCATCGAGGCTTTCGCCATTCACGAGGCCATCGCTGAAATCTGGCAGCTCGTTGACGCACTCAACGGGTACATCACCGAGCAAGAACCCTGGGTCCTCGCGAAAGACGAAGCGATGCGCGAGCGCCTTGCCACGGTGCTTGCAACAGTGACTGAGGGACTGCGCGTGCTTGCTGAACTGCTGCACCCGGTCATCCCCGAAGCCACCTCGAAGTTGTGGTCTGCGCTCGGTGCGGAGGACGCACTGGGGGCGCTCGCGGATCGGCCGCTCCGCGAGGCCGGCGAATGGTTTATGCTTCCGGCCGGCACCGCTCAGTACCCGCTCGCGGCGCTCTTTCCGCGCATCGAAACCGAGGGCACCAGATAGTGAGCAAAGCTGCCATGAACGGCGGTTTGCGCGCTCGCAGCGCGAGCCCGGGTCGCGATCTCACGAGGCCCCCAGCGCCAGATCCGCTTCCCGTTGCTCTCTATGACAATCACACGCACCTCGAATTTGAAGATGGCGTGGATCAGCTGGATCCGATCGAGTCACTCGATCGGGCCGCGGATGTCGGCGTGCGCGGAGTTGTCCAGGTAGGCACCGATCTTGAGACCAGCCGTTGGGGTGCGCACCTCGCCGCAACCGATACGCGCGTGCTTGCGGCCATCGCCATCCACCCGAACGAAGCACCGAAGCTCGCCACGCAGGGCTTACTTGATGAGCACCTGCGGGGGATTGCAGCGCTTGCGGCCGAGCCGCGCGTGCGGGCGATCGGAGAGACCGGACTCGATTTCTTCCGCACGGGAGAAGACGGACGGGCAGCGCAGCTCGAGTCGTTCGAGGCGCACATCGAAATCGCGAAGGAGCACGGCCTCGCCTTGCAGATTCACGACCGAGATGCCCACGACGAAGTTGTCGCCACGCTGCTGCGGGTGGGCGCCCCAGAGAGCACGGTGTTTCACTGTTTCTCGGGCGATGCGGCGCTTGCTCGGATCTGCAGTGAACATGGCTGGTATTTGTCGTTTGCTGGCACCATGACCTTCAAGAATGCGCCGGCGCTGAGAGAGGCGCTCGCGGTAGCCGATCCCTCGCGGGTACTCGTCGAGACCGACGCACCGTTTCTGACGCCCGAGCCGCTTCGGGGGCGACCGAACGCCCCGTACCTGCTCCCGCACACGGTGCGGCGGATGGCGGACGTTCTGGGTGATTCGCTCGAGGAACTGTGTGGGCGGCTCGCGGTGAATACTGAGCGTGTGTACGGACAGTGGTCGTCGGAGACCGAATTGGTGTCCCCGTGAGCCTGCTCGGGCCCGCACAGGTGCGCGAACTGGCTGAGCGACTCGGGGTAACGCCGACGAAGAAGCTGGGTCAGAACTTCGTGATCGACCCCAACACGGTGCGCAAGATTGTGCGTTTGGCGGGTGTGGAGACGGATGACCGGGTCATCGAAATCGGGCCGGGACTTGGGTCGCTGACACTCGGCATTACCGAGACCGGTGCCGATCTCACCGCTATCGAAATAGACCACCGGCTTGCGGCAGAGCTCCCGGGAACCGTGACAGCGATGCAGCCCGACGCAGCGACTCGGTTTCGGGTCGTGCGCTGTGACGCGCTCGAGCTGGGGCGGGATCACCTTGCTGAGCTTCCGGGCCCCCCCGAAGTGCTCGTGGCGAACTTGCCCTACAACGTGTCGGTTCCGATTTTGATGCACTTGCTTGAACTGATTCCTGAACTTCGCGCGGGCCTTGTGATGGTGCAGGCAGAGGTCGGTCATCGCATCGCGGCAGACCCTGGATCACGGATGTACGGCAGCCCAAGCGCTAAGGCAACCTGGTATGGCGACTGGTCGATCGCTGGCAACGTAAGTCGACGTATTTTCTGGCCGGTGCCGAACGTGGACTCCGTTTTGGTGTCGTTTCGGCGTCGCGAGGTTCCTTTGGGTACCGAAAGCGACCGCGTTGCCGTGTTCGAACTCGTGAACGCCGCCTTCGCGCATCGACGAAAGATGCTGCGGCAGTCGCTGCAGCCGGTGCTCGGAGAGCTTGACCGAGCGACCGCGGTCATGCGTGCTGCAGGCGTAGATCCCACGACCCGGGCGGAGCAGCTGAGCATTCACGATTTTCTAGCGATCTCGCGCGCAGCCTCAGCGGTGTGAGGCGCAGCCCAGTTCTAGTACCGTAGAGGCATGGTGGAAACACGTTCGGTGACGGTGCGGGCACCCGGAAAGATCAACGTGTATTTCCGCGTCGGTGCGCTGCAAGACGATGGCTATCACGAGGTCGCGTCGCTCTACCAGGCAGTGTCGCTCTACGAGGACGTCACAGCTGAGCCATCCTTGAGCTTCTCGGTGCGATTCGTCGGACCGGTTGACACCTCTGATTTGCTGGTTGACGAGTCGAATCTCGCAATACGTGCGGCCAGGTTACTGGCAGCTCACACCGGATACGCGGAGGGCGTACAACTCACGATCCACAAGCGTGTTCCCATTGCGGGGGGGATGGGTGGGGGATCCGCCGATGCTGCCGCAACGCTTCTGGCCTGTGACGAGCTCTGGGGCACCGGGCTGGGGCGTCACGGGCTTGTCCCCCTCGCCGCGCAGTTGGGTGCAGACGTGCCGTTTGCGCTCGAAGGCGGCACCTCAGTGGGAACAGGTCGTGGTGACGAGCTCAGCCCAGCCCTCGCGCGGGGCAGCTTTCACTGGGTTCTCGCGTTCTCAGATACTGGGTTGAGTACCCCGGTGGTGTACCGCACGCTCGATCAGCATCGCGCGGACCACGTTGCTGATCTCGCCCCTGCGCCCGAGCGGGTGAGTGTTGACACGGCGGTACTGCAGGCAGTTCGGGCAGGTGATGCGGAAACCCTTGCTGACTCGATGCACAACGATCTGCAGGCGGCCGCGCTGCGGCTCGCGCCCGAACTGGCCGAGCTTCTCGAGCTCGGGGAGTCCCGCGGAGCACTCGCTGGGATTGTCTCGGGCTCCGGTCCGACAGTGGCGTTTCTCGCTGCCTCAGCCGCCGCCGCCGCCGAGTTGCAATCCATGCTCACGCGCTCGGGTGTCCGCTCGCTTGCCGTCACTGGCCCCGTGGCCGGTGCACGCCGCCTCGACGGGTCCTGATTCACGAGTTTTACCTGTCTTGAGGAAAGGAGCGAGAGGGAATACTCTTGCCCGCTGCGGGGTTCTTCTTGGTGTGAGCGAAACTATCCGCGTAGATATTTGGTCTGATATTGCCTGCCCGTGGTGCTACATCGGGAAACATCGATTTGAGGCGGGTGTCTCGGCATTCACTGCGCAGTATCCCGACATTGAAATTGAGGTCGAGGGGCACAGCTACGAACTGGCGCCGGACACCCCCGAAAATTTCCAGGGGAGCGAGATTGATTTCCTCGCGAAGCACAAGGGCATGCCGCGCGAGCAGGTGGAAGACATGCTTGAGCAGATGACAGGACTGGCTGCTTCCGAAGGGCTCGTCTTCGACTGGGAGAAGCTACGGCACGCCAACACTAGTCGCGCTCATCGGGTACTGCACCTCGCGAAGGAGCAGGGTCTGCAACTTGAGATGCAGGAACGACTGTTTCGCGCCTACTTCGCGGAAGGCGCGGAGCTTGGGGATCCCGACACACTTGCCGAACTGGGCGAAGAGGTCGGCCTCGATGCTGACGAGGTACGAGATGCGCTGGAGGACGAGGAATACTCGGACGCGGTGGAACAAGACATCACCCGGGCGCGGATGCTCGGCGTCACCGGGGTACCCTACTTCCTCCTCGACGGAAAATACGGGGTGTCAGGTGCTCAGTCGGCCGACACGTTCCAGAGCGTGCTCGAACGAGTGCTGGAGTTTCAGCGCACCGGAACTGAACCGGAGTAAGGGGCCCGGTGCCAGGGACAGCGTGTGACCGCTCTGGAACGGGCAGTGCGGGCGAACCTCCTTCAGAATCATCCGCTACATTTTCCGTATCGACCGAGGAGTAACTATGTCAGAACGCAGCATCGAACCCCAGGTTTCCGCAGAGTTACCGGAGGTAACCGAGCAGGCCGAGCTATCCGAGCAGTCCACGCCCGTCTCGTTCGCTGGCGCGGCATCATTTGCGGATGCGGAGAGTCGCGAGATCTTGAATCTCCTGGGAGAGAGCGACTCGGGCGGCGCCTGCTGCGGGGGGAGCTGCTGCGCCGCATAGGGCAGGGCCACGGCGGCGCCGTCGGGTTCCAACGTTTGGCACAGGCGAAGCGCCTACACTTGAGAAGCTATGGCACATTTGCTCGGGGCTGAGGCCCTTCACCTCGAAGTTCCGACCAAGGTCGTCTTCGACTCCGTCACTCTAGGAATCGCCGAAGGCGACCGCATCGGCATCGTTGGCCGCAACGGTGACGGTAAGTCGAGTCTGCTGATGATGCTTGCCGGAAGGCGAAGCCCCGATGGCGGCAAGGTGACGGTTCGCAGTGGCACGACGATCGGCGTACTCGATCAAGCTGACGTATTTGCGCCGGGTGAGACGGTCGGTAACGCAGTCGTCGGTAATCTACCCGAGCACGAATGGGCTGGAAACCCGCGTGCGCGCGACGTTATCGCGGGACTGGTCAGCGACCTGGACTGGGACGCACCGCTCGATGAGCTTTCTGGAGGGCAGCGCCGACGGGTCGCGCTCGCTCGGCTACTCGCCGGCGACTGGGACATCCTCGCGCTTGACGAGCCGACCAACCACCTCGATGTTGAGGCGATCGCTTGGCTCGCCGAGCATCTGAAGCGGCGGTGGCCGAAAAACCAAGGCGCGCTTCTCGTTGTGACGCACGACCGGTGGTTCCTTGACGAAGTGTGTAACGCGACCTGGGAAGTACACGATCGCATCGTTGAGCCCTTCGAAGGCGGATACGCAGCCTACATTCTGCAGCGCGTCGAGCGTGACCGGCAGAATGCGACGATCGAGCAGAAGCGCCAAAACCTTGCGCGAAAGGAGCTTGCCTGGCTCCGCCGCGGCGCACCTGCGCGCACGACAAAGCCGAAGTTTCGCATTGACGCGGCGAATGAACTCATCGCGGATGTACCCGAGATTCGAGACACGGTGGCTCTGCAGTCACTCGCGGTGACGCGTCTGGGTAAGGAGGTCGTCAATCTCCTTGAGGCTGGTGTGAGTTACGGTGAGCGCGAGGTGCTGCGCGACATCGAATGGCGCTTGGCGCCGGGTGAGCGTACGGGGATTCTCGGCGTAAACGGCGCGGGGAAATCTACCCTGCTGGGACTCATTTCTGGTGCAGTGGATCCTACTTCAGGGCACGTCAAACGCGGAAAAACCGTACAGGTCGCCACGCTGACGCAGCGACTTGATGAGCTTGAGGCGCACCTGAAGGAACCGGTGCGGAAGGTCATCTCACGCCTCCGCACGAGCTTCGTTGTGGGCACCGGTTCAAAGGCGCAGGAGCTCACTCCCGGCCAACTGCTGGAACGAATGGGATTCACCAGTGCTCAGCTCTCCACCCCGGTGAAAGACCTGTCAGGTGGCCAGAAGCGACGGCTGCAGTTGCTTCTGATTCTGCTTTCGCAGCCGAATGTGCTCATTCTCGACGAGCCGACCAACGACCTGGACACCGACATGCTTGCCGCAATGGAAGACCTTCTGGACTCCTGGCCGGGCACCTTGATCGTCGTCTCTCACGATCGTTACTTCCTCGAACGTGTTACAGATCAGCAATACGCCCTCCTGGGAGGGCGTCTGCGTCACCTTCCCGGTGGGGTCGATGAGTACCTGAAACTTCGGGGTGCCGAAGAGCGCGCGCGCGAGGCGGGGGGCGCAGCACCCGCCACATTGCGTTCGTCGCAGTCTGAATCGATAGCAGCGGCTGGGGGACTCTCCTCACGAGATGCGGGTTCGGCGCTGACCGGGGCCGAGCGGCGCGCTGCTGAGAAAGAAGTGCAGTCAATCGAACGCCGTCTGGCGAAACTCGACAAGCTCATCGCGTCGGTGCATGTACAAATGGCAAACTCCGACCAGAGCGACTACGAAGAATCGGCACGCCTTGGCGAAGAAATTGCGCGGGCAACTTCGGAGCGGTCAACGTTAGAAGAGCGCTGGTTCGAGCTATCAGAGCTCACCGGGTGATCAGAGCACACACATGCGGGTAAGGTAAGCCTTACCAGTATTTGCTTGCGGTGCGTGTGCGCCGTCTTTCATGAACCCCGGAGTGCAGTCATGAGTCAGAACCGCCGGATCTTGACGATCGTGGCAGCGGCGAGTGCGGCACTCCTGCTCGTCGGCTGCAGCGCCGGAGCGGGGGGAGGATCTACCTCCTCGTCGGGTGAGATGGAGAGCGACGGCGAGTTCACACTCTATTCGGGCCGGAGCGAGGCTCTGGTGCAACCGCTCATTGATATGTTCGAAGAGCAAAGCGGGATTTCGGTCAATGTGCGCTATGGCGACACTGCCGAGCTCGGAGCTTTGCTGCTCGAAGAGGGTGAACGCTCGCCAGCGCAAGCCTTCCTGTCTCAGGATGCCGGCGCACTGGGTGCGTTGGCTGAGGCCGAACTGTTTGCTACGTTGCCCTCAGAGATCACTGAGCGGGTCCCCGCAGGGTTCACCTCAACAGACGATTCCTGGGTGGGTGTCACCGGGCGAGCGCGCGTGATTGTCTATGACAGTGAAGTGCTGACGCCTAGCCAGATTCCTGCCAGCGTCGAGGCACTGGCCACACCGGAGTGGTCTGGCCGGCTGGCCATTGCTCCGACTAACGCGAGTTTTCAGTCGTTCATCACCGCCTACCGTGTGCTTGAGGGTGAGGCTGCTGCAGATGCGTGGGTCGCCGCTATCGCAGCAAATGATCCACAGCTGTTTGAGAATAACGGCGCGATCCTGACCGCTGTGAACGATGGCGTCGTTGATGCGGGACTGATCAATCACTATTACTGGTATCGGTTGGCATCTGAAATAGGAGACGCCCAGATGCGAGCACAGCTCTCGTTCCCGCAGGCGGGCGATCCGGGGTCGATTGTTAATGTCACAGGTGCGGGGGTGTTGAAGTCGGGTGCCGCGGATGCCGACGCGCTGGAGTTCATCGACTTCCTGGTCTCGCGCGACGCTCAGCAATACTTCGTAGACGAGACGTTTGAGTACCCAGTCATCGCTGAGGTTGCCTCTCCCGAAGGGATCCCGGCTCTGAGCTCCCTCAAAAATGAGGATCTGGATCTCGCCGATCTGCAGAGTCTCGAGCTCACGCAGGCGCTGCTTGCGAAGCACGGTCTCATTTAGCATATGTCGTCTTCTCTGGCCGAACCGTGACGTTGGTGAACGCAGTAGGACCGCGAGTTCGGCGGGCTTCACCCGCCGTAGGCAGTCCGCCGATCTGGTTAATCGGGCTCGCTGGAATCTGTTCCGCGGCAGCGGCCATTCCATTGATTTACCTGCTCGTGCGGGCTGCAGATAGCGGGTTGCCGGACATCATCGACACCCTGCTACGGGCTCGAGTGCTTCAGCTGACCCTGAATACGGTTGCGCTGACCCTGGCTGTGACCGGGACATGTCTCGTCATCGGTGGGGCTATGGGGATAGCGGTGAGCCGCGCACGACTCCCGGGGGGTCGTGTATGGCTGCTGGTGGCGGCACTCCCGCTGGCCGTGCCCTCCTACCTCGCTGCCTACGGGTGGCTGGTATTTGCCCCGGGATTCAGTGGATTCCTTGCGAGCTGGCTGGTGATGTCGGCGGTGTGCGTGCCTTACGTGGTGCTGCCCGTAGCTGCGGTAATGAGAAACGTATCAGGAGATCTGGAAGCGGTCGCTCGGTCGCTTGGTCGTGGCCCATTCGGCGCCTTTCGAGTTGCAACTTGGCCGCGCGTGCGTCCCGCAGCGTTGGCAGGCTCTCTCTTGGTGGCTCTCTACACGTTGTCGGACTTCGGTGCCGTCTCGATGTTGCGGTTTCAGACCCTGACCTGGGGAATTAAGTCTGCTTACGGTGCAAGCTTCGATCGCCATCAGGCGGCACTCCTTGCACTTGTGCTTGTCGCCCTCGCGCTCACGGTTGTCATCGCCGAGCGGCAGGCCCGCAGATCCACCACCGTAGTCGCGGGCCGGAGGACGCCCGCACGCCCCGCACGCCCAGCACTGTTGCCCGTCATTCTCGCCGGGGTGCTCCTGTCGCCAATTTTGGCGGTTGCCGTGCCGATGATGGGATTGGTCGCTCAGCTTGCGCAGGCGGAAACCATTCGGGGTGTCGATGTGCCACGGCTCTTGGGAGCGATCGGCACGACGCTCGGGCTTGCGCTCGCGGGTTCTCTCTTTGCGGTGGCTCTCGCGCTCCCGATTGCGTTGCTCGCAGCAAAATACCGCGGGCGACTCGTCAATGCGATCGAGTCGATCGGCTATCTCGGCCACGCGCTTCCCGGAATTGTCGTCGGTCTTTCGCTGGTGTTTTTCTCGCTTGCAGTGCTCCCGAGTCTCTACCAGACCGTGACCATGCTGATCTTCGCGTACGCGGTTCTCTTCATGTCAAAATCTATAGGTTCGACTCGCAGCGGCATCGCCGCGGTGCCCGTGAGCCTGATCGACGTGTCCCGCACTCTCGGGCTTTCCCCACTTGCGACGTGGTGGCGGGTGACGTGGCGACTCGCGTCTCCCGCGATCGGGGTGGGGGCCCTACTTGTTGGAATCGCGATCATGAAGGAGCTGCCAGCCACGTTGTTGCTTCGCCCCACGGGTATCTCAACGCTCGCGGTGGAGCTGTGGAACCGGACCGGGGTGCTCGAGTTTGGCAGCGCAGCTCCGTACGCGGCCGCGCTCGTGCTTCTCGCGGCTGTTCCGGCATTTTTTCTTTCCGGCATCCGAGGCGCACAGAAGGAGGAGCCATGAGTTGGGTGACGCTCGACGGAGTGCGGGTGAGCTATGGCAGCCAGATGGCGCTCGACGGCATCAATTTGGCGATCCCTCAGGGAGAGATCGTGGCGATCCTCGGGCCGAGCGGGTGCGGGAAAACTACACTCCTGCGATCTATCGCTGGGCTACTTCCGGTCTCTGAAGGACAAATTTCGCTCGGCGGGCGAATCGTCTCATCCACTGGGGCGACTGTCGCCCCTGAGCGCCGCGGGATTGGCTGGGTGCCCCAGGATTCATCTCTTTTCCCTCACCTCAGCGTGAGCGAGAATATCGGCTTCGGAATTCCCCGTGGTCACGATCGAGCTGAGCGTATTCGTCAACTCGCCTCGATGGTCGGGCTTTTGGAACACCTCGACCGTGCGCCGTCCCAGCTTTCCGGCGGGCAAGCGCAGCGGGTCTCGCTCGCACGTGCCCTCGCGATACGACCAGCCGTGCTCCTGCTCGACGAGCCCTTTGCAGCGCTTGATCCGATGCTTCGCTCGGCACTGCGAACGGAGGTTGCCGAACTGCTGCGAAGTCAGAGCTCAACCGCAATTCTCGTCACCCATGACCAGGAGGAAGCGCTTTCCTTGGCGGATCACATTGCAGTGATGATGGGAGGCCGAATCCTGCAGTGGGGAACACCCGTCGAAGTGTACGAGCGACCGACCACCTCATGGGTTGCCCGCTTCGTCGGAAGTACCGTGGAACTCCCAGGTCTCTGGCAGGGCGGGCGGGTCTCGTGCGCTCTTGGGATGATTGAAGCGGTCCTCATGGATGAGGAGGTCGCAGAGGGTGATACGGTGCGCATCGTTGTGCGACCGGAGTGGATCGCGATTGGTGCAGGAGAAATCGAAGCAGTTGTGAGGTCTGTCTCGTATTCGGGTCATGACGGGACCGCCGCGCTGCAACTGCTCGATGGAACGCGAGTCCGGGCGCGGCTCGCGGCGACTGAGCTTCCCAGCGTGGGCGATTGCGTCAGGCTATCGGTCAGACGCAGTGCACTTGTCTACCGCTGACCCGATCATCCCACAGGAGTCTCGAGGCTCCTGCGGAGTGCGTTGACGACCTCCTCGGCGCTTGTCGCCGAGTCGAAGGCAGTGACGATCACGCGTGAAGCCGGGGCCTCGGAGCCGCCAAACCACGGAGAATATAGGCCCACCAGCTGCCGAAGCTCGGGATCGAGTCCCACCACAATTCGGGGATCGGGGTCGCGAAGCCACCGCCGCAGCGCGGCATTGTGCACCGCAACTACACTCGCCGCAAGAGCGAATGGGGCCCAGCTGGGCGTGTCTGGAGTCGCGACACCGGTGAGATATTCGGCGAAGACGCGCTCGTACCGGTGGGAGATAATGAGCTCACGCTCGCGCAGTGCGGGGTTTTGGCGGAGTAGCTCGGATCGCAATTGGGCCGCGTCAGTGTCGCGAGTGAGAAGCTGCAGCACCCCGACGGTCGCCCGCCCGATTGCTTCGGGGGAGGGGGCAGCGCTGTTCGCCAACTCGCGGGTAAGGCGCTGAAGAGCGAGGTCGTGGTCAACAAAAATAATGTCGTCTTTGCTGCCGAAACGTCGAAAAAAGGTGCTGCGGCTGATGCCCGCAGCGTCCGCCAAGTCGCCTGCTGTCGTCGACTCGTAGCCGCGCTCAGAGAGGAGACGAATCGCGGCCGCGCTGACCGCAGCGGATTCGACGCCCCGAGGTTGCTGCATTCCCATAGGTGAAAGTTATCATCTCGAACAATTGCGACTCCGTTTCTTCGGCATCTTGATAAGACATTCGTGCAAATTTTCGCGATTTCATTTCGGTTCTCACTTGAATTGAGACTGAGTCTCAGGCACACTCATGAGGGAACGCGGCCGGGACCGGGACCGCGACAACCGGAGGGAAATCCCATGGGAGAGCGAAACCAGCACGTGAGCCTCGGCACGGAAGAGCCTGAGTACGACCTGTGGGAGCCTCTCGATCCCGATCTTGCGGGGGCATTTCGGGGCCTGCCAGCGGACGACCTGGCCTACCGGGAACGGGCGCGAGCTTTCGTGCAGGACGAAGTACGGCCGGTGATCGATGGACTTTGGGATCGCGCCGAGTACCCGCTTCATCTGGCGAAGCGACTCGGTGATCTTGATTTGCTACGGGATGGGATTGATGTGCCCGGATTTCCGAAGCAAAGTCTCCTCGCCGCAAACCTCGCCACAATGGAGCTGGCCCGGGGCGACGGGTCAATTTCGACCATCGTGGGGGTGCAGGGCGCACTTGCTCTGCGGTCAATAGCGTTCTGCGGCTCCGATGAGCAGAAACATCGTTGGTTGCCGTCGCTAGCGCGTGGCGAGGAGCTGGGGGCCTTTGCGCTCACAGAACCGACGCACGGCTCCGATTCGGTGAGCCTCGAAACTACCGCACGCACCGACGGGAACGGGTACGTCATCGACGGTCACAAGAAGTGGATCGGCTCAGGCAGCGTCGGCCAGATCGCGGTGGTGTGGGCGCGTGGAGACGACGGGCGAGTGCAGGGTTTCTTGGTGCCGCAGGATGCCCCCGGCTATCACGCGACCACAATCGAGGGAAAGATCTCGTTGCGCGCGATCTGGCAGGCGCACATCGAGTTCGACGGGGTGAGGGTCGGAGCTGACGCAAAGTTGCCTGGAGCCAATAGCTTCGCTGACACCGCTCGTGTGTTACAGGCGACCCGGCTGGGGGTCGCCTGGGCTGGCCTTGGCCACGCAACTGCGGTGTACGAGACCGCAGTGCACTACGCGCGGCAGCGTGTGCAGTTTGGCCGTCCGCTCGCTGCGTCGCAGGTTGTACAGAGCCGCCTCTCAGAGATGCTGAGCCAGCTCACCAGCCTCCAGACGCTTCTCATGCAGCTGACCCGCGCGGAAGAAGCGGGCGAGTTGACTGGACCCGGTGCCTCCCTTGGCAAATACACGGCTACTCGAACCGCTCGTGCGATGGCCGCGCAGGCCCGCGACATGCTCGGCGGCAACGGCATCCTGCTGAAGCACCGAGTCGCGCGCCACTTCGCCGATATTGAGGCGATCCACACCTATGAGGGTACTGAAACGGTGCAGGCACTCATCATTGGCCGGGACATCACGGGGATTTCTGCTTTCGTGTGAGTCATCCCAACGAATTGACCGGATCCGGCCCCAGGTTCACTCCTCGCCGGGGCTAAAACGATCCACGCTCAGGGCGAGCTTGCGCAGCAGGGTAGCCAAGCGGTCTCGTTCGGCGCGGGGAACGCCGCCGAGCAACTGCTCTTCGGCGTCACTGAGCCTCGTCATAGCTGCGTCGACGAGAGTCTGGCCCTGATGCGTCATCTCAACCAACACCCCGCGTCCGTCATTCGGGTCGGTGAGGCGACGCACGAGGCCACGATTTTCCATGCGATCGATGCGATTGGTCATGGTGCCGCTGGACACCAGAGTTTGCTGGACGAGCACTTTCGGGCTCTGCCGAAACGGTGCGCCACTTCGTCGCAGGACGGCTAGCACGTCGAACTCCCACGAAGTGAGGCCTGAACGCTCGAATGCGTGGACTCGTGCGCGGTCGATGTGTTTCGTGATCCGTGTCATGCGAGAGAACACTGCCAGGGGGGCCAAATCTAGGTCTGGCCTCGCAGTTGACCAGTCCTGCAGAATGCGGTCGACCTCGTCCTCGTGCTTCATTCTTCCATTATGGCGCGAGCACCCCTCGTGATCTGGCAAACTAGACGGGTGCCGAAAGGCACGATCCGCCTTGGTGTAATGGCAGCACGACAGCCTTTGGAGCTGTTAGGTCCAGGTTCGAGTCCTGGGGGCGGAGCGACCGAAGCAAAGCGTAGCTTTGCGCGGTTGCTCCGAAAGCGGCGCTCACCAGCGCCGTGGAGAACTGAAAAGCGTAGCTTTCCTGTTTAATTGGGAGCGACCGAAGCAAAGCGTAGCTTTGCGCGGTTGCTCCGAAAGCGGCGCTCACCAGCGCCGTGGAGAACTGAAAAGCGTAGCTTTCCTGTTTAATTGGGAGCGACCGAAGCAAAGCGTAGCTTTGCGCGGTTGCTCCGAAAGCGGCGCTCACCAGCGCCGCACCAGAGCGTTGAAGCACAGCTTCTCGGTCTGTCGGGAGCGAAGAACTCGTCTGCAGGAAGGACCGCACCCATGGCAGGACGTTCACTGGCGGTAGTGATCTTGGCTGCGGGCCAGGGCACCCGTATGAAGTCGACTCTTCCTAAAGTGTTGCACCCGATCGGGGGGCGGCCGCTCATCTCTCACGTGCTTGATGCAGCCGCTGGCCTCAGCCCTGAAGCGGTGATCGCGGTTGTGCGGCACGAGCGCGAACTGGTGACTGAAGCGATCGTTAGTCATGCCCCGCACACCATCATCGTTGAGCAAGACGAGGTGCCTGGGACCGGGCGTGCGGTTGAGCAGGCGCTCGCCGCATTGCCCGCGAGCTTTGAAGGCTCGGTGGTGGTCTTGTCGGGCGATGTTCCACTGATCGACGTGGCGACACTTGAACGACTCGCTCGTGGCCATCTCGAGCACCAACGAGGAATGACGCTGCTGTCTGCAGTCTACGAAAACCCCACCGGGCTCGGTCGCATTCTGCGTGATGCAAACGGTGCGATGCTTGGCATTGTCGAAGAAAAGGACGCGAGTGATGCGCAACGACGCATCACTGAGATCAATGGCGGGATCTACGTGTTTGCTCGCCGCGCGCTTGAACGTGCGCTCTCCGAGATTGACACCGCCAACGCGCAGGGGGAGAAATACCTCACGGATGCGGCCGCACGGATTCTCGCTACAGGCGGGGCCGTCGATGCCGTCGCGACCGATGATCCCTGGTTGATCGCCGGTGTGAATGATCGAGTGCAGCTCGCCGAAGCGGGCCGGGAGCTGAACCGTCGTATCGTGGAGGCCCATCAACGCGCCGGAGTTACGATCCAAGATCCCTTAACGACGTGGATTGATGCCGATGTCACGATTGGCCGCGACGTCGAAGTGTTGCCGGGCACGTTTCTGCAGGGCGCGACGAGTATCGCAGCGGGCGCCGTGATCGGGCCGGAAACAACACTCATCGATTGCGAGGTTGGCGAGAATGCGCGCATTCGGCGCAGCGAAGCCACCCTTGCGGTCTTCGCTCAGGGGGCCCAGGTGGGGCCTTTCAGCTACATTCGACCTGGTACTGAGCTCGGGGCAGACGGCAAAATTGGCGCTTTCGTCGAGACGAAGAATGCGAGAATCGGAGACGGGAGTAAGGTCCCACATCTGAGCTACGTGGGTGATGCGACGGTCGGCCAAGATTCGAACATTGGTGCCGGCACCATTTTCGCCAACTACGACGGGGTGCAGAAGCACCATACGGAGGTCGGCGATGCCGTTCGCATCGGGTCGAAAAATGTGTTGATCGCTCCGGTTACGATTGAAGATGGTGTCTACACCGCGGCGGGAACTGTGGTGCGAAAAGACGTGCCATCTGGCGCACTCGCTATGAATGTGGCGCCGCAGCGCAATGTTCACGGTTGGGTCGCGGAGAACCGCCCGGGGACGAGCAGTGCACGGGCAGCGGAATCGAATGGGAAAGAGCGGGCATGAGCGCAATTCAGATGGTCGGACAGAAGAAGCTGGTACTCGTGTCAGGTCGGGCGTATCCCGAGCTTGCCGAGCGTGTTGCAGAGGAACTGGGCGCCGAACTGGTTCCGACCGACGCCCGTACCTTCGCGAACGGCGAGATCTATGCACGGTACGACGAGAGCGTGCGAGGGTGCGACGCCTTTGTGATTCAGTCACACACGCACCCGATCAATGAGTGGCTCATGGAGCAGCTCATCATGGTGGACGCGCTGAAGCGGGCTTCTGCCAAACGCATCACCGTGGTCGCACCCTTCTACCCTTACTCCCGCCAGGACAAGAAGGGGCGTGGGCGCGAGCCGATTTCAGCCCGGCTCGTCGCAGACCTGTTTAAGGCGGCGGGCGCGGATCGAATCATGTCCGTCGACCTCCACGCGGCGCAGATCCAAGGTTTCTTCGATGGCCCGGTGGATCACCTCTTTGCCATGCCTGTGTTGCTCGAGCACTTCAAGAAGACGATTGACCGTGATGACCTCACCGTGGTTTCACCCGATATGGGTCGGGTGCGCGTGGCAGATATCTGGAGTGACAAGCTGGGTGCCCCCCTCGCGATCATCCACAAGCGACGCGATCCTCTGGTCCCGAATCAGGTGTCTGTGCATGAGATCGTCGGCGAAGTGAAAGATCGTTGGTGCGTGGTGGTAGACGACATGATTGATACCGGCGGCACGATCGCGAAAGCTGCTGAGGCGCTGAAAGCTGCCGGGGCCCGCGGTGTCACGATTGCCTGTACCCACGCGATCTTTTCCGGCAAGGCAACGGATCATCTCTCACAGGATTTCATCGATCAGGTCGTTGTGACTGACACGCTGCCCATTCCAGAGGAGAAGCGTTTCGATAAGCTCACCGTGCTTTCGATTGCGCCGTTGCTCGCGCAGGCCATCCACGAGGTCTTCGAAGATGGCTCCGTAACCTCCATGTTTGAGGGCGCGGCGTAGCAAAAACGCATTGCGTTTTTGCAAGTCGCGGTGCCGCCTGTGGCGGCAGCTCGAGGAACGTGGCGCGGGGCGGCGACCTAAAAGGGTGTAGACTCATTAGCTGTACTTCGGCGAGGGATGCTCATGCATCCGTAATCGACGCGGGCGAGCCTCCAGCGGGGCCTCTTGCTGCGTCAACTCGGCAAGACACCACACCCTGGCGGGGAGTCCCTGCCGCGTTTGGGCGAGAGCCCGCAAGGAGAACACTGATGAGCGAAACCTTCAAGCTTGAGACCGTTGCCCGCGAGACCTTCGGTAAGGGCGTGGCTCGTAAGCTACGTGCCGCCGGTCGCACCCCGGTAGTCGTGTACGGTCACGGCACCGATCCGATCCACCGTTCGGTCGAGACTCACCCGCTGGGCCTGATCGTGCGTCACTCGAACGCTCTGATCGAGCTCGATATCGACGGCGAGAAGCAGCTCGTTCTCGTCAAGGATGTGCAGAAGGATCACGTGCGCCAGGTAATCGAGCACGTGGACCTGGTTGTAGTGAACAAGGGCGAGCGTGTTGAGGTAGAGGTCCACCTGAGTATCGTGGGCGAGCCCTTCGCTGGAGCGAACGCGCTGCAGGAGATGAACTCTTTGCGTCTGAGTGTCGCAGCGATCGCAATTCCTGAGTCGCTTGAGATCAACGTCGAAGGCTTGGAGGATGGCACCCAGATCCTCGCCGGCGGGGTTGCTCTTCCGGATGGTGCAGAGCTCCTTGATGATCCGGAGCAGCTCGTGGTCAACATTGTGACGCCACGTACCTCTGCTGAAGACGAAGCCGCTGACGCCGCAGCAGCAGCCGAGTAGTAAGTCCCGCTTAGCGGGGAAGCGTCGAGCCCGCCGGGCGACCACACGGTCGATACCGGCGGGCTCGGTTCGTTGAGTGGAAGAATGATGATGTGGTGGCGTAAGCGCAAAATCGAGGGGGCAGTCGTGTCTGACGCGTGGTTGGTCGTTGGGCTCGGAAACCCCGGAACGAAGTATGAGACGACGCGGCATAACGTCGGGCAGATGGCGCTCGATGTGCTCGCTGCGCGCGCGGAAACCCGATTCGCTTCACATCGCTCGAACGCTCGAGTGGCCGAAGGTCGGGTGCGACCGGGCGGGCCTAAGCTTGTCTTGGCTAAATCCAACGGTTTCATGAATACCTCCGGCGGACCCGTAAGCGCATTGTCGCGGTATTTTGACATCCCGGCCTCACACACGATCGTGCTTCATGATGATCTCGACTTGCCCTTCGATACCGTGAAGGTCAAACAGGGCGGCGGCCACGGCGGCCACAACGGCTTGCGTGATATTGCGAAGGCGCTCGATACCCCCGAGTTCTTGCGCGTACGAATCGGGATCGGACGTCCTCCGGGCCAGCAGGATGCCGCAGATTATGTGTTGAAGCCGTTTGCTTCCTCCGAGCGCGAAGTGCTCGCAGTCCTGCTTGAGGACGCGGCAGACGCCGCCGAGATGCTGACCACTGATGGCCTGTTGGCAACCCAACAGAAGTTCCATGGGAGGGCAAAGTGAGCCTTGCGGGGCTTGAGCGACTGCTTGAGCCCTCTGAGTCCTTCGCTCGTGCACTGAATTACGCTGACCGTGACGCGGAGTTCGCGATCAGTGAGTCGCTTCGGCCGGCCCTTCTCGCAGCGTTGATGCACCGCAAACGGGAAACAGGCGGCGTGGGGCCGCTGCTGCTTATAGCTGCGACTAGCCGTGAGGCAGACTCGCTGCGCGCTGCAATTGCGTCGATCATGCCGGAGGCGCACACGGTTGAGTTTCCCGCATGGGAGACACTGCCGCACGAGCGGCTCAGTCCGAGCGCGGAGACTGTGGGAAGGCGCGCGGTGGTGCTGCACACCTTGCGCGAGCACGATGGCAACCGGCCACTCGTGATTGTCGCCTCGGTGCGCGCGGCGCTCCAACCTGTGTCCCCGCACGCGGCGCACGCGAACCCGATTGTGCTCCGTGCTGGCGAGGAATCGCCTGGCCTCGACCAGCTCTCCCGCGCACTGGTTGACAACGCGTACACGCGGGTCGACATGGTCACTCGCCGTGGGGAGTTCGCGGTGCGCGGCGGAATCCTTGATGTGTTCCCTCCGACGCTTGACCACGCAGTGCGCCTGGATTTCTTCGGGCAAGAGATCGACCAGATTCGTCGTTTTGCGGTCTCCGACCAGCGCAGCGCCGGTGAGGCGATCTCTGAGATCGAATTGTGGCCGGCTCGCGAGCTGCTGCTCACTGATGAGGTGCGTGAGCGTGCTGCGGCGCTGCTCTCTCAGTACCCGGCTCTGAGTTCGTTGCTCGAGAAAATGAGCCAGGGAATCGCCGTGGAGGGAATGGAGAGTCTGCTGCCCCAGCTGGTTTCCGGGCTTTCTCCTTTCACCGCATTATTGCCCGCGGGTTCCGCGATAGCGGTTATTTCTCCCGAACGCGTCGCGAATCGGGCGATCAGTCTCGTTGAAACCAACCGCGAGTTCTTGGAGGCGGCCTGGGCGGCCGCAACAGCAGGCGGAGAGGCGCCGGTGCCCACCGACGACCACGGCATGCTCACGATGCGGGAGTTGCGCGACGCGGCAGGAGAAAACTCCTGGTGGACACTGTCGAGCTTCGTGCAAGACGAATCGGTCGACTTCAGTCTCGTAACGGTGCGCAGCGAGCAACTTCCGCGGCCAGCACCAGGGGCCGAAGCCACGGCTTCGGCGATCCGCCATCTGAGCGAACGTCTCGGCGAGGGCTGGACGGTGATAGTCAGTGCGCAGGGAGTGGGCCTGGTCGAACGTGCCCGCGACGTTCTCGCCGATGCGGGGATCGCCGCACGTATGGTTGATGACCTTCCGGCACAGCCGGAGGAGCGGGTCGTGTACGTCGTCCCTGGCACGGCCTGGTCTGGCTTTGAAAGCGCTGAGGCGCGCGTGCTCCTCTCGACAGAGGTGGAGTTTTTCGGGCGCGCAGTGAGTTCGCAGCAGGGGGCAGGACAGAAGCTCCCGAAGCGCCGGACAAAGAATGTGGTCGACCCGCTCAAGCTCGTCGCCGGAGACTACGTGGTGCATGAGACTCACGGCATCGGACAGTTCGTCGAGCTGACCCAACGCATGGTGCCCACTGGAATGGGCCGCGACGCGGGGAAGGCGTTGCGAGAGTATCTGGTGCTTGAATACGCCTCCTCCAGACGAGGGATGCCGAAGGACAAGCTGTACGTGCCAACGGACCAGCTTGACCAGCTGTCGCGCTACGTGGGCGGGGAGGCCCCGCCGCTGTCAAAAATGGGCGGCAGCGACTGGTCCAACGCGAAGAAGAAAGCCCGCAAGGCGGTGCGCGACATCGCCGTCGAACTGGTCAAGCTCTACTCAGCGCGGGTGGCAGCAGGCGGTCATGCCTTCTCGCCGGACACGCCCTGGCAGCATGAACTGGAGGAAGCGTTTCCGTACGTCGAGACAGTGGATCAGCTCACCACGATCGACGAGGTGAAGCGAGACATGGAGCGCCCGATTCCCATGGATCGCCTTGTCTCGGGAGACGTAGGTTTCGGGAAGACCGAGATCGCAATTCGCGCCGCGTTCAAAGCCGTGCAGGATGACAAGCAGGTGGCTGTACTGGTACCCACCACGCTGCTCGTCAAGCAGCATCTCGAAACTTTTCAGGATCGCTTCGCCGGGTTCCCGGTGCAGCTGCGCGCCCTCAGTCGATTCCAGACTGAGAAGGAATCCAAAGACACGATCGAGGGACTCGCCGCGGGAACAGTCGACGTCGTCATTGGAACCCACCGGCTGCTCACCGACACCGTGCGCTACAAAGATCTCGGCCTGCTTGTGATCGACGAGGAGCAACGGTTCGGTGTCGAACACAAGGACAAACTGAAGAAGCTAAAAACCGGTGTCGACATCCTTGCGATGAGTGCCACACCGATCCCGCGTACCCTTGAGATGGCCGTCACCGGGATCCGCGAAATGTCGACGCTCGCGACGGCACCAGAGGATCGACATCCGATTCTCACTTTTGTGGGACCGCGCAGTGACAAGCAGATCACCGCAGCGATTCGCCGCGAGCTCATGCGTGAGGGACAAATCTTCTTCGTGCACAACCGGGTGCAGTCGATCAACCGCGTGGCCGCCCAGATCGCCGAACTCGTGCCCGAGGCCCGGGTAGCGGTCGCACACGGCAAACTCGGCGAGGCCCAGCTTGAGCAAATTGTGGTCGATTTCTGGGAACGGAAGTATGACGTGCTCGTGTCGACCACCATTATCGAGACCGGTCTCGATATCGCCAACGCGAACACCATCATCATCGATGCCGCTGATAAGTACGGCCTGAGTCAGCTGCACCAGCTGCGTGGACGCGTCGGCCGCAGCAGGGAACGGGCCTACGCTTACTTCCTGTATGACCCCGATCGCCCCCTGACGGAGCACGCACACGAACGTCTCGAGACCATTGCGACGAATAACGAGCTCGGTTCGGGCATGCAGGTGGCACTAAAGGATCTCGAGTTACGCGGTGCGGGGAATCTCCTGGGCGGGGAACAGTCTGGTCACATCGCGGGGGTAGGGTTTGATCTCTATCTGCGAATGATTGGCGAGGCCGTGGCAACGTTCAAGGGTGAGGATGTCATCGGTGCGACAGAGCTCGTGCTCGAGCTGCCTGTCGATGCGCACATCCCCGAGGACTACGTCGAGAGCGAGCGGCTGCGGCTCGAGGCATACCAAAAGTTTTCGGCCGCGGCGCACCCACAAGCTCCCGAAGATCACGTTACGCTCGTGCTCGAAGAACTCACCGATCGTTACGGGGAGCCCCCCGCAGAGGTACTGCGACTCGCGGCGGTTTCTTCGCTCAGGCGTCGAGCCGCGCGACTTGGCCTAACGAAGGTTGTGGCGAGCGGCTCCGCACTGCGTCTGGAACCTGTGGCGCTACTGGACTCGCGTCGGATGCGAATGAATCGCATGTACCCGGGCTCCCGCTACACCGAGGCGACGAAAACTCTGCTGGTGCCGCTTCCTGGCGGTACAGCCAGCGCGCGCAGCCCGCTCGCAGGTGTGGGGCAAAGGCAAATGGGCGACGAGGGCGACATCGCGGCGTGGACCGGGCGCGTGTTGGCGACGCTGCTTGAGGCAGATGCCGAGCCCCCCGGGCGCTAAAACTGCCAAAGCCAGCCGCAGCGGTGCGGCCTCGCGTTACTGAAAATTGCAGAGCGTGCGGAGATCCTGGCCTGCCGCGGTGAGCGCAGCCAACTGTCCGTTGAGTGCTGCGAGGTAGGCGGGCACCCCCAGGATTGAGCCAGGGTGCTCGATGGCACCAAAACCCGTGAAGCTGTCGGTGATGCGACCCAACGCGGCGGACACTTCCGGGTTGGTGACGCTCTCCTGCGACAACTGCAAAGCTCCATCTAGCGATTGCGTCAAGAAAACAAACGACGGCATCTCACCACGGAGGAGCTCCTGGCCGGCTTCTTCAAGCCCAGCCTTCACCGTTTCTTCGGTCTGAACCACGAGACGATCAACATCGTCACGAGACAGGCCGCACGCCTCGCTCACTGATTGCTCGGGGGCCATTGTTGGCGCTTTGTATGGAGCAGCTGTCGGCTCGGATGGCTCGGCCGCGCAGGCCGATACCGATACGACGAGGGAGACCGCGGCGACCGCGAGAGCAAGCCGCGCAACGTGTGAACCCTTGACCATAGGCAGATACTAACGAGTGAAAAAGGACGTTAGCTGAGTGCTCTCAGCCCCGCCACGCATGACGGGCACCCGGTAGGGTTTCGCTATGGGCACGCCACGATCCACCCCTGAAGATTCGTACCCCAATGATGCGCTCGACGGTATCCGCCAGACCATGCGGCAGCTTGTATGGCCGGGCGGATGTGCCTGGCACGCCGCACAAAATCACGATTCACTCATCCCGTTTCTGGTTGAGGAGACCGCTGAGTTCATCGACGCGATCGACAGACGCCTGGGCCCCGAAGAAGTCGCGAGCGAACTCGGTGACGTGCTCTATCAGGTGCTGTTTCATGCTGCGATCGCCGAGCGCGACGACGAGGGTTACGACTTCGACACGGTGACACAGGCCCTGAACGAAAAACTCATCGCAAGGCACCCGCACGTGTTCGGCGACCGTGGGTACATGTCAGTTGAAGAACTGAACGCCGAGTGGGAGCGTCTGAAGGAGGACGCCGCGGGTGAACGACGCGGGTCCCGGGGTGTCCTCGACGGAATTCCTCGTGACATGCCGACGCTCGCCCGTGCGGCAAAGGTGGTTGAACGGCTTAAACGCGCTCGATTGCTCGACCCGGAAAACGCGGCCTCGATCATCACCTCTGCGAGCACAACCAAGGGCGCCGTGCCAACAGGCGGCGCCGTCGCGGAAGATCACGCCGATCCCTCCACGGAAATCGGTGATGAGCTACTCGCCGTGGTGGTGCGGGCGAACGCAGTTGGAGTGGATGCCGACCGCGCGCTCCGCCTCGCGATCGCGCGGCTGGTCGAGCGACACGTGGAAGAATAGGGGACCATGGCCACACAGGTGAACCCGCCCCGCGGGATGCGCGATTTTCTGCCCGTTGATAAGGCGCGAAGGGAACATGCGCTGGGCGTCATACGCGGGATCTACCGCGCTCACGGCTTTGACGAGATTGAGACTCCCGTGGTGGAGGACTGGGCGAGGCTACACGCCGGGCTCGGAGGAGACAATGAAAAACTGTCGTTCTCGATTTTGAAACGCGGGATCACTTCGGAGGCCCTCGCCGCCGCCGCCGAGGCTGGGAACCCGGATGAACTGGCGGATTTGGGCCTACGTTTCGACCTCACGGTGCCGCTCACGCGTTTCTACGCGAGTCATCGCGCCGAGTTGCCGCCGGTATTTCGAGCCATTCAGATTGCGCCAGTGTGGCGTGCCGAGCGGCCCCAGAAGGGGCGATATCGGCAGTTCGTACAGGCCGACATTGACATTATCGGTGAGCCGGGCATGCTCGCCGAGATCGAACTCATCACCGCTACCTCTCAAGCGCTCGCGGCGCTCGGGCTGGAGGGTTGTGTGATTCGGGTGAACGACCGGCGCATACTTTTCGGCTTGCTGGAGCACTGCGGCTTCGAGGCCACGGTGCACGACCGGGCACTCATTACGATCGACAAACTTGACAAGATCGGCACCTCGGGTGTGATTGCCGAGCTGACGGAGCTTGACGAGGCCGGGGCCGATGCGCTGGGCGCCGTGCTGACTCGCGTCGAGCCGCTGCTCGGAGCGGGCGGCATCCCGCTCACTCACGAATCAATCACCGCGGCACTCCCCGCTGGTGCCGCGCAGGAGGGAATTGACAACCTGGCGGCAATCGGAGAGGCGCTCGTTGGGGTGTTGCCCGGTGGGGTAGAGATTCGCTTTGACCCGACGCTCGTGAGGGGCATGGGCTACTACACCGGAACGATCTTCGAGGTTTCCCATCCGGGTTCGGGCAGTTCCGTGGGAGGCGGGGGTCGCTACGACGGGATGGTGGGCCGCTTCCTCGGGCAAGACGTGCCTGCGGTCGGATTCTCCATCGGGTTTGAACGAGTGGTCGATTTGATCGAACTGCCTTCCCATGAGGGCCCCGAAGCCGTCGCTCTTGTCTACGATGCTGACGCGAATCCAGCCGACCTTGCCGCGATCAAGCGTCAGCTCATTCGCGACGGGCATCGGGTGCGTCTCGAGCGCCGGCAGAAAAATATGAAGGCACTGCTCGACAGGCTCTCAGCTGACGGTTTCACCCGCTTTGCGAACGTTCGCGCCGGCGAACGCGAGTGTGATTCCCTGGAGCTTCGCGAACTTGGGCGCGGATAGACTTACACCCGGCGCGCACGCGCCACAGGCTTTGATTCATAACGCAACAGCAGCTCAACAAGCAAGGAGTGCACGGTGGCATTTATCGACGCGGTAATCGCTCGCGAGATTCTCGATTCTCGCGGCAATCCGACTGTAGAGGTCGAGGTAGGCCTGACCGATGGCTCGGTGGGCCGTGCGGCGGTGCCGTCGGGAGCCTCCACCGGCGCCTTCGAGGCGTACGAGCTGCGTGATGGCGACCAGGCCCGATACTTGGGCAAGGGTGTCACCCAGGCTGTCGACGCGGTCTTTGACGAACTCGGACCCGCGATTGAAGAGCTCTCAGCCGATGATCAGCGGCTGATCGACCAGACACTGATGGAGATCGACGGCACAGACAACAAGCAGCGTGTGGGAGCCAACGCTATTCTCGGCGTCAGCCTCGCCGTCGCACATGCTGCGGCTGATTCTGCTGACCTGCCGCTCTACCGATACTTGGGCGGACCCACGGCGCATACACTGCCGGTGCCCTTGATGAATATCATCAACGGAGGCGCGCACGCTGACACCGGCGTTGATATTCAGGAGTTCATGGCCGTGCCCCTCGGTGCGGAAACGTTTTCGGAGGGCTTGCGCTGGGGAGTAGAGGTCTACCACTCGCTCAAGGCGCTGTTGAAGGAGAAGGGGTACGCGACAGCTCTGGGCGACGAGGGCGGCTTCGCGCCCGATCTGCCGCACAACGCGGCAGCTCTCGATCTCATCGTCGAGGCGATCGAGAGGGCAGGCTACGTGCCCGGCCGCGATATCGCGCTCGCGCTCGACGTTGCGTCCACCGAATTCTTCGAGGGTGGCACATACCGCTTCGAAGGGCAGCAGCGCAGCGCAGCTGACATGATCGCGTACTACGCCGACTTGATCGAGCGCTATCCGCTCGTGTCGATTGAGGACCCACTCGCCGAAGACGACTGGGAAGGCTGGCGGCAGCTCACCACCGAACTTGGAGACCGGGTGCAGCTAGTTGGCGACGACCTGTTCGTGACGAACCCTGCTCGCCTGGCCGACGGTATCGCCCAGGGTGCGGGAAACTCACTGCTCGTCAAGGTCAACCAGATCGGCACCCTCACTGAGACCCTCGACGCAGTCAAGCTTGCGCAGCGATCAGGGTACACGGCGATCCTCTCGCACCGCTCTGGTGAGACCGAAGACGTGACCATTGCCGATCTGGCCGTGGCGACCGATTGCGGTCAGATCAAGACCGGGGCTCCCGCGCGAAGCGAGCGTGTTGCCAAGTACAACCAACTGCTGCGCATTGAAGAGGAGCTCGGGGCAGCGGCACGCTACGCAGGTCGAGGCGCGTTTCCGCGCTTCACCGCAAAGTAGCTGACGACCGGTCTGGCCGCGAAAGCGACGCGCGGGATGGCTAAGCGAATCTTCGGTGAGGTGGGGGACTGGGTTGCCAGTCTCCGCTTCAGCGGATTCACTGTACTCATCGTCGCGCTGATTGCGGTCGGCGCGATTATCGTGAGCCCGACGCTGTCAACGTACGTACAGCAGCAGCGAGAACTCGCTGAGCTGCGCGAGAGTGTGCAGCTGAATCGGGACGCAGTTGCTGACGCTGATGCGGAGCGGTTGAAATGGCAAGATCCGTCGTACGTGCGCTCCCAGGCGAGGGGGCGCCTGTTCTACGTAATGCCGGGCGAGACGCAACTGAACGTTATCGACGACATCGTGATTCCCGCAGACTCGGTTGAGGTGACGAGTGAACAGCTCACGCGTATTCAACGAAACTGGGTGCACACTCTGGTCTCCTCCGCCCTCATTGCCGGCACTACGAACGCCTCTCCTGATGCTTTGCCCGGGGCCATGACGGATGTGATTGAGTCAGTTGAGTCCACTGGCTCCGCGAGTGAAACCCCCGCACCACTACCTATCGAAAAGGAGAGCGTCGAGTGAGTCGGCCCCCATACACCGAGCCCACAGTTACCGATATTGCAATAGTGAGCGAGCAGCTGGGTCGAGAAGCACGCGGGGTCGTTGGCATCGCGGCGAGAACCACCCATGGAACCCCTACGGTGGTCGCGACCGCCCCGAGGCTTCCCGACGGCAGCCCGTTCCCCACCTTCTATTACCTGTCTCACCCCGAGGCGGTTGCCGCTGCTTCTCGGCTTGAGGCGGTGGGCGTGATGAACGAATTCAACGATCTGCTGGCGGAGGACGAGGTGCTTCGGACGCAGTACGAGCAAGCCCACGAGCAGTACATCGCGGATCGCGACAGCGTGGGAGAGGTGCCGGAGCTTGCAGGAGTGAGCGCCGGCGGTATGCCCACTCGGGTGAAGTGCCTGCACGCACTAATGGGGCACGCGCTCGCTGCAGGGCCGGGCGTCAATCCGATTGGCGATCTCGCGCTCGAGCGGTGCGGCTGGTCACCTTCCGCAGAACCTGCGGACGGTGCGTAAAATATCGACAAAATTACATGGATGGTTCGGCAGTGCCGCAGCTTCGGTGGGGGCGCCCCTCGCAATCGTATTAGGATGGGAAGGTCGGGTGAGTAGCGCCCGAATTTTTCTGTGCCCGTAGGCTATTGGGCACCGATCCTCTGCATCGCGCTCTAGGGAGACAGCTTCGTGGCGAAGAAGATTTTGATCGTTGGTGGCGGTTACGCCGGGTTCTACACTGCATGGAAGCTCGAAGGGCTGCTGCGTGCGGGCGAGGCCGAGGTGACGATTGTGGATCCGCTGCCGTACATGGCGTATCTGCCGTTCCTTCCCGAGGTGGCATCGGGCTCGATCGAGCCGCGTCACGCGGTCGTCGCGCGTCGCCGTCACCTGGACCGCACGCACAATATTGCGGGGAAGGTCACCGCGATCTCGCACGCCACGAAGACCGCTACCGTTACCCCAACCGTGGGCGAGGCGTTTGAGTTCGCCTACGACCACATTGTGGTCACGACCGGTTCGGTATCACGCACGTTCCCGATTCCAGGGGTTGCCGATCAGGCGATCGGGATGAAGACCATCGAGGAGGCGGTCGCCGTGCGCGATCGCATGGTCGGGAACTTCGAGCGTGCCGCTTCCCTTCCCAAGGGATCCACTGAGCGCGAGCGACTCCTCACCGTGACCGTTGTCGGTGGCGGGTTCGCCGGGATCGAGACAATCAGCGAGCTGCGGTCATTCGCCACATCATTGCTGCGCCGTTACCCCGAGATCACGTTCGATGAGACGAAGTTTCACCTGGTCGAGGCGATGGGGCGCATTATGCCCGAGGTATCGCTGGAGACTTCTGAATGGGTGATCAAGGATCAGACCCGTCGCGGCGTGAACATTCACCTCGACACGCAGCTGTCAAGCGCGGTGGGCGGAAAGATCGAGCTTTCCACCGGTGAGTCGTTTGAGAGCGACCTGATCGTGTGGACGGCGGGCGTCATGCCCCGTCCGTTCTTGCGCGGTACGGATCTCCCGATCGGTCCCCGCGGCCACGTGATCGCGAGCCCGAACCTGAAGATCACGACCGAAGATGGTGCGGAACTTGCTGGCGCGTGGACCGCGGGCGATACGTCGCAGGTGCCGGACACGTCGTCGACGCCGGGCCCTGGTGGGTTCTGCGTGCCGAATGCACAGCACGCGGTGCGTCAGGGCAAGCTCCTCGCGAAGAACATTGTTGCCGATCTCCGTGGCGAGGGTGTGCGCGAATACAGTCACAAGAATGCTGGCGCTGTTGCGGGGCTCGGAATTAACACGGGCGTGTTCCAGTCTGGAAAATTCGCGATGAAGGGGTACTTTGCCTGGCTCGCGCACCGCTTCTACCATGGTCTCGCGATTCCGTCGTGGGAGCGGAAGTGGCGGGTGTTTGGCGGCTGGGTCGGCCACTTCTTCCTGGGGCGCGACACTGTGAACATCGAGGCGGTCACCGAGCCGCGGGCGATCTTCGAGGAGTTCGCCTCTCGTCCCAAGGCGTAGCCCCGCGCGATACAGCAGCGGTCAAGTTCGTGAGTCTCGGAGAGGTTGAGACTCACGAACTTGCTGTTTCGTGGCTTTCCCAGTTCTGCGCGTCTCCGGGAGGACGGTCGCGCAGGGTTGGCGGCGTTTGATCCCTGCGCAAGCGTCTACTTGCGCTAATGACGGGTCAGACTCTCCTGCGGTGCTACTCCTGAGGCGCGTGATTGCTCAGAAATTTATACATCTCGATGTCGTCTACTCCGGGGAAGGTGCCCGTGGGCAGGGGCGCGAGAACGTGGGCGTGCATGCGCGCGCTCGGCCACGCCTTGCCTTCCCAACGGGCGAGTAGCTCGGCATCCGGGGTGCGGCAGCAGCCAGGATCTGGACAAGTCGATCGGGTGCGGGCGGTAGTGTCGCGCCCGCGAAACCACTTCGCATCGTTAAAGGCCACCCCACAGGCGATCGAGAACTGGCCCTGCGTGGTGTCACCCGACTGCACGCTCGACCAGAACGTGCCAACCGGGGTGTCGGTGTACTGATAGAACTCGCTCGTACGGTTGGTGCGGTCAAAAGCCATGCGGCCGGCCCACTTACGGCAGATAACCTGGCCCTCCACCGCCCCGGTGTTATCTTCGGGGAAGGGGGTTCCATCGTTTTCGTAACCGCGCACGAGAACTCCCTCGGTATCGAGGCGATAGTGGTGTACTCGCAGGCCGAGGTGCCTGGTGGCAAGGTTCGTAAATCGGTGTGCGGCAGCCTCATGCGTGACCCCAAAAGCATCGCGCAGATCCTCAATCGCAAGATTTCGCTCCCGCTTGGCGTCTTGAAGAAACACCACGGCGTGCCTCTCCGGCAGCAGGCAAGCTGCCGCGAAGTAATTGATCTGGAGGCGTTGTTCGAGGAATTCTGCATAACTTGACGGGCGGTCATGGCCGAGCACGCGGTGCCCCATGGCCTGAAGAGCCAGAGACCGTAGCCCGTGGCCGCCGGGAATCGAAGCCGGGGGAAGGTAGATCCGGCCATTCTCGAGGTCAGTGATGCTGCGAGTGTTTGACGGAAGATCGTCGGCGAAGATGAGCGTGAATCCGAGGCGCTCGGCGAGTACAGCAACTTCCCGGTGTGTCACTGCGCTCGTCGAATGACCAATGCTCTCCATCAGTTCCTCGGCCACGCGTTCGATATCGGGCAGATAGTTGTCGCGCTCACGCATCTGACGGCGGATCTTCGTGTTCGCTCGCCGCGCCTCCTCGGGGGTCGCGGCCGCTGCGCGAGAGCGACGAGCGAGTTCGCGATGCAGCCCAACGAGTGATTCGAGGGCCTCGTCACTCAAGGTACGGGGGGCCCGGACGTGGGGGAGATTGAGCTGGAGGTAAGCGGGGGTGGTCTGCGATCGTTCGAGTTCAATCTCTAATGCGCTCCGATGATCCGGCGCTTCCTCTCTGAGTAGGTCTGCGCTGTCGACACCCAGCTCGCGGGCGATGCTCTGTAGAAGGGTCAGCCGAGGTTCCCGTCGGCCGTTTTCTACAAGGGAGAGCTGACTGCTCCCGACGCCGACCCGCTCACCTAGCTGGTCCAGCGTGAGGCCCGCCCCTGTGCGGAAGTGGCGGATCCGCTTTCCGATGAGTAGCCGTTGAAACGCGTCATCGCCGAGGTTCGGGGTTGCATCGGGAGTCATGTATTGACTATATGTCAAAAAGTGCGATTCTTTACACTGTAAATTCACGGGGTGGACATCCCTGGTTCATCCAGAATGGAAGAACAGAAGTTTCTTATCAAGGAGAACGAACGTTATGGGCAGCGCCTCGACTCTCGAGATGAACGATTCGATCGCCGAAAAGGTGGCCGAAGGAGCAAACACCTCCAACCCGGAGGTGCTGCAGTGGGTGGCCGAGGTTGCGGCGCTGACGCAACCGGACGCAATTGTCTGGTGTGACGGCTCGCAGGGGGAGTGGGACCGCCTTACCGCAGAAATGGTCGAGGCTGGGTCTCTGATTCCGCTGAACAAGAATCTCCGTCCGGGCAGCTACCTTGCGCGCTCTCATCCCGGCGATGTCGCACGGGTAGAAGACCGCACCTTCATCTGCACCGAGAATGAAGCTGACGCTGGCCCTACCAATAACTGGCGCACACCGGCCGATATGAAGGCGGAAATCATGCCGCTCTTCGAGGGGTCGATGCGCGGACGGACCCTCTACGTTGTTCCCTTCTCCATGGGGCCGGTGGGTGGAGCAATCACTCAGCTCGGCATTCAGATCACCGATTCCCCATACGCGGTGCTGAACATGCGGATCATGACACGTATGGGTCAGGCCGCCCTTGACGGCATTACCCCGGGCAGCCAGTGGGTGCGCACCGTCCACTCTGTCGGCGCACCCCTGCTCGATGGTGCGGAAGATGTCGCCTGGCCTTGCAATGACGAAAAGTACATTACGCACTTCCCTGAGACGCTTGAGGTGTGGTCTTACGGGTCGGGATACGGCGGCAATGCCTTGCTGTCGAAGAAATGCTTCGCTCTGCGTATTGCGAGCGTAATGGGGAAGAACGAGGGGTGGCTCGCCGAGCACATGCTGCTCCTGAAGCTCACTAATAGCGAGACGGGCAAGTCGTACCATCTTTCGGCGGCCTTCCCGTCCGCGTGCGGTAAGACCAACCTGGCAATGCTCCAGCCCACGATTCCTGGCTGGAAGGTCCAGACGATCGGTGACGACATCGCCTGGCTTCGCCCGGGGCCCGATGGTCGGCTGTATGCGATTAACCCTGAAGCGGGATTCTTCGGTGTCGCGCCCGGCACTGGCGAGTCGACAAATCCGGTCGCGATGGAAACCCTCTGGGGCAACACCATCTACACCAACGTGGCGCTCACCGACGACGGTGACGTGTGGTGGGAGGGGAAGACCGACACCGTGCCTGAGCACCTGATCGACTGGCTCGGCGATGACTGGACCCCGGAATCTGGCCGCGTTGCTGCACACCCCAATTCCCGCTTCACCGTGCCGATCCAGCAGACCCCCACACTCGCTGATGATTGGTTTGAGCAAGACGGCGTACCCCTCGACCTCATACTTTTTGGAGGTCGTCGCGCAACGAACGTCCCGCTGGTTGCTCGCTCACTGTCTTGGCAGCACGGAGTGTTCATGGGCGCAACTATCTCGTCAGAGAAGACTGCCGCCCAGGAGGGCACAGTCGGTGAGCTGCGCAGGGATCCTTTCGCCATGCTGCCGTTCTGCGGCTACAACATGGCCGATTACTGGGGTCACTGGCTCAAGATGGGTGAAACCCTCGGCGAGAATGCGCCAAAGATCTTCCAGGTCAACTGGTTCCGTAAGGGCTCAGACGGCCGATTCCTCTGGCCGGGCTTTGGCGACAATTCGCGTGTCATCGACTGGGCCATTCGGAGCATTGAAGGCGAAGTTAGTGGTCACGAGACCGCGATCGGCCTGCTTCCTGCAGAGGGCGAACTGAACCTCTCCGGGATCGAAGAGGTATCGGAAGACCTCGACGAGATCTTCGCGATCGACCAGCGGTCGTGGCTCGATGAGTGCGCATTGACGGAGGAATTCTTCGACCAATTCGGAGACCGGCTCCCTGAGGAACTTCGCGCGGAGCTCCATGCGCTTCGGGAGCGACTCGGAGCATAGTTGACGCTCGCCGTATGCGCGAGCCCACAGACTGTGGATCCTGGTATCTGCCCAGGCCAGGATCCACAACCTACCGTGAGCCCCGAGTTCTGCCCAGCTCGGGGCTCACTTATGTCCAGAGTACTCACAGTTGGTAGGCTCTGAACCGGTTGGTGTGGCTCAGTTCGACTTCCTGTGCGTTTTGGATCGCTCCGCCGAGTAACTGGGCCTCAAGTTTTGTCTCGAGGCCGAGTCTCCCCCTGTAGCCCAATTGGCAGAGGCAGACGACTTAAAATCGTCGCAGTCTGGGTTCGAGTCCCAGCAGGGGGACTCTGCGTTCACACGGGCGCCCAGGTAGCCCGGCCGTCAGGTCGGCCGTTCTGCAACCGCGTGCGTGGGCGGTGTGGGTCTCACCATTCTGTGGCTCGCGACGATACCGCCCCGAAATCACGCGGCGCGATTCATTTCGAACGGCTACATTTGAAGCGTGGCCTTTGCAAAACTTGTCTTGATTGTCACGATCCTGGTGGTGATCGTGCTCGCGCTATATCTGCGTGTGAGACGCTTCCGTGCGCGTCGGCGTCACCGAGACTAGTCAGTACTAAACTGCACGCATGACCCTTGATCTCGCGGCTCCCAGCTTGCGAGCAAGGGGCGCTGATCGCCCGTGGAGTCGGCCCGCGGAGTTCTGGCCAGGGCTCACGGCCGCGACTGCGGATCTCAGCGCTCCGCTCGTGGCGCTCAGCCTTGAGGCGCTAAGCGCGAACGCGGCTGATTTGTTGCGGCGGGCTGGGGGGCTGCCGATCCGCATCGCATCGAAATCGATTCGGGTGCGCGGCGTGCTTGATGCGGTGCTCGCACTGCCCGGTTATCGTGGGGTGCTCGCTTACACGCTGCCCGAGGCGCTGTGGCTTGCCGAAACCGTCGACGACGTGGTGGTTGGATACCCCACAGTGGATCGCGCGGCAATAGCCGCGCTCGGGTCCGATGCTCGTGCGGCCAGCAGGATCACATTGATGATCGACAGTGTCGAACAGCTCGACCTGATCGATGCGATCTCGCCTCATCGGACCCGGGAAAGTCTCCGTGTCTGCCTCGATTTTGACGCTTCGTGGGACGCTCCGCTGCTTGGACACGTTGGTGTGCTCCGATCTCCTGTGCGCACGGCGGAGGCGCTTCGCGCTCTCGCCGAACAGGTGGCGTGCAGGCCCGGCTACCAGCTCGTGGGAGTGATGTCGTACGAGGCGCAGATCGCAGGAGTGGCCAACGCTCCGTCGGGGCGTCCGATACTCGGCGCTGCACTTCGCGCGATGCAGCGTGCGAGCAGTGCAGAGCTTCGTGAGCGGCGAGCGCAGGCCATCGCGGCTGTGCATCAGGTGTCACCGCTCGAATTTGTGAACGCCGGAGGCACCGGGTCGCTCGAACACACTGCCGCGGAGGCCTCGGTCACCGAAGTCACTGCTGGAAGCGGCCTGTTCGGCCCGCATCTTTTCGACCACTATCGCGAATTTACCCCCGCGCCTGCCGTGGCGATTGCCCTCGACGTCGTGCGCAGGCCCCGCGCTGACACGGTTACCTTACTCGGTGGCGGGTGGAGCGCCTCGGGCGCTCCCGGTGTCGACCGACTGCCCCAGGTGGTGTGGCCGGAACGCCTCCGCTTGTCCTCCCGGGAGGGTGCCGGAGAGGTGCAAACCCCAGTGCGGGGAGCGGCGGTCAGTTCTCTAGCTCTCGGCGATCGCGTGTGGTTGCGTCACACGAAGTCGGGGGAGCCCATGGAACACGTCCGTGAGGTTGTGCCGGTGAGCGCAGGTGTGGCGGGGGATCCACTCGCGACCTATCGTGGTGAAGGGCGGTCTTTTCTGTGAGCCGACACTGGAGGAACTGGGCCAGAACCGAGCGGTCAACGCCCGCCCTTGTGGTTGCACCACGAAATGTTGATCAGGTGCGCAGGGCGGTACAACGAGCACTCGAGACCGGACACAGCATCAAGCCCATTGGCGCATCTCACAGTTTCAGCGGCATCGGCGCGACCGACGGTATTCGACTCGATATGAGCCGTATGAGGGGACTGGTGGATGTCGATCTCGAGCGCAGCCAGGTCACCCTGTGGGCGGGCACGCATCTGTGGGAGCTTCCGGCGATTCTGAACCCGCTGGGACTCGCCTTAGAGAACATGGGCGATGTGGATCGACAGACGATCAGTGGGGCCACTCAGACAGGCACTCATGGTACCGGTGTGCGCTTTGGCGGAATTGCTACTCGGATCGTGGGCGCCACCCTCGTCACCGGATCCGCAGAGGTACTTTCGGTGAACAAAACGCAACACCCGGAACTGTTTCCGGCGATCGCGCTGGGGCTGGGCGCTGTCGGAGTCTTGGTGACCGTGACCGTGCAATGTGTACCCCGTTTCCTCCTGCGCGCGGTGGAGGCGCCTGTGCCGCTCGCGGAGGTGCTCGACACGTTCGAGGAGCGAAGTCGTGAGGTGGATCACTTCGAGTTCTACTGGTTTCCTCACACCGACGGTGCGCGCACCAAGACGAACCACCGTGTGTCCTACGGAGAGGTTCCGCGACCACTCACGGCAGCCGCGAAGTTTGTTGACGAGGAAATTGTCAACAATCTGGTGTTCGGCGCGGTCGTCGCAGGCGGCCACCGGCTACCGAAGATGATTCCTCGGGTGAACCAGACGATCCAGGCGATATCGAGCCGACGAGATTACAGCGATGAATCCCACCGCATCTTCGTCACGCGCAGACGGGTGCGATTTCGCGAGATGGAGTATTCGATCCCGCTTACCCAGGTTCCCGAAGCGGTAGACGAGCTTCGGGCCATGATCGAGCGTCGACGACTCAATGTTTCGTTTCCGATCGAGGTGCGGGCGGCGTCTGCTGACGACCTTTGGATGTCGACGGCCTACGGTCGTGATAGCGGCTACGTGGCGGTGCACCGGTACTGGAAAGAGTCATTTGGCGAGTACTTCCGCGAAGCTGAGCACATATTTGCCGCTCACGGCGGGCGCCCGCACTGGGGCAAGATGCACACCAGAGATGCGGCTCAACTCCGGGAAAATTACCCCAGGTTTGACGATTTCGTGCGAGTACGCGATCGGCTGGACCCGGAACGGGTGTTCGCGAATCCGACGCTCGACCGCATCCTTGGCGCGTAACTGTCTGCTCGCACGACGCACAGCGAATTCGGGGATGGCGCAGATATAATCCTGAGCATGAGTGGGTCACTGATCGCAATCCTTGTCGCCGTAGGAATTATCGTCGTTCTCGGCATTTATGTTTGGGCTACCTACAACTCGTTGGTCACCCTGCGCGTGCGGGTTGATGAGGCGTGGAGCGATATTACGGTGCAGCTGAAGCGTCGTGCCGATCTCATTCCGACCCTGGTCGAAACGGTCAAGGGGTACGCGGCCCATGAGCGCGGTGTGTTTGAATCGGTGACTCAGGCGCGGGCAGAGACGATCTCGGCGCAGGGCCCGGCAGAGGCGTCGGTCGCGGAAGGGCACATGCAGCAGGCGCTAAAGAGCATTTTTGCAGTCGCAGAGGCCTATCCCCAGCTCCAAGCCAGTCAGAACTTCCTCCAGCTGCAAAGCGATCTCGTAGACACGGAAAACAAGATTCAGGCGGCTCGTCGCTTCTTCAATGGTGGGGTGCGCGAGCTGAATACGAAGATCCAGATTTTTCCGAACAATATCTTCGCAAAGATGTTTGGGTTCACCGAGCGCGAGTTCTTTGAGGTCGACGACGTTGCGGCGATTTCGGAACCACCGCGCATCCAGTTCTAAGCGGAGGCCGCGGTGTATCGCGCAATCCGGCGCAACAAAGTCAACAGTGTGTTGATCATTCTGTTTTTCGTCGTGATCATCGGTGGTCTCGGATTCCTTGCTTCCTATATCTATAGTTCACCCGCGATCGTCATTTGGGTCGTGCTCTTCGCGGGCGGATACGCGACTTTCCAGTACTTTTCCGCGGGCAAGCAAGCAATCGCGATGAGCGGCGCTCGGCAGATCTCCGAGGCAGACAATCCCAGGCTGTACCGTATTGTGGAGAACCTGGCGATCACAACGGGAACGCCTATGCCTCAGGTCTACCTCGTGAACGACCCGGCCCCCAATGCCTTCGCAACGGGCAGAAATCCCGAGCAAGCCATGGTTGCGGCGACCACGGGGCTCCTCGACATCATGACTGACGCAGAGCTCGAAGGTGTGATGGCCCACGAGCTCGGTCACGTGCGCAACTACGATATTCGGGTATCGATGATCGTCTACGGGCTCGTGGTGGCAGTCGGCATGCTCGCAGACATGTTCGTTCGGATCGCTTTCTTCAGCCGCAATAACAGCAACCCAGCGGTTCTGATCTTCGGTCTGGTGGCCATGATCGTGGCCCCAATTGTCGCAAGTCTGGTGCAACTGGCTGTTTCTCGGCAGCGCGAGTACCTAGCTGACGCGACGGGCGCACTCACCACTCGCAATCCTGAAGGCCTGGCGAGCGCCCTGCACAAGCTCTCAGAATATGGGCGACCTCTCCAGAAGCAGAGCAGCAGCATGGCTCACCTGTGGATCGCCGACCCGTTAAAGCCCGGTCTTGCTCAGAGATTGTTTGCGACTCATCCGCCGATTCCGGATCGCATCCGTCGCCTGCTCGATATGGGCGGTAAGTTCTAGGATCTCCGTCGGGTGTGGCCGGTGAGTATCACGACGGTGCATACCTTCGAAGCGCCCCTGTCCGGGGTAGGCTTAGTGCCGTACTGCGGCGGCTCGATCCGCCGCTCGCGTCTATCTTCGGAGCCGAATTACCGTGAGTGACTTCCTGTCATCCCAGACCCGTACTGAGACCGATTCGCTCGGCAGCGTTGAGGTACCCTCATCCGCATATTGGGGGGTGCACACCGCCCGGGCGCAAGAGAACTTCTCTATCGCTCGCCGCCCAATTTCTGTCTATCCCGATTTCGTGCGCGCGTTTGCGTGCGTGAAGCAGGCGGCCGCGCGGGCTAACCTCGAAATCGGTGCGCTTGACGAGCAGCGCGCTACTCTGATCGATCGCGCCTGCGAAGAGGTGAAGAACGGCATGCTGCTCGATCAGTTCGTCGTGGGTGTCGTGCAGGGCGGTGCCGGAACCTCAACCAACATGAACGCGAACGAAGTCATCACGAACCGCGCGCTCGAACTCGCCGGCCGCCAGAAGGGCGACTATTCGTTCATCAACCCGAACGATCACACGAACCACAGCCAGTCGACGAACGACACCTACCCGACCGCTATCAAGATCGCGCTCGCATTCTCGCTCACGAGCCTGCTTGACGAGCTTGCTCTGTTGGCCGACTCGTTTGCTGCAAAGGGTCGGGAATTTGCTCACATCATCAAGGTGGGCCGAACCCAGCTCCAAGATGCTGTTCCGATGACATTGGGTCAGGAATTCAACGCGTTCGCGGTGACCCTCCGCGAAGACATTGAGCGCCTCACTGAGGCGGTCACGCTCCTTCTTGAGGTAAACATGGGTGCCACGGCGATTGGCACAGGGATCAACGCACCGCGAGGCTACAAGGAAGCCGTCGTGCGTCATCTCCGCGACATCACCGGCCTTGAGCTCGTTTCCGCAGGTGACCTCGTCGAATCGACGAGTGATACCGGCGTGTTCATCACTTTCTCTGGTGCGCTGAAGCGCAGTGCGCTGAAGCTCTCGAAGATCTCGAACGACCTTCGGCTTCTCTCCTCCGGGCCTCAAGCCGGATTTGGTGAGATCAACCTGCCAGCACGTCAGGCTGGCTCATCCATCATGCCGGGTAAGGTCAACCCGGTTATCCCGGAAGCTGTCTCCCAGGTGGCCTATTCTGTTGCTGGCGCCGATGTTACCGTTTCTATGGCGGTGGAAGCCGGGCAGCTCCAGCTCAACGCATTCGAGCCGATCATCGCCCACTCCCTCTTCCAGTCCATCACCTGGCTTGAGCGCGCGTGCCAGACCCTCCGCGTCAACTGCGTCGATGGCATTACCGCGAATGAAGACCACCTGGCTGACACCGTGGCGCGTTCCGTCACCGTCATCACTGCGTTGGCTCCCGTGATTGGCTACGCGGAGGCTTCGAAGCTTGCGAAGGAAGCTCTTGCGACAAAGGAGAAGGTTGCCGAGCTGGTCATTTCTCACGGGCTCCTGAACGCGGAGCAGTTGGCTGAGATCCTGCAGCCTGCCCGTCTCGCGGGACTCGAGCCTGCGCCAGAGACCGGTCCAATCCCGCATATTGAGAGCGAGAGAGGCGAGGTCTAACCGCCTGAACACGAGTGGGGGGTGTGGATCTGCTGATCCACACCCCCCACTTGCGTTGCTAGGCCTGTACGCAGTGCGAGGTCAGCGCGCCGATGCCTTCGATAGTGACCGTCACCTCAGTGCCTGGCGTCAAGTACAGTGGCGGCTTGCGCGAGCGTCCAGCGCCGCCGGGTGAACCAGTAGAAATGAGTGTGCCGGGCAAAAGGGTGAGCGATTGCGAGATCGCGGCGATGAGCTGGGGGATCGAACGAATCATGAACTTGGTCGTTGAATCTTGCACGCGCAGCCCATCTACGTCTGTGGTCAGGTGCAGTGCGTGGGGATCCGGAATCTCATCGGAGGTCACCACGACCGGACCCACCGGCGAAAACCCATCGAAGGACTTGCAGCGAGACCACTGCGGCTCGGAAAACTGGATGTTTCTCGCGGTGATGTCGTTCACCACGGTGTACCCGAACACGTAATCGAGCGCATCTTCGGCGCGGACGTTCTTCGCCGCCTTGCCGATGATGACGCCAAGTTCGCCCTCGTAATCCACCTCTTCGCTGAGATGGGTGGGAATCGGAACGTCTTGGCCGTGCCCGTTGAGCGAATTGGGGAAGAGCGAAAACAGCACTGGGCCGGAGTCATTGTCGAGATTAAGCTCGCTCGCGTGCTCGTCGTAGTTCAGACCTACTGCGAGCACGATAGGGGAATCAAGAACAGCGGAGGCGTAGACGACGTCGCTCAGTGGCGAGGTGTCCGACGACTCCGCGGCGCCCGAACGCACCCGATCCCACGCGTCTGGGCCAGCCTCAATCAACTCCTGCAAAGTTGAAAACGGTTCACCAATATCTTTCATCGCGACGAAACGATCACCTGAAACGATGACAAGTTCCGGCTGATGACTCCCTGCCCGGGTCACATGCGCAAACTTCACGTATCAAGCGTATGGCATGGAGGTGTGTGTACTTTCCCTGACAGCGAACGTTCACCACGACTAGCCGGAAAACCGGACAGAATGGAGCCATGAGTGAATTAGCGCGGACAAAACCCGAAATCGAATTTCCTAACGGACCTGCACCCACCGAGTTGCAGATCGTCGAGGTGATCGAGGGAAACGGGGAGGAGGCGCTCGCGAGTTCGACCGTGGATGTGCATTACCTCGGTGTTGACTTCGAATCGGGCGAGGAGTTCGACAGCTCATGGGGACGCGGCGAGTCGATCAATTTCCCCCTTCGCTCTCTTATTCAGGGATGGCAGATCGGTATCCCCGGAATGAAGGTGGGTGGACGCCGTAAGCTCATCGTTCCTCCGGCCCAAGCCTACGGAACCTCTGGGGGGCATCCACTCGCCGGCAAGACCCTCATTTTCGTGATTGATCTACTCGGTGTCAGCTGATCAGTAACCTTTTCCCTTTGTGCCCGCTACCGTCTTTGGTGGCGGGCACTTTGTGTTTTCTCAGCGTGTTGGTCGGGTTGCCTTCGTGGCGACGGCCTACTTCGCCATTCTGGATCCCATCATTCTTCGACGGTGCCAGTTGAACTCAATCCCGCGATTCAGTCGGGATGGGCTTGTTCCCTGGCTTTGAGCTATGGCACCGCCAATTGAGGCATTGCTCGTTCGCTTGTATACAAAATACGTTAATTGCTTGACTTGTGAGGGGAATTTCGTAACTATGTATACATGGAGCGTGTGATGAGTGAGCGGGCAAGCGATCGTGCCTACCGTATGCTCCGGCGGGACATACTCGAGTTGGCGCTCTCGCCCGGCGAGGTGATCGCCGAGGTTGAGACCGCAGCACGGTTGGGGGTCTCCCGAACCCCGCTGCGGGAGGCGGTCGGGAGGCTACTCGCCGACGGACTGATCGTGCCCGAGGGCGCGCGCGGGGTGGCTGTCGCACCGATCTCCCCGGAAGATGTCACTGCCCTAACCGAACTGCGTGAAGGTCTCGACACCCAAGCTGCCCGGCTAGCCGCACTTCGCGGCGATCCCGAGACCTTCACGCGGCTTGCTGACGAGTTCGCTGCGCTCGCTGCATCACTTCCGGGCCCTGACGGGCCGGTAGCCGATCGAGACGCGACCTATGATCTCGCAGCGCGCCTCGACCTTGCCATCGATACTGCGGCGGCCAGCCCAGCGCTTGCGGCCTCGCTTGCCCAGGTCCGACTGCGACTCGCACGAGTGCGTCGCCTTGCGCAGGACCGCCCTGCGCGGCTCGCCGAGTCAGCAAGCGAGCACCGCCAAATCGCCGAGTCCATCTCATGGCGTGACCCCGAACTCGCGGCGAACGCCGTGCGCGTGCATTTGCACCGCAGTCTGGATCACGCACGCAAGCGTCTTGCCGAACGTGACGCAGAGCTTTCGTTAGAACACCCCACTGTCTCTTCAGTAAAGGAACCAGCATGACCAAACTTCACCCCGTACGCGTGTACCGCAGCGACGAGCCACTGCCGCGATCCGAGCAGCTGGCCTGGAAGATCGCGGAGGTCGCGACTGACCGAGCCCCGCTCGATGCAGCGGCTGTAGAGATGGCCGTCAATCGGGTGATCGATAATGCGTCAGTGGCAGCAGCTTCGCTGACTCGATCTGCACCGAGCGCAGCGCGCCAGCAGGCGCAGCAGCATCCGGCATCTGTCGGTGGCTCGGGATCCACCGTCTTCGGCCTGAACGCAAGTGACCGCCACTCACCCGAGTGGGCGGCGTGGGCAAACGGTGTGGCGGTGCGCGAGCTGGACTATCACGATACGTTCTTGGCGGCCGACTACTCACACCCCGGAGACAATATCCCGGCTATCGTCGCCGTTGCGCAGCACCTGGGAGAGTCCCATTCGCTGACTGGTCACGATGTCGTGCGCGGAATCCTCACCGGGTACGAGATTCAGATCGACCTGGTGAAAGCGATCTGTCTCCACGAGCACAAGATCGATCACGTGGCACACCTCGGACCCTCCGCCGCGGCAGGCATTGGCACTCTGCTCGGCCTCGACACCGAGACTGTGTTTCAGGCTATTGGTCAGGCGCTGCACACCACGACGGCGACCCGACAGTCGCGCAAGGGTGAGATTTCGTCTTGGAAGGCCCACGCTCCGGCTCTCGCCGGCAAGGTGGCGGTAGAGGCCGTCGACCGCGCGATGCGCGGAGAAACCAGCCCCACTCCGATCTATGAGGGTGAGGACGGGGTGATCGCCTGGCTGCTGGGTGGTAAGGAGGCTCGATACGAAGTGCCCCTGCCAGAAAAGGGTGAGGCGAAGCGCGCCATTCTCGACAGCTACACCAAGGAACACTCGGCCGAGTACCAAGCGCAAGCTTGGATCGACCTCGCGCGCAAGCTGAATCGCGAGCATCCCGAAATCATCGACCCGGCGAACGTCGAACGCATCGTGATCGAGACGAGCCACCACACCCATTACGTCATCGGCTCGGGTGCAAACGATCCGCAGAAGTACGATCCCACAGCGAGTCGAGAGACGCTCGATCACTCGATTCCCTACATCTTCACCGTCGCCCTGCAAGACGGCGAGTGGCATCACGAGCGCTCCTACGCTCCCGACCGTGCGGCACGCCCCGACACTGTTGAACTGTGGCACAAGACCACCACAATTGAATCCAGCGAATGGACGAGGCGCTACCACTCACTCGACATAGGAGAGAAGGCGTTCGGGGGCGCAGTAGAGATTGTGCTCACTGACGGGCGCGTGATCCGCGATCAAATCGCGGTGGCTGACGCCCACCCGCTCGGTGCCCGGCCCTTCGCCCGTGAACAGTACGTACAGAAGTTCCGCATGCTCGCAGAGGAAGTGCTCGAGCAATCCGAAATTGAACGCTTCCTCGACCTCGCCCAGCGTCTCCCTGAGCTCACCAGCGCCGAACTGGGCGGCCTCACGATCCAGGCACGCCCAGGGCTCCTGAGTGCTGTGCGACCGTCTGCCGGAATCTTCTAGGGAGCCACGCGTGCTGTATTCAACGATCACTGCTGAGGCCAAGCGGGCAAGGTTTCGCGAAGAGCTTGCGAGCGGAAGGCTATTGCGGGTGCCTGGCGCCTTCAACCCACTTTCGGCGAAGCTCATCGAGGAAAAAGGCTTCGACGGTGTGTACATCTCGGGCGCCGTGCTCTCAGCCGACCTTGGGCTTCCCGACATCGGCCTGACCACGCTCACAGAGGTGGCCGGAAGAGGTGCGCAGATCGCGCGAGTCACGGAGCTACCGACGCTCATTGATGCAGACACGGGCTTCGGGGAGCCGATGAACGCGGCGCGAACCGTGCAGGAGATGGAGAATGCCGGTGTCTCGGGCCTCCACATCGAGGATCAGATTAACCCGAAGCGGTGCGGACACCTAGACGGGAAGGAAGTGGTCGGTCTTGACGTTGCCGTGCGGCGCATTCGCGCGGCGGTGGAAGGGCGGCGGGATCCGAACTTCCTCATCATGGCGCGCACCGACGTCCGAGCAGTAGACGGGTTGTCGGCTGCGCAGGATCGGGCGAAGGCCCTGGTTGACGCCGGCGCAGACGCGCTCTTCCCCGAAGCGATGCGGTCCCTTGAGGAGTTCGCTGCGATTCGTGAAGCAGTCGATGTTCCGGTGCTCGCGAACATGACTGAGTTCGGGAAGAGCGAACTGTTTACCACCGATCAGCTCGCGTCTGTCGGGATCAATCTCGTGATCTACCCTGTCTCACTGCTGCGCATGGCGATGGGAGCTGCGGCGCGCGCGCTCGATACGATAACCGCGGAGGGGTCCCTCACGAGCCGACTTGACGAGATGCAGCACCGAGCCGAACTGTACGAGCTCATCGACTACGAGAGCTATGCCGGATTCGATGCGAACATCTTCAACTTCTCGGTCGAAAAATAGGGTTCAAGGAGGAACTGCAATGACTGAACACGCGACTGAAATCAAAAAGGGACTTGCCGGGGTTATCGTCGATGAGACGGCCATCTCGAAGGTGAACCCCGAGAGCAATTCGCTGCTCTATCGCGGGTATCCCGTGCAGGAGCTCTCGGCCAAGTGCTCTTTTGAGGAGGTCGCGTGGCTTCTCTGGCATGGAGAGCTTCCGGGCCCAAATGAGCTCACTGCGTTCAGCGCGCGTGAACGAGCGATGCGGAGCCTCGATCCAGCGGTAAAGGCAACGATTGATCTATTGCCGGTTGAGGCACACCCGATGGATCTCACGAGAAGCGCAGTCAGTGCAATCGGGGCCCTCGACCCTGACGCAAACTCGGAAGGGATGGAGGCGAACCTCGCGAAGGCTGAGCGGCTCTTCGCCCAGCTTCCAGCTGTCGTCGCCTACATTCAGCGCAGGCGCCGCGGGCTCGGACTGATCGAGCCGCGCGACGACCTCGACTACTCGGCCAATTTCTTGTGGATGACGTTCGGCGAGCTTCCGTCTGCCGCGGCGATCGACGTGTTTCGTATCTCAATGGTTCTCTATGCAGAGCACTCCTTCAACGCGTCGACGTTTACGGCGCGCGTCATCACTTCCACAACGTCGGATCTGTACTCAGCGGTCACCGGAGCGATTGGGGCCCTCAAGGGCGCATTGCACGGGGGAGCGAACGAGGCGGTCATGCACATCTTCAGTGACATTGGCACTGCTGAGAACGTGAAGCCTTGGTTGGACGAGGCTCTCGCTGCGAAACGAAAAGTCATGGGGTTCGGTCACCGGGTGTACCGCAACGGCGATTCCCGGGTACCGACGATGAAGGCCGCGCTTGACGTGCTGATCGCCGAGCGTGGAGCGACCGAACTCATCGCACTCTACGATGCGCTCGAGGCCGATTTCGTCGCACGCAAGGGGATCTATCCCAACCTTGATTATCCATCAGGACCTGCCTATCACCTGCTGGGTTTCGACACGGAAGTCTTCACGCCGCTCTTTGTTGCGAGCCGTGTTACCGGTTGGACCGCGCACATCATTGAGCAGCAAAGATCAAATGCGCTGATCCGCCCTTTGTCTGCATACAACGGGGTTGCCGAACGACACATCGGGTGACCGTTCTGGCCACGGGGTCATGCTGAGTGCGTGCAGTCTCAGTAGGGCCCTGTGGCAACACGAATTCGCGTGTTGAACAGTACTCAGGCTCGCAACCATTCGAACCCGATGTGGGACGACGAAGAGATCGGCCAGAACGCTCCCTGACCTGGCCCAGCCGCGCGACTGAACGGAATTTAGATGCCGTTCACTTTCGCGACAGGTCGTGTCCATTTCGAGGTGGTCTCCTGTTTCATCGAGATCTTTAGGGTGGCTCTGGTGCCCGACTCTTGGAGCCCGCGGATCAGCGGGCGGGGCGGGCCGCGAGAGGACCACCGTGATTCGTCGCAATCTCATCGCTTCCGGAGCAATCGCCACGCTGGCGCTGCTTGGCCTGAGCGCCTGCAGCTCAGGGACGACCGATTCTCCGGATACCCCATCCGCTGTCGATGCCGCAACCGCTACCAGCGCCGAGGACTTCGGCGGGTTCGACGCATTGGTCGCTGCAGCGCAGGCCGAGGGTGAACTGAATGTGATCGCGCTTCCCGAGAACTGGGCCAACTACGGCAAGATTATTGCCGCGTTCGAGGACGAGTACGGGATCACCGTAAACTCAGCGTCACCGGATGTCTCCAGCGCCGAAGAGATTCAGGCTGCCGAGAACCTCAAAGGCCAGGACACCGCCCCCGACGTGTTCGATCTCGGCACTGCGGTCGCGCTCGATAGTCTCAAGTACTTCGCTCCCTACCAGGTGCAAACCTGGGCCGACATCCCTGCCGAGAACAAGGAGGCCACCGGCCTCTGGGTGAACGATTACACCGGCCTGATGTCGATCGGCTATAACACGGAGTTGGTTGATGCCCCGGTATCGCTCGATGATCTTCTAAGTGAGAAGTACAAGGGATCCGTGGCGCTCAATGGCGACCCGACGCAGGCGGGTGCAGCCTTCGCGGGGGTTGGCCTCGCCACCGTGCAAAATGACGGCAGCCTTGACAACTTCCAAACAGGCATCGATTTCTTCGCCGAGCTGAACGCCGCGGGCAACTTCCTCACGGTTGACCCCACCCCCGCGACGATCGCCTCGGGGGAGACTCCCGTGGTCTTCGACTGGTCGTACAACAACATCGCCGAGAAGCAGAACGTACCTTCCTGGGAGAATCTCGTGCTGCCCGGTGTGGCTTATGGTGCCTACTACAACCAGGCGATCAACAAAGACGCGCCGCACCCTGCTGCGGCTCGACTGTGGCAGGAGTGGATCTTTAGCGACATCGTGCAGAATCTGTACCTTGAGAGCGGCGCGTTCCCGGTACGTCTCGCGGCAATGGAAGCGGCCGGCACCGTTGATGCCGAGGCGTTGATGTCAGCAGGCGGGCTTCCCGAGCAACTCGTAAGCGCCGATGAGGCTCAGGCTGCTGCAGCGAATGAACTGCTTGCCGCTGCCTGGCCCGGCGTCATCGGGTAACTGGCCGGGCTTTGGGTCGTAGTGTCGGGCGATACCCGGCACTACGATCCATCCACGATTGGACATGCTCATGAAGTGGCTCGGTCTCACACCGTTTGCACTCTACCTACTCGCCTTTCTGGCACTTCCCGCGACCTTAGCGATAGGTACCGGATTCTTCGACACAGACGGTGCGCTGACGCTCGATAACTTTGCAGTGCTCCGTGAACCCACAGTGCTGCAGACCTTCTGGGCATCAATCTGGGTGAGTGCACTTACAGCGCTGCTCGGCGCTGTAATTGGCGCTCTCCTGTGTTACGCCCTGCTTGGCACGCGGGAGGGCGGTACCTTGCGTCGCGCGATAGATGCTGCGTCCAGTGTGCTCGCTCAGTTCGGTGGTGTCATGCTGGCATTTGCGTTCATCGCGACCATAGGCATCCAAGGCATTCTTACCGTGCTGTTGCGGGAGCAATTCGGTCTGGACATTTTCGAGAACGGCGTGTGGCTGTATCAGCTTCCGGGCCTGATCTTGCCCTACCTCTATTTTCAGGTTCCCCTCATGGTCATTGTGTTCTTCCCCGCCATGCAGGGTCTGCGGCGAGAGTGGGCCGAGGCGAGCGCAACGCTCGGTGGTGGAGTACTGACCTACTGGGCGCGCGTCGCGGGCCCGATCCTCGCGCCGTCGTTTCTTGGTTCTCTCTTGCTGCTATTTGCGAACGCGTTTTCGTCGTATGCGACCGCTGCCGCGCTGATCAGTCAGGGTGCCCAGATCGTGCCCCTGCAGATTCGCGCAGCGCTTATCGCAGAGACCGGGGTGAGTCGTGCCAACTCAGCGGGTGCACTGGCTCTCGGCATGTTGCTCGTGATGCTCATCGTCATGCTGGGCTATTCCGCGCTGCATCGTCGGGCCGCAAGGTGGCAAGGATGAGCACTGAACTGAGCGCCCGCGTGGTGCGTTCGGTGAACGGACTCCCCGCTCCCTGGCTGCGCCGCACAATCTTTGTGGTGATCTGTGGGCTGTTTCTCGTCCCGATCGTTTCAATGCTGTGGTTCACATTCCGGCTGCAGGGCGGCGGCATCGGAGTCGAGCACTGGTTGGCTCTGTTCAACCCGGAAAACGAACGCACCTATCGCAATCTCGTGAGGGGCATCACCAACTCGCTGATGCTGGCGGTGCTCACGATCGCGATCGTATGGGTGCTCTTTCTCCCCACCCTCGTGCTGGTGCACCTGCAGTTTCCGAAACTTGCGCGAGCGTTCGAGTTGCTTTCCGTGCTGCCTCTCGCCGTCCCCGCCATCGTGCTCGTTGTCGGGTTCGCGCCCCTGTACCGGGTCATTACACAGTTTCTTGGCAGTGGGGTGTGGACACTCAGCCTCGCCTACGGTGTCTTAGTTTTGCCCTTTGCCTATCGTGCGATCGCCTCCGATCTTCAGGGGATGAACGCGGTAGCTATGGCCGAAGCTGCGCGCACCCTCGGTGCGAGTAGGCGCACCGTGCTTACGCGTATCATCGCTCCCGGGTTACGAACCGGGCTCACGAGCGCCACGCTGATTACGGCAGCCATCGTGCTAGGCGAATTCACGGTATCTTCACTTCTCAACCGCGTCACAATGCAGGTTGCGCTTGTCGAGGTCTCCAAGAGTGACCCGTATGCGGCAGTGATCACCTCGCTCCTCTCGCTCATTATCGTCTTTGCGCTGCTGTTCGCGTTCGCTTCGGTGAACTCCTTAGGCCGCAAACGCAATTCTCAACAGAAGGAGGTCGGCACGAATGGCTGATACAGCTGCCGAGCCGAGGTCAAACGGCACCAGCATCACCTTCACCGGCGTGACCAAGACATATGGCTCGAATGCGGTTCTTCACCGAATCGATCTTGACGTGCAACAGGGCGAGTTCATCGCGCTCCTCGGGCCCTCGGGCTGCGGAAAGACCACATTGCTGCGTTGCCTCGCCGGGCTCGAAACGGTTACGAGCGGTGAGATCACCGTCAACGGGGCCGACATTGCGCGCGTGCCAGCAAATAAGCGCGATATGGGCGTGGTCTTTCAGGCTTACTCGCTCTTCCCGCACATGTCCGTCAGACAGAACGTTGAGTTCGGTCTGCGTATGCGTAAGGTTGCCGGGCCGCAGCGAACAGCGCGAGTGGAGGAGTCGCTCGAGCTCGTGGGGCTCGCGCACCTTGGCGATCGCTATGCACACACGCTGTCGGGAGGGCAACAGCAGCGAGTGGCGCTTGCGCGCGCACTCGTGACTAGGCCCCGGGCGCTGCTGCTTGACGAGCCGCTTTCCGCGCTCGACGCGAAGGTGCGTGTGCGCCTGCGCGACGAAATCAAAGCGATTCAGACCGAGCTGGGTATCACCACCATCTTCGTGACTCACGATCAAGAAGAAGCGCTCGCGGTCGCCGATAGGGTCGCCGTAATGAAAGACGGGGTGATCGAACAGCTCGGTGCGCCGGAGGAGCTGTATCGGCGCCCGGCAACATCGTTCGTGGCTCAGTTCATTGGTGAATCTAATCGAGTACCGGGAACGCTCCTTGGCGATCGGGTCAACATTTTCGACACGCAGCTCCCGGTAATTGGTGCAGTAGGGCTGCGGGAGGGTTCTGCAGTGCACGCGTTTGTGCGGCCCGAGCAGTTCTTGCTGAGCAGACTCACCGATCAGGCACGCCCAGAGGATCGCGATGCGCGTCCGGGCGCGGGCACCCGAGCGGTGGTGGTCTCGAGTGGTTTCCTCGGTGCCCAGCGACGAACAGTGGTGCGCCTACAAGACGGTGAGCTCTTGGCCGTACAACACTCGGCGAGTGAGTGCTTCTCCGTTGACGAGCTAGTTGGCTTGCGTCTTGCCGGAGACCCGGTCGCGGTGGAGCGCGCCTAGTCGGGGTTGCCGAACGTAGGAGGCATCGAGCAGCGTTCCGCGAGAAGTGTGATGTGTCGCCCCTGCGCCCGCGTGAGGATCAGGGTGGCTCGATTCGGCCCCCGCAGCTTCAGCCTGGAGCGCAGTGCCGCCGGGTCTACGTCGGCCCCGCGTTTCTTGATCTCGAGCGAACCGATTCCTCGCTCTGAGAGGGCTCGGCGCAACTGCTTTTCCTGACCAGGCAACTCCTCAATCACGCGGAATGCCTGTGCGAAGGGGGTCTGCACGAGCGAGTCGGCAGTGAGGTAAGCGATTGCATCGCTCACCATCCCGGCATTCAACTGCTCGGCGAGCAAACCAATCAATCGCGCCCGAATCACCGCGCCGTCGGGCTCGTAGAGATAGCTCCCTAGCTCACGCGTGTCGGCATCAAGATGATCCACTGCGGCAGTCATCTCGTGCTTCGCGTCCCCACGCACCACGAGTGCTGCACGGCCCACACCAGGTCGAGCAACCGAGCCGAACCAGAGCCCGGTTTCAACCAATTGGCCATCAACGGAGATCCACTGAGCTTCCGCTGCCTCCGGGATGAGCTCTCGATCGAAACCAGGGCCCAGCTTCACTCCAGTGGGCAAGCGGTCGGCAAGGCCGAACGCAAACTCGAGTGACGGAGAGTAGTCGGCGGGGGAGGAGAGCCTGCGAGTATCACGGTGGCCCGCGGTGCGCCGGGCGGGATCCAGAAACACTCCATCAATTCCCGCGAAACTCATCGCTTCCGCGTCGCCTACGGAAACTCGAGGAGGAACCGACTCAGAACTGCCGGATGCGATGGAGAGATTGTAATCTGCGATCTGCGCGGTAAAGGGGTCAATCTCGACGGCTCGCACCTCACGGCCCGCAGCCATCAGTGCGAGAGACTCCGCACCGATACCGCAGCCCAGATCGGCGACTACCCGACATCCTGCAGCCGCGAAACGTTGTGCGTGGGTGTCGGCGACGATGGACCGAGTGGCCTGCTCGAGTCCGGCCGGGGTGTACAGGTAGCGCCCGGCGGCGCGGCCGAACTTTAGTGTGGCCTTGCGGCGGAGATCCGCCTGGCTCAGCAGCGCCGCAGCTTCGTCGGGCGGAACACCCTGGGCGCGCAGGCGCGCACCCAACTCGAAGGCGCCCACACCACTCGCGAGTTCGCGTTCAACCTCCGTGAGTTGATCGCGACCGGAAGGTGTGAAGAGCGTAGACCAGCCGGGTGGGGTTGTACGTGAAGCGGGCCCCGAGGTGATCCCCCGAGGCCCGCTGTGAAATGGCTTCACCTGATTAGAACGAGTCGTCGAACCCGGAAGGATCGAACTCGGAAAAGGCTGCCCCCATGGTCGCGAGCATGATCGCAATGAACGCGAAGTAGGAGATGACCGCGATAATCGCACCCGCGATCATCACGTATCCAATGATGAGCGCGGTCAGCGCTACCCCTCGGCCGGTGTCACCGTTGCGCTTTATCTGGCTCATGCCCATGTGGCCGAAGACGATGCCAGCGATCGGCTGGATGAAAGCGAGAACGATGGCGATGAGCGCATACGCGTTCATGTGCGCCAGAGTGGTCGGAGGCGCCGGGCGCAGAGCCTCGGGCTGGTAGCTGGCCTGCTGTTCGTCCTGAACCAGCAATCCGGGCTCGCTTCGCTCGAATTGGTTTGCGTCTGGCAGCGCCGAAGTCTGCTGCTCGGGGACGGGCGGAATGGGAGTTGACATAGTTTCTTTCTGTGCGGTGACGGTATCGGACGTGACTAGTAGCTGACGCCGCTCATTCCGATCGAAGCGATGATCGCGATCCACACGAAGATAGCAACCACCCAAGCGGCGACGCCGATGTAGCCGATGATGAGCGCGGCGATCGCAAGGCCGCGGCCACCCTCGCCAGTCTTTTTGATCTGGCTCAGCGCAATGTGGCCGAGGATCACGCCGACCAAACTCACGATGATGGAGGCGATTAGCGCGATGATCGCCATCGTGTTTGTGGGCGGGTTCGCGGGCTGCTGTGGAGCCGCGTATTGCTGCGGAGGTGCGTACTGGGGAGCAGCGGGCTGTTGCGGGGTTGCGGGCTGCTGGTTCGGGTCGTAGGGGGTCGTCATAGGGGACTCCTCAATTCAGCTGACGGGCTCTGTTGCCCCGATCAGTCACTCATGATTATCCCATAGGGGAGCCAAATATTGGTTAAACAGCCGTCGTGAAACTGTGGAACTTTGAGCTATTCGCGGCGGGCTAGGTGGCGATGTCTGGCTCCTAACCTGTTCGCCCGCCGCGATACCGGTGCACGATGCTGGCACTCACCTTGCGAGAGTGCTAGCGGAGACCATAGAATTCCAACAGGGCGCCCGCCCTTGGGCGCAGTACTAGTTTTCCGCTTCAAGAAAGAGGTCACCCGTGTCGGTCTCCATCAAGCCGCTCGAAGATCGCATTGTTATCAAGCAGGTCGAAGCAGAGCAGACGACCGCTTCAGGTCTGGTTATTCCCGACAGTGCTAAGGAGAAGCCCCAGGAGGGCGAGGTCATGGCCGTAGGCCCCGGCCGTATTGATGACAATGGAAACCGCGTGCCGCTCGACGTCACCGTGGGCGATATCGTGCTCTACTCGAAGTTCGGCGGCACCGAGGTCAAGTACGGGGGCAACGAGTACCTCGTGCTCTCGGCTCGCGACATCCTCGCGGTAGTTGTGCGTTAATTTCTCAGGGTTCTGGGAGGGGTCGGTGCAGTGCACCGGCCCCTCTTTTTGTGTGCATTGAGAGACTGTGCAATGGTACTAGGCTGGCGTGGTGACGAATCGTTCGGGCTATTTCTACGGTGTCGCAGCGTACCTGTGGTGGGGCGCGTTCCCGCTCTTCTTTACCTTGCTGAGTCCGATAGATCCCCTCGAAATCGTGCCGTGGCGAGTTATGACCGCGGTTGTCTTTTGCGTTATCGCGGTTGTGGTCATGCGTTCGTTTGGAGCCCTGACGCGGGTTTTCAAATCCCCCAAACAACTGGGATGGTTCGCGGTCTCGTCGATCTTGCTCTATGCGAACTGGCAGATCTTTGTGATCGCGATAGTCACTGGCCAGATTCTCGAGGCCTCGCTCGGCTATTTCATCAATCCACTCATGACTGTGTTTATCGGTGTCCTCGTGCGCCGAGAGAGACTGCGCCGAGCGCAGTGGGCGGCGGTCGGAATTGCAAGCACGGGAGTGATTATTGGTGCGATTGCCTACGGCAGTTTCCCCTGGCTCGCTCTCGGGTTGGCCGTGACGTTCGCCCTCTACGGGGCGGTGCGCAAGCAGGCCAGCGAGGATATCGATCCGCTCTCCGGGCTGACGGTGGAGACCCTTGTTGCTCTGCCAGTCGCGGCCTTACAGTTACTTGCACTGGTGCTGCTGGGTGGCTCGCTCACTGCCTTCACACATGGGCCGGCGGTGACAATTCCCCTTCTTCTGAGCGGAGTCGCAACCGCAATTCCGCTCCTTCTTTTTGGTGCCGCGAATCGACGCTTGCCGCTGTCTCACCTTGGTTTTATTCAGTTCTTGACTCCAATCTTGGGGTTTCTCAGCGGATACTTCATCTTCCACGAGGAGATGCCGCTGGCACGCTGGATCGGCTTTGTTGCTGTGTGGATCGCGCTAGTCATCCTCGTTACCGACATGGTCGTGGCCATGCGGCGCTCGCGAGCGCTTCCCGTGGGAACGCGAGAACCCGAGGTCACTACTGCCGAAATTGCGACGCAACCAGCGCCCTAGGGTCCGTTGCGAGCATGCACTCGGCTCGCTGCGATTACACTAGACAGACGGCCATACTCCGGCCACAGGACGGCGTCGTTCGCTCCCACCGCACCGATCTGCAGAAGAGGTCTTCATGGAACAGCGCGATCCGTTCGCCTTCACCGGACTCACCTACGACGACGTGCTGCTGCTCCCGGCGCACACCGACGTGATCCCGAGTGAGGCGGACACCTCGACACAGCTGACGCGGCGCATCAGACTCGGCATGCCGCTAGTCTCGGCCGCGATGGACACGGTGACTGAAACTCGGATGGCGGTGGCGATGGCGCGCAATGGCGGCATTGGCATTTTGCATCGCAATCTTTCGATTCAGGATCAGGCCGAAATGGTTGACCGGGTGAAGCGCAGCGAAGCTGGAATGATTACGAATCCGGTGACCACGACCATCGATGCGACTGTCGCGGAGGTTGACGCGGTATGCGGCGAATATCGCGTGTCAGGTCTTCCGGTGATCGACAAGCAGGGCACGCTCGTGGGAATTATCACGAACCGTGATATGAGGTTCATCGATCCGGCCGAGCGCGCGACGCTGCGCGTCGGTGAGGTAATGACTCGGATGCCACTCGTGACAGCACCCGTGGGGATCTCGCGCACAGATGCCGCGGAGATCTTCAATAAGCACAAGATTGAGAAGCTGCCGCTGGTCGACGAGAGTGGCAAGCTGACCGGGCTGATAACGGTAAAGGATTTCGACAAAGAAGAGCAGTATCCCAACGCCACGAAGGACGACGCCGGGCGGCTGCGCGTGGGTGCCGGCATTGGGTTCTTCGGGGATGCGTGGAAACGCGCTGGCGAACTGCTCGAAGCCGGTGTCGACGTACTCGTTGTCGATACCGCGAACGGTGACAGCCGGGGTGTGCTCGATATCATCTCAAAGCTCAAGGCCGATCCGGCGTTTGCTGCAATCGATGTCATTGGCGGGAATGTCGCGACCTACGCTGGCGCGCGCGCCATCGTCGAAGCAGGCGCCGACGCAGTGAAGGTGGGGGTCGGTCCCGGCTCGATCTGCACGACGCGGGTGATTGCCGGCGTCGGGGTGCCCCAGGTCACCGCGGTGTATGAGGCAGCGAAGGCGGCGACTCCGGCCGGCGTGCCCGTGATCGCCGACGGCGGATTGCAGTACTCAGGCGACATCGCCAAAGCCCTGGTAGCAGGTGCCTCATCGGTCATGCTCGGCTCGCTCTTCGCCGGCACCGACGAGAGCCCGGGCGATCTCGTCTTCGTGGGTGGGAAGCAATACAAGACGTATCGGGGCATGGGCTCGCTCGGAGCGCTTCAGACCCGAGGCGAGCGCACTTCGTACTCGAAGGATCGCTATTTTCAGGCCGATGTCCCGAGCGACGAGAAGCTGATCCCCGAGGGTATCGAGGGACAGGTGCCCTACCGTGGCCCGGCCGGTGCCGTTGCACACCAACTCATCGGTGGGCTGCGCCAGTCGATGTTTTACGTCGGTGCGCGATCGATCGATGAGCTCAAGGAGCGCGGCCAGTTCGTGCGCATCACCGCAGCTGGCCTGAAAGAGAGTCACCCGCACGACGTGCAGATGGTTGTTGAGGCACCGAACTACCGGAGGTGACGCGTTCATCTCGGAGTCACTCTGAGCCGGTAGGCTGGTGTCGTGAGTAACGAGATCGAAATCGGCCGCGGAAAGCGTGCGAGACGCGTCTATACCTTCGACGAGATCGGTATCGTGCCGACCCGACGAACGCGCGACCCAGAGGTCGTCTCGACCCAGTGGTCGATTGACGCATTCCAGTTCGAAATTCCCGTGCTGGGTGCGCCGATGGACTCCGTGATGTCTCCTGAGACGGCGATCGCTCTGGGGCGTCTGGGCGGACTCGGTGTGCTGAACCTCGAAGGATTGTGGACCAGATACGAGGATCCTCAGCCGCTGCTCAACGAACTCGCGACGCTGAGTGATGACGCTGACACGGTCAAGCGCATGCGGGAGATGTACGCTGCGCCGATTCGCCCAGAACTCATTCGCGATCGTCTCGGTGAGATTCGAGCGGCCGGTGTCACAGTCGCGGGCGCACTGTCGCCGCACCGCACCGCAGAGTTTCACGACACGGTCGTCAAAGCAGGCGTTGATCTTTTCGTGATTCGGGGCAATACGGTGTCTGCCGAACATGTGTCGGTCGATGGCCGCCAGCCGCTCAACCTGAAGCAGTTCATCTATGAACTCGACGTTCCGGTAATCGTGGGGGGCGCGGCGACCTACCAGTCGGCGCTGCACCTCATGCGCACGGGCGCAGCCGGTGTGCTCGTCGGCTTCGGCGGCGGTGCTTCCTCGACAACCCGCGCCACTCTTGGTATCCGCGCACCGATGGCGTCAGCAATCGCAGACATCGCTGGAGCTCGATCCGACTACCTTGACGAGTCGGGTGGGCGTTACGTGCACGTGATCGCCGACGGTGGGCTCGGTACCTCAGGCGACATAATTAAGGCGGTCGCCTGCGGAGCCGATGCGGTGATGCTCGGTGCGACGCTCGCTCGCGCGACTGACGCTCCGGGGCAAGGGTGGCACTGGGGCCAGGAGGCTCATCATGATGACCTTCCTCGCGGCAAGCGCATGCGCGTGGGTGGGGTGGCGCCGCTGACCGAGGTCATTGCGGGGCCCGCGCACGTCGCAGACGGCACCGCCAACCTTATTGGCGCACTGCGACGGGCTATGGCCACCACCGGCTACTCCGAGCTGAAAGAATTTCAGCGCGTCGGTATCGTGTACGCAGAGCGGTAGGAACCATGGCAACGCAGGAATCACGAAGCACCGATCGGCTGGGGCCTGCAGAGCGCGATGCGGCGCTTGCCACGCTTCGAGATTCCGAACACGAGCTCGATGTGCTTGTCATCGGCGGGGGCATTACCGGAGCTGGCGCTGCGCTCGATGCCGTCACCCGCGGATTGTCCACAGGAATGGTCGAGTCGCGCGACTGGGGCTTTGGTACCTCCAGCCGGTCGTCGAAGCTCGTGCATGGCGGGATCCGCTATCTGGAGCAAATGAACTTCTCGCTCGTGCGCGAGGCGCTCACCGAACGCGGCTTGCTCCTGCAGCGGATTGCGCCTCACCTGGTGCGCCCCGTGCGATTCTTGTACCCCGTAACTGCTCCCGTTATCGAACGCGCCTACGTCGGCGCCGGAATGATGCTGTACGACCTGTTCGCCCGCTCCGGCGGTCAGACGCCAGGGGTGCCGTGGCATCGCCACGTCTCGCGCAGGGGATTGCAACGTGATGCGCCTGGTTTGCGGAAAGGCGCATTTCGTGGGGGGCTGAGTTACAGTGACGCTCAGGTCGATGACGCGCGATATGTCGCGATGCTTGCCCGCACCGCCGCGTCATATGGTGCTCACGTCGCGAGCAGGGTGCGCGTCGAGGGATTCCTCAAAGTTGGCGAGCGGGTGGTCGGCGTGACCGCGCGCGACCTGATGGCCGACGAGACGTTCGAGATTCGCGCCAAGCAGGTGGTCAATGCCACTGGCGTCTGGACGAGTGACCTGCAGGAACTCGTGGGGGAGCGCGCCACGTTCTCGGTGCGGTCGTCGAAGGGCATCCATCTGGTGGTGCCGCGCGATCGCTTTCGATCAAAGTACGGGTTGCTGCTGCGCACGGCGAAAAGTGTGCTGTTCGTTATCCCCTGGGGGCGACACTGGCTCATCGGCACGACCGACACCGATTGGAAGCTCGACAAGGCACACCCCGCGGCGACAGCCGCCGATATTGACTATCTGCTCGAACAGGTCAATCGGGTTGTGGCGACGCCACTCACACGCGACGACGTCGAAGGCGTATTCGCCGGCCTGAGGCCGCTCCTTGCTGGTGAAAGCGATGAGACCTCGAAGCTCTCGCGCGAGCATCTTGTGGCGCAGCCGGTGCCTGGCCTTGTGATGGTCGCTGGGGGTAAATGGACAACGTACCGTGTGATGGCAAAGGACGCCATTGATGCTGCGGCAGACGCGCTCGATGGCCGCGTGCCGGCGTCGATTACCCACGACGTGCCGCTTTTGGGCGCGGAGGGCTACAAGGCGGCGTGGAATCGGCGCAATCGGGTTGCGCGTGCGTTTGACGTGCATCCCACCCGCATCGAGCACCTGTTGCGTCGGTACGGCTCGCTCACGGGCGAGCTCCTCGACCTGATTCGTGAGCGACCCGAGTTGGCAGATCCGCTGCCCGGCGCCGACGACTACATCGGGGCGGAGGTGGTGTACGCAGCCAGTCACGAGGGTGCGCTGCATCTTGACGACGTGCTTGCTCGGCGTACCCGGATTTCCATTGAGGCGTGGGACCGCGGGGTCTCCGCAGCTCCGGTCGCCGCAGCATTGATGGCGGGCGTGCTCGGCTGGTCGAAGTCACGCACCGAAACTGAGGTTGAGCGCTACCTGGCCCGGGTCGAAGCGGAGATCGCGAGCCAACAGCAGTTCACCGACGAAGCTGCGGATCGCGTGCGACTCGGCGCCCCCGAGCCGTCCGCCTGACAGCAGCTCCGTTTACTGGCCGCACGCAGCCCCTTCCTGCGGCACACCACCAGATTCAGTTCAGTCTCGAAGGCTACAATCTGGGGGTGTCGCGATCCCCCTGCGGAGCGCGAAACTCGCACTCAGTCCAGTCAAGGAGCGCTGCACCATCAGCACCACATCGACCGTCTCGCGGCGCCCGCAGTACACGGGTGAACCGACGCTCGGGCAGGTAATGCGCAGACCGCAGTGGATCGGTGCGCTGTTACTCGCGCTCGTCGTCGCGGCCGCCTTCGCTTGGCTCGGGCAGTGGCAGATGAGTTTCGCGATTCAGGCCGAGAATGACGATGCCGCAAGCAGCGAGATCTCGCGGCCGATTTCCGAGGTTACCGATGCAGGCACCTCTGTGGCCGATACCGCAGCAGGGATGGTGGTCTCGACATCTGGCGCCCTCGTGCCTGGAGATTTTCGGATTGTCGAGCAGCGAATGCACGGCGAGGAGCAGGGTGTTTGGGTGAGCGGTCACCTCGTGACGGAAGACGGACACCTCGCCGTGGCAATCGGTTGGGCTCGAACGGACGCTGAAGCTGCGCGAGCGATAGCCGCACTCGAGGACCGACTCGCTTCGCAAGGTTCATCTCTTGAGGTCGAAGGGCGATACATGCCTCCGGACGGTGCGGTACTGCCGAGGGGTGAAGAAAACCCGATGCGTATCGCGAGCATGGCTCCAGCTCAGCTCGTCAACCTCTGGCAGCCCTTTGAGGGGTCTGCGTACGGCGGTTTTCTGGTCATGCATCCGGGCGAGGGGGAGGGCCAAATCGCGGGCGAGGTGATCGAATCCCTCGGTCTGATCACCATCGAATCTGTGCCGCCGCTCCCGGTTGAAAAGGTGAACTGGCTCAATCTTTTCTACGCTGTCGAGTGGGTCGTGTTCGCGGGTTTCGCGATCTACTTCTGGTATCGACTCGCCCGCGACGCGTGGGAGAAGGAGCACGAACTTCAACTGCTTGCCGCTGCCGGGTCCGTGACCCACAGCGCGGGCGACCACGGCACCGGTAGCGCCGGCGGCTGACAGGCCGAACCGGTTTCGCCTGCGGGCGTCCGCCGATCCACAGTCTCGCACTCGAATAGAATGGACCCCATGGTTCTGCAGCCCAAACCAGCCGACTACCCACGGATCCGTCGGGCGCTGAAAGTGTACAAAGTCACTTCAGTGATCACCGGCACCATGCTGTTGCTGCTGTGCGCGGTAATGGTGATGAAGTATGCGTTTCAGGTGCAACTCTTTCTATTCACACCCGATGGCATTGCCTCGTTCGAGCCGCTTGCGCCCGAAGGTGTTGAGAGTGACTACCAGCCAGCCGGATTTGACCTCTTTAAGGCGATCCTGATCGCACACGGATGGTTCTACGTTGTGTATTTGATCTCGAATTTCATGCTGTGGAGCCCGATGCGATGGAACTTTATGAAGTTCCTGGTGCTCGCGCTCGGTGGCGTCATTCCGCTGCTTTCGTTCTTCCTCGAGGTGCGTGTTGCACGTCAGGTGAACGCCTTTCTTGACTCGCACGCAGATCCGGGCGGCACACCGCAAGACCCCCAATTTTCCCCTGACTCTCCCGCGGCAGAAGCCGCACACTCCTCGGAAGGCCGCCCATGACCGCAAATTCCCAGACCGCGCATCAGCCGGTGCTCGTCGTTGACTTTGGCGCACAGTACGCGCAGCTCATCGCGCGCCGCGTGCGCGAGGCGGGCGTGTTCTCCGAACTTGTGCCCCACACCATTTCCGTGGCTGAGGTTGTGTCGAAGCGACCGCTCGCAGTGGTGCTTTCGGGTGGGCCGTCGTCGGTCTACGAAGAGGGCGCCCCGCAATTTGACGCCGGCATATTCGAGTTGGGCATACCGGTGTTCGGCATATGTTACGGGTTCCAGGTGATGGCTCGAGCGCTGGGCGGCGAGGTCGGCAACACTGGTGATCGCGAGTATGGCGCAACGCCCACGACGGTGCTGGGCGGTGGCGGTGCGATCCTGGCTGGGCAGCCAGTCGAACAGAACGTCTGGATGAGTCACGGCGATGCGGTGCAGCAGGCGCCCGAAGGGTTCGAGGTCTTAGCCTCAACCTCGGTTACGCCCGTCGCCGCGTTCGGTTCTGCCGAGCGCAAGATGTACGGCGTGCAGTGGCACCCCGAGGTGCGGCACAGCGATCATGGGCAGCGTGTGCTTGAAAACTTCCTGCACGAGGTCGCGGGAATTCCTGCGGACTGGAACGCTGGCAACGTGATCGCGGAACAGGTGGATCGAATCCGCGCCCAGGTGGGCAACGGCAAGGTGATTTGTGGCCTTTCGGGTGGTGTCGACTCGGCGGTGGCCGCCGCGCTGGTGCAGAAGGCCGTCGGCGAGCAGCTCGTCTGTGTCTTTGTGGATCACGGCCTCTTGCGTCAAGACGAGCGACGTCAAGTGGAAGAAGACTTCGTCGATTCCACGGGAGTGCGCCTCGTGACAGTGGATGCGCGGGAGCAGTTTCTAACCGCGCTCGCTGGGGTGACTGATCCCGAGACGAAGCGAAAGATCATCGGCCGCGAGTTCATTCGCACCTTCGAGCAGGCCGAGGCCGAACTCGTTGCTGAGGCAGCTGAGGAGGATGGCGAGCCGATCCGCTTCCTGGTGCAGGGCACGCTGTACCCCGACGTTGTCGAGTCCGGCGGCGGATCGGGCACCGCGAATATTAAGAGTCACCACAATGTCGGCGGCCTTCCCGAAGACATGACCTTTGAGTTGGTTGAACCGCTGCGTGACTTGTTTAAAGACGAGGTGCGGGCGATCGGTCGTGAGCTTGGTCTGCCCGACGCGATAGTTTCGCGCCAGCCGTTCCCCGGTCCTGGACTTGGGATCCGCATCATCGGGGAGGTAACCGAAGATCGACTGGAAACGCTGCGCGCTGCAGACGCAATCGCTCGCGAGGAACTCACCGCAGCGGGCCTTGACGGTGAGATCTGGCAGTGTCCGGTGGTGTTGCTGGCCGATGTGCGCTCGGTGGGGGTGCAGGGCGACGGTCGCACGTACGGGCATCCCGTGGTGCTGCGTCCTGTCTCATCGGAAGACGCGATGACGGCTGACTGGACTCGGGTGCCGTACGACGTGCTTGCACGCATTTCGAACCGCATTACGAATCAGGTGCCGGAGGTTAACCGAGTGGTACTCGACGTGACGTCGAAGCCGCCCGGGACGATCGAATGGGAGTGAGCGTCAAGCGGGAGGCCATTTCTGGCCTCCCGTAGCTCACTCCGAGGCCGTCTCGGCCTCGGTGGTTGTGGGGGTGTTGTCAAGCGGGAGGCCATTTCTGGCCTCCCGTAGCTCACTCCGAGGCCGTCTCGGCCTCGGTGGTTGTGGGGGTGTTGTCAAGCGGGAGGCCATTTCTGGCCTCCCGTAGCTCACTCCGAGGCTACGGGGGCGGTGGTCGCGCACGAGCGCTCCTGGGCCACGTCGTCGACGCTAGTGCCTGCAGATTGAGCAGAAAAGGGTGAGGGGCGAGCGCCCTTGGCGCTCGCCCCTCACCCTTGATCCACTCGGAAGACTAGTCGCCGCGCAGGATGGCGAGGATACGAAGGATCTCGAGGTAGAGCCAGATCAACGTGACGGTGAGGCCGAAAGCGGCTGACCAGCCGTAGCGCTCGGGCACCCGATTACGCACGCCGTTCTGGATCAGCTCGAAATCCATCACGAGAGAGTATGCAGCAAGCAGCACGGCCAAGCCGCCGATGAGTAGGCCCAGCGGGATGCCGAAGATAGTTGCACCACGCATACCCCACGGGTCATCAGTGGCGCCGAACACCATCATGCCAACGTTGATGAGCGAGAAGACTAGGTAGCCGACCATGGCGACGAGGAAGATCTTCGTCATCTTGGGGCTTGTGCGCACCTTGCCGCTGCGGAAGAGCAGGAGGGTGACGCCGAAGACCGAAAAGGTGCCGATGACGGCCTGCGTGACGATACCTGCCCACTGGGCTTCGAAGATGCCGGAGATGCCACCCAGGAACAGGCCCTGTGCGGCCGCGTAACCGACGATGAGCGCGACGTTCGGCTCTTTCTTAAAGGCATTGACGAGGCCGAGTACGAGCCCGACTATCGCGCCCGGAATCATGAGAATGGGAACGAACCATCCCACTGCCGCGGTGGCGAGCACCACGACGAAGAGCATCACCGTCTTCGAGATCGTGTTCTCGTAGGTCATCGGGTTGTCGCTGCCCACCGCGGGAGGCAGCTGCGCGCCGCCAGCGGCAGGGGGGCTTGCCGGCTGATCTACGCCCGGTCGTTGCAGAGAAGCAGCTGGCTGGTCGTAGATGCGGCGCAACTCGTCGGCGCTGAGAGTTTTGCCATTGAGTGCCGGGTTGTTGGATAGTGCGGGGTTACTCATTCGTCGGGCTCCTTTGCGGGGCGGACTGGGTGATTCAACTCTATCTGGGCACCCCTTTTTGCGGGCTGTGATTCTGCCGTGGCAAGATGCTCGTTCGCTGTGGGCGTGCTGCCTACTTGACGTGTGCTGAAGGTGCTGGGTAACTCGTCTGGGCGCTACAGTTCCCTTATGCCTCACGACGCATTTCGTCCCGCAGACCGGGCAGCGGCCCGAAGGCCGCTCATCATTGGTCATCGGGGTGCTTCCGGGTACCGGCCTGAGCACAGCCCCTCGGCCTACCGACTTGCATTCGCGCAGGGTGTCGATGCTGTTGAGCCCGACATTGTGGCGAGCAAAGATGGAGTGCTCGTCGTGCGTCACGAAAACGAAATCTCGGGCACCACCGACGTGGCCTCGCGCGCAGAATTCGCAGACCGCCGAGCTACAAAGATCGTGGACGGAGTGCGGCTGACCGGCTGGTTCACCGAAGATTTCACCTGGGCAGAGCTGCAGACGCTGCGCTGCAGGGAACGCTTGCCGCGGCTGCGCTCCGACAACACGCGATTCGATGGGATCGAGCCCATTCTGCGGCTGACTGAAGTGCTCGATCTGGTCGGCGAAGATGAGCGTGCGCGTGGCATCAAAACCTCGGTCGTGGTGGAGATCAAGCACGCCCACTATTTCCTAGGAATTGGTCACGACCTGGGTGAGCTTCTCGTCGCTGAGCTTGTGGCTGCCGGATGGGCCGATCGTGAAGATCAGTTGATCATCGAGAGTTTCGAGCTCGGAGTGCTCGACCGGTTGCGGGCGGCCGGGGTTCAGGCCCAGCTGGTGTTCCTCACTGAGTCCATTGGCACCCCGGCAGATGAAGGGGTGCTGGGAAGCAGCGCGCACAGTTGGCCCTGGTATCGCAGCGACGAAGGACTCGATTCGCTCGTGGGACGGGTGGACGGCATAAGTGTGGCAAAAGCGGATCTACTGACCGTTGACGCCCGTGGCCGGAAGACCCGCGCACCGAACCTGGTGCAGCGCGCCCACGAGCGTGGGCTCCTGGTGTACAGCTGGACACTGCGCCCGGAAAATGCCTTCCTCAATCCGGCTCATACCGGCGCGGGCGGGAAAGGCGCGTTCGGGAATTGGCGCACGGAATGGCGTCAGGTGATCGCCACGGGGGTCGACGGCATCTTCGTCGATCATCCCGACCTGGCGCAAGGGATCTTCACTTAACGGCTCCGCTCGCCGACAAGATTCGCTTCCATGAGGGAGCGCAGGGCGGTGCCAGAGGCACCGCGATCCACTGCGAACGCAAGTTTGGCGAGCGCAGCTTCGAGCGTCATGTCACCGCCGTCGATCACCCCGGTCGCCGCCATCTGACGACCGACTGCATACCGCTCAAGATCAATGCTGCCGATCGCACACTGGGTGATGGCGACGACGGGAATGTGCGTCGACACCTCGCGCAATGCCTCCGCCATGCCCGGTCGCGATATCGGCGCGTTGCCGGTGCCGTAGCACTCCAGTACCAGGCCGTCAGGTCGCGCACCCGCTACGGCGCGCAGGTCGTCAGGAGTGACCCCGGGCACGAATCGAAAACTCACCACGCGTGCCGATTCAGTGGGGGAGTGGTCCTGCCCAGAATCGAGGCGCGGAATGCCGGTGGCACCAGGCCCCAGCGCGCGCTCTGCGCGGAATGCCTCACGACCGTCTGTTTGATACTTAGTGGCGCGCACCGCTGGAACCAAGGAGCCTCCGAAGGCGATCGATGCCGGCGCTGTGGGCGCCGCTCGCACCGCAGCCGAAATGGCGAGCGCGAGGTTTGCGGGGGCATCGCTGCCAGGAACTCCGTGCGGCAGCTGGCTGCCAGTGAGTACAACAGGTGCGCCCAGGCTCGCGAGTTCGAAAGCGAGTCGCGCGCCCGTGTACGCGAGGGTGTCGGTGCCATGCGTAATAACCACACCGCGAGGACGGTGGGTGTTGATGCGCGCGCGGACGGCTCGGGCGATTCGAGGCCCTGTTTCCGCATCGGCGTTCGCGCTGTCGATCGGTGGGGTGAGGTGGTTGATTCGAAACTCAACACCGGCCCTGGCACAGATCCCAGCGACGAGCGTTTCCAACGCCTCGGAAAAGCTCGGGTCGGGTGTGAGTCCCCGACCTACGTCGTGCATTCCGATCGTGCCGCCGGTGGCGAATACGAGAACTGACGGGCGTTGAGGTGGTGGCATCCCACCATTCTCTCGGACTCGTGAAGGTTCGTGTCGGCGGCGGCTTCTAGACTTGAGCCACGATGAGCGACTTCGAATTGATTGCCCCTGACGGAACGAACCTTGACAGGCTCGGCGATGCCCGTGCCGGCACCGCGGCCGGTGGTGAAGACCCATTGGTCGCGGGTCTCAACCCGCAGCAGAGACGGGCGGTCGAGGCCCGGGGGCACGCACTGTTGATTGTTGCCGGTGCAGGTAGTGGCAAGACTCGCGTGCTCACGCATCGAATCGCGCAGCTGATTCGCAACAAGGAGGCATGGCCGAGCCAGATTCTCGCGATCACCTTCACGAATAAGGCGGCGGCCGAGATGCGTGAGCGAGTCCAAGACCTGTTGGGTGACGCTGCGGAAGGAATGTGGATCTCAACGTTCCACTCAGCGTGCGTGCGCATTCTGCGTCGTGAGGCGGAGAAATTCGGGTACGGGTCAGGTTTCACGATCTACGACTCCGCCGATTCGAGGGCGCTACTCAAGCGCCTGATTAAAGACCTTGAAGCTGACACTTACGGCTTCACTCCGGCGAACACCGGTGCGAAGATCTCGAAGTTGAAGAACGAGCTCGCCGACGCCGACTCCTACGCCGCGACGGCGAGCGCGAGCGATCCCCGCGAGCGACTCTTTGTGGAGATCTTCCGGGGGTACGAACAGGCGCTGCGCAAGGCTCACGCGTTCGACTTCGACGACCTCATTGGTCAAACGGTTCACCTTTTCCGTTCTCACCCTGAGGTCGCCGCGGTGTACCAGCGCAGGTTCCGTCACCTCCTGGTCGACGAGTACCAAGACACGAATCACGCACAGTACTCATTGATTCGGGAGTTGACGCTGCCGGTCGACAGTGCACTGGCGGAGCGCCTGCAGCCCCCCGTACGCGACTCGGAACTGGACGCGGCTGGCAGCATTCCCGGAGCGAGCCTCACGGTCGTTGGAGACAGCGACCAGTCAATCTATGCGTTCCGCGGTGCAGACATTCGCAACATCGTGGAGTTCGAGCGCGACTTTTCCGGGGCCGAGGTGGTCAAGCTCGAACAGAATTACCGCTCGACGCAAAACATTTTGAGCGCAGCGAACGCGGTGATCGGAAACAACTTCGATCGCCAGGAGAAAAACCTCTGGACCGCGGAGGGGGACGGCGAGAAGATCGTCGGCTTCACCGGGTATTCGCAGCATGACGAGGCGCGATTCGTGGCGGAGGAAATAGAAGACCTCCATCGCTCGGGCATGGCATATGGAGACATTGCCGTGTTCTACCGCACCAACTCGCAGACCCGAGCGTTGGAAGAGCTGCTCATCAGATCCGCCGTGCCCTATCGGGTGCTCGGCGGCACAAAGTTCTACGACCGCGCAGAGATTAAAGACGCAATGGCGTATCTCACGAGCCTTGCGAACCCGTACGATCCGATCTCTTGGTCGCGGCTCATCGCTGCCCCGAAACGCGGCATCGGGCCGATGGCCGAAGCGCAACTCGCAAACTTTCAAGAGGCAGAGGGCATCTCTTTTCACGATGCCATGTTGCGCGCAGGCGATCTGGGGTTCGGGCCGAAAGTTCGTGGCTCGATCCTTGCGCTTGGCGATCTCCTGCTTCGAGCCGCCCGCATGGCAGCCGGTGGAGGCGCGACTGAAGACACAGCCTCGCCGAAGCAGCCCGCGCCGGTGGCGGATGTGTTGAAGCTGGTGCTTGATGAGACGCAGATGATCGAAAAGCTCCGGGAGAAGCGCGATCCGCAAGATGAGGCACGTGCTGAGAACCTGGAGGAGCTCGTCGCGGTTGCCCGCGAATTCGACATTAAGAATCCGGGCGCGGGACTTCTCGAATTCCTGACTCAGGTCAGCCTCGTCGCCGCAGCAGACGACCTTGACGATGCCAGTGGCACGGTATCACTCATGACGCTGCACACTGCGAAGGGTCTCGAATACCCTGCCGTCTTCATCACCGGAGTGGAAGAGGGCCTGTTGCCTCACCAAATGTCTGTCGATGAGGTGGGCGGCATCAGTGAGGAGCGGCGCCTCATGTACGTCGGAATTACGCGAGCCCGGAGGCTGCTGTACATTACCCTGGCGAGCACGCGTGCCACCTACGGTGACATTGCGGTGGCGATGCCTTCACGCTTCCTGCAAGAGATTCCCGACGGACTTATTGAGTGGCGCCAGTCGCCAGGCGAGGTCACGGGGCGGGCCGGCACCGAGTCTCGGGCACTCAACGCCCCCCGTGGTTCGGCGGCAGGCGGGCGAGGCGCGAGGTCGGGCGGCGGTCGCGGGACCGATTCCCAAGTCTCATTTGCCGGTGGATCCGGAAATTCCCGAGGCCTGTCCGGTTCAGCGGCCGTGTCAGAGCCAGCGAGTGGAAATATGCAGTCGGCGCTGGACAAATGGCGCGAGCGCAAGCGTTTGGCCAAGGAATCACAGCAATCCGGAGCGGGCTTTCCCAATCTGATTGGTCTCGGTGTTCGCGATAACGGCGATCTTAAGTTGGAGGCCGGTGACCTGATCCGCCACGAGGAATACGGGGAGGGTCGCGTGACGGCGGTAACCGGCGAGGGGTCGAAACGTGTCGCTCATGCCGAGTTTGTGTCGGTCGGCATGCGGAAGCTGCTAATCAAACTGGCTCCGATCGAGAAGCTATGAGTCTCCCAAAGCCTGTATCCATGGATTTCTAACACACATTTGTGAGAGCCGTGTTGTCGCGTGTTAGGCTGCGCTTGCTCGGGATCGGAGACTGGAGTCTGCGAGAGAGTGCCCGTGATGGTGAGCTCAGCGCGGAAATCGCGCCCGGGTGGGTCTGAAACAAGAACGGTGTAATCAGATACGTGCTGAAGAATGCCGCAGCTCCCCAGAGCGATTCGGGACCAGGTGAGTATACGCCTGGCATCCTTTCCCGACGTCGACAGGACGCGCACTCCTTTTTCCTCATCTCAGCAGGTGCTCTCCTTACCGGCACGCTCGTCGTGGATCTGGTCCTTCACCGCGCAGACCTAAATCTCGTTGTGCTCGCGCTGCTCATGATCGCCGCTGTGACACTCAGCGTGTCAGCAATTGTGCTGGGGCGAGCGTTTCCCCACTGGCTCGGACTGTGTTGCGTCGCAGTGCTCGCGCTCGCCAGTGCGTATTTCATCAGTCCGCTTGGAAACGAGCAGTCTGCAGTTTCGAGCATGCAGGAGTTGCCCATCTTGGCCCTCTACCTCGCGTGGTTTGTGAGGCGTCCCCTCAATCGGGGAATCCTGCTCATGAGTCTGGCGTTCATCGCGCTCATGATGATCCTCAACCCGGTCTTTCACGTGCAGGGAGAGCTCGGAGTCGCCGTGGCGATCCAGTCAATCATTGCCACGTATTTTTGCTTTGAAGTCGGCCAGGCGCTGTGGCGCAGAACCGAGCATGAGACCACGACTGATGTGCTCACTGGAGTGCTGAATCGAGCGGGATTCATGAGGAAACTCGAGGAGGAGACCGCACGGTCGTTACGTATCAACACCCCGCTTAGCCTCGTGGTCATTGATTTTGATGATTTCAAACTGCTCAACGATCGCAGCGGGCACGCGGCTGGCGATCGGGCGCTCGTCGACACGGTGCAGCATTGGAAAGAGGGGCTCAGGTCTCGAGACGTGGTGGGTCGCACGGGAGGAGATGAATTTGCAATTCTCTTCGATCGCACGGATGCAAGGGGTGCTCATCGCACGATGAAGCGACTGCGCGAGCACTCACCTCACGCCTGGTCGTGGGGAGTCAGCCAAGCCCGAAGCGGCGATACCACTGAAACAATGTTCGATCGGGCGGACGAGAAACTCTACGCGGCGAAAAGAGCGCGACAGTGAACCGTAGCGAAGACGCCAGCCTGATCGTGGTGCTGCTGCAACGGGTGGGTGACCTCGGTGTGCGAGTGGCGCGTCGGCAGTCAGATTTTTCAGCGGTCAGTGCCCTCCTCACAGCCGCCCTTTCGCTCACTCTGCTCACCGATGTCGCTGTCGGGCACCTGCACTATGACCGCGTGACAATTTTGAGTTGTCTCGTGGGTTTCGCGCTGCTGAGTGTGATCCCGGTTTGGGCGGGGCATCGCTACCCGCGATGGGCGGGGATCGCGGTAGTCGGTGCGCTCGCCGTGTGGTCCGCCTATTTTGTCTTTCAGACCACTCATGCGCACACGGAGCTGAGTCCTCTTTTCGAACTCACCATGATTGCGCTCTACGTGGGCTGGTTCTACCGACCGGCCATCGCGAGGTTGGCACTGATGTTCAACGTGCTCGTCATTTTGTTGGCGATGCTCGGGCGAGTCGAACCCACCTCCAGCGGGTATTCCTCGGAGATCGCCTTCGCCTACGCGGTGTTGATATCCGTCTTCTGTCTCGAAGCGGGATCGTACCTGCGTAGGCGAGCTCTTGCCCGTGCGAACTATGATCCACTAACCGGGGTGCTCAACCGTCGGGGCCTCGCAGGGCACGCGGCGAGGGCGATTGCCGACGCGAAACGCACCGGTGAGCCGCTGACTGTCGTGGTAGTCGATTTCGACGATTTCAAAGCGGTCAATGATGCCGGTGGTCACGCGGCGGGAGATCGGGCGCTGCGCACTACCGCGAACATATGGACGCAGGGCTTGGGTAAGAAAGACTTGGTTGCCCGAACGGGAGGAGACGAGTTCTTGCTGCTGATCCACGCGGATCGAGACACTGCAAATACGCGGCTTTGTGAGATTGCTCAGGGCGCCCCGTACTCCTGGAGCTGGGGAGTTACCCAGCTGCGCAGCGACGACACGCTGGACGAACTGATGTCGCGGGCGGACGTCCGGATGTATGCCGCCAAGGGTCAGCGCGAGCCAGGCGATACCTAGGCCAGCCCGGTTGCGGCGCAGTGGGTGATAGGCTGTAAAACGGTCGAACTATCTCGATATCGAGACTTTTCACTCACGCCAAACCACTCCCAACACTCTAAGGAATGCACGTGGATCTCTACGAGTACCAGGCACGCGATCTGTTCGAGAAACACGGGGTGCCGGTGCTTGCCGGTATCGTCGCTGATACCCCGGAGGAGGTGCGCGCTGCGGCCGAGAAGATCGGTGGCGTGGTCGTGGTGAAAGCCCAGGTGAAAACCGGTGGCCGCGGAAAGGCTGGCGGGGTCAAGGTCGCGAAGACTCCTGATGAGGCGTTCGCCGCTGCGAAGGCGATCCTTGGCCTCGACATCAAGGGCCATGTCGTGAAGCGCGTGATGGTGGCCGCTGGCGCCGATATTGCGCAGGAGTTCTATTTCTCGGTACTGCTCGATCGGGCGAATCGCTCGTACCTTTCACTGTGCTCTGTCGAGGGCGGTATGGAGATTGAGCAGCTCGCGGTGGAGAAGCCCGAGGCTCTCGCTCGTATTGAGGTCGATCCCATTGTCGGAATTGACGCGGCGAAGGCCGAAGAGATCGCGCGTGCAGCGAAATTCCCGGAAGAGCTCGTGGCTCAGGTGGTGCCGGTCTTCCAGAAGCTCTACGAGGTGTACAGGAGCGAAGACGCGACGCTGGTCGAGGTCAATCCTCTCGTGCTCACCGGTGCGGGCGAGATCGTCGCGCTTGATGGCAAGATCTCACTCGACGAGAATGCTGCGTTCCGCCAGCCCGGCCACGAAGAACTTACCGATAAAGCAGCGGAAGACCCGCTCGAGGCAAAAGCCAAGGAGCAGGATCTCAACTACGTGAAACTCGATGGCGAGGTTGGCGTTATCGGAAACGGTGCCGGACTTGTCATGTCGACGCTCGACGTCGTCGCCTATGCGGGGGAGAACCACGGCGGAGTGAAGCCAGCGAACTTCCTCGACATCGGGGGCGGGGCGTCTGCCGAGGTGATGGCCGCCGGGCTTGACGTGATCCTGGGAGACCCACAGGTGAAGTCGGTGTTTGTCAACGTGTTCGGAGGCATCACCGCGTGTGACGCCGTCGCAAATGGCATTGTGGGCGCACTCGAGAAGCTCGGTGACGCGGCGAACAAGCCGCTCGTCGTGCGGCTCGACGGAAACAACGTCGAGGAAGGCCGTCGCATCCTTGCTGAGGCGGCACACCCACTGGTGACGCTCGCCGCAACGATGGACGAGGGCGCCGACAAAGCCGCCGAACTGGCGAACGCCTGATCACCCACGAGACTGACGAGAGAGTAGAGATATGTCGATCTTCCTGAACAAGGATTCCAAGGTCATCGTGCAGGGCATCACCGGCGGGGAAGGCACGAAGCACACCGCCCGGATGCTCGCCGCAGGCACCCAGATCGTTGGGGGAGTCAATGCGCGCAAGGCGGGCACCACGGTCTCTCACATCGATGCATCCGGAAATGCCCTTGAGCTTCCGGTGTTTGGCACCGTGGCCGAGGCGATGGCCGCCACTGGCGCAGACACATCGATTGCCTTTGTGCCGCCGGCATTTACGAAGGACGCAGCGGTTGAGGCTATCGACGCGGGTATCGGACTTCTGGTGATCATCACCGAAGGCGTGCCGGTGAAAGACTCTGCGGAGTTGTGGGCCCACGCTCAAGCAACCGGTAACCAGACCCGAATCATCGGACCGAATTGCCCCGGGATCATCACGCCGGGAGAATCGCTTGCCGGTATTACTCCCGCGACAATCGCCGGCAAGGGCCCGATCGGTCTCGTGTCGAAGTCGGGCACGCTGACCTACCAGATGATGTTCGAGCTGCGTGACCTGGGATTCTCCACCGCGATCGGCATCGGCGGCGACCCGATTATTGGTACCACGCACATCGACGCACTCGCAGCTTTTGAGGCTGACCCCGAGACGCTCGCGATCGTAATGATCGGCGAGATCGGCGGCGACGCTGAGGAACGGGCGGCCGAGTACATCAAGGCCAACGTCACGAAGCCGGTTGTTGGTTACGTCGCTGGCTTCACCGCACCCGAGGGCAAGACAATGGGCCACGCGGGCGCGATCGTGTCGGGATCTGCTGGCACGGCTCAGGCCAAGAAGGAAGCGCTTGAGGCTGCTGGCGTGAAGGTTGGCAAGACGCCGAGCGAGACCGCGCGATTGCTGCGTGAGGTATACGCCGCGCTGTAGTTGTAGCGAGCGAATTAAGGCGGCGGGCACCCTTGGTGCCCGCCGCCTGTGCGTGTGCGCTGACGGTTATCGATGCCGATCGGTAGCCTTGAGACAATGAGAGCAACATTAACGGCGGTGATCGCCGCGATCGAGGCCGGAGCCATTGCGCTTGAGGTCTTCGTAGTGATCGCCATTCCCGGCGTTCTCCTCTGGTGGCTCACCTTTGACCTGAGCGGTGAACCGAGTCAGGTTGGGTTCGGTGTTGCTGGCGTGTGGATGCTGGCGCACCTTATCCCGCTGACATTCTCACTCACGCCAGAATCAGCATTATCCTTCGGGCTCGAGCCGCAGTCGCTGAACTTCGTGATCTCGCTCGCGCCCTTGACGCTGACGTTTCTCACCGCCACCCTCGCTTTTCGATCTGGATGGCGTTTTGGTCAGCGCGGAGGCGTCGGTGTGGCGGCCCCGCTCGGTGGTGCAGCGGGGTATGCGATAGCGGGAGCCGCAGTCGCTTGGCTTGCGAGCCCGGTGCTGGCGGCTCCGATGTGGGCGGCAATTATGGTGCCAACGCTGTGGTTTGGGGTGTGGTCCGCGTTGGGCTTCGTGGCGCGCTCGGTGTCGAGCGGCCACGAGTGGTGGCGATCCACCGTGCGACAGGTGCAGAGAGCGTTCGAACGCGTCAGCCCCCTAGGCGCCGCCTCTCTGCCCTCGCGGTCGTGGGAGATGGCGCGGCTATCCGCTGCCGGCTTCGCAGCACTCATGGGATTGGGTGCACTGGGTCTTGTGGCCGCGATCGTAGTCGGATACGTGCAGATCGTGGCCCTCGGGCAGGGCCTTCAGCTTGACCTCTTGGCAATTGTGCTGGTCTTCTTGTTTCAGCTGGCCGTGCTGCCGATCGCCTGGGTGTGGTCTGTGACGTGGCTCACCGGCGCAGGATTCGCGATCGGCACGGGCACGTCGGTGACGCCGTTCGATACCCTTCTGGGCCCGCTTCCGTCGCTGCCACTACTCGGCGCGATTCCCCAGGGGTGGGGAAGTGCGGGGGCCTTGGCGCCGACGCTCGTCGTGCTTGCGGGCGTGATGGTGGGAGGGCTCGCTGGTGGGAGGCGAAACCTCCGCAGCGAGCCGATCCTGTGGGCAATACTCGTGCCGGTGCTCGCTGCGGCGTGCGCGGGGCTCGCAGTCACTGGTCTTTCTGCGCTCGCTTCGGGGGCGGCCGGGCCGGGTCGCCTCGCCGAGGTAGGCCCTGCTCCATGGATTGCAGGGGGTCTTGCCGCAGCCGAGCTTGGGGTAGGAATGCTCTGCGGCGTATTTGTGCGCAGGGTCGATCATTCTCGCTGGACCGAGGCGCTCCCTGTGCTTCGGCGCGGCGAGGGCGAGAGCCAAGCGGAGACGCAGAATGCGCGGCCCGTCACTCCCTTGGTGTTTGCCCGATCCGAGGAGAGTGCGGCAGCCCAGTCTCCATCCACGGATTCACTTACCGAACTCGATACGATGCCCATTCCAGACTTCCCAGGCCCTCGTATCGATGAGCGTCTGCGCAGCCATGCGGCGGAGGCCGAGACGCACGTCGACAACGTGGCGGAGACACTTCCCGAAGGAGACGTGGCGGGGGAGGGCGGAACTTCGCCGTCGGAGGTGTCTGCCGAGACCGAGGTGTCGGCTGAGACCGAGGTGTCGACTGAAACGGAGGTGTCGACAGAGACCGACGAAGAATCGATCCTGCGCGCGTACTCGTGGGAGAACGGACCGAAGAACCTTGAGTCGAGCACGCCGAGCGTGAGCGCCTCGCGTTGGCGAATCTGGATGCGAAAGGGCTAGAGTAGAACTACATCCACGGGAGCCCGGACGTCGTCGGGCTGAGACTGAACTCCGCGAGTTCTGACCGTTCAACCTGATCTGGGTAATACCAGCGGAGGAAGGAATCATATGCACACGTCTGCATCTTCACAGCCCCACGTTTCCGGAGAGCGCAAGAAGTCGCCTCCAGTGAAACGTCGCGTCGCGGTTCGCCCATTGAGTCTTGGGGTTGTGGCCGCACTCGGACTGGCGATTGCTGGCTGCGCCGGATCCGAGGGTGACAGCGGATCCGCTGATGCCGAGAGGAGTGTCACCCTTGTCGTGCACGAATCGTTTCCTAACGAGGAGTTCGCTGCAGCAGCCAGCGCTGCCACCGGTTACGAGGTCGAAGTCATCACGGCGGGAGATGGCGGCGAGCTCACCAACAAGCTGATACTGACTCAGGGAGCGCCGATTGCCGACGCGTTCTTCGGTGTGGACAATGTCTTCGCGTCCCGGCTTGTTGAAGGCGGAGTTGTCGAACCGTATCGTTCCCCAGCGCTGCCCCCACGTGCGGAGGAGTTCGTGTATGACACCGAAGGATCACTCAGCCCGGTGACGCTCGGAGCGACCTGCATCAATATCGATCCCGCCTGGTTCGTCGAGCAGGGTCTCGCTGAGCCCACGGGGTATGACGACCTCGCCGACCCCGCATACGCGGGACTCACGGTGCTGCTCGACCCGACCTCGTCATCGACAGGAGCGTCTTTTCTGACCGGGACCGTCGCGGCGTTCGGTGAGGATGGATTCGTCGACTACTGGGCGAGCCTTGCCGAGAATGACGTGCGCATTGAACAAGGATGGACCGAAGCCTACAACGGCCAATTCACTCAGGGCGGTGGCGAAGGCACTTTCCCGATTGTGCTTTCATACAGTTCTTCACCCGCTTGGACCGTAACTGAAGATGGGGACGCCACCACGACACGAGCGCTACTCGACACCTGCTCGTCTCAGGTTGAGTACGCTGGAGTGCTCTCGGGTGCCGCAAACCCGGAGGGAGGCCGGGCAGTGGTCGACTACCTGCTGTCACGCGAGTTCCAAGACACAATTGCTGACACCATGTACGTGTACCCGGTCGATGTCGAAGCATATGTGCCCGACGAATGGCAGCGGTTCGCGCCGATGCCGGAGACGCCCTACGACCTGACCCCGGCTGAAATTGGGGCCGGGCGCGAGGCCTGGTTGAAGGCGTGGAGCGAAGCGACCGGCTGGTAGCAGAGCGAAGCGCCGTCACCGCGCGTTGGCTCGGCCGGTTCGGTTGGGCCATCGCGGTAGCGCTACCTCTCGGCTTCCTCGCCCTCTTTTTCGTCTGGCCGGTGCTCGCGCTCGTGGCGACCGGCCTGTTTGATAGTGGATCACCCGGTTCCTCGGCACCTTCTCAGGTTTTCGCTGAACCGAGAACCTGGCGGGTCATTGGCCAGACCCTCACACAGGCTGTGCTCGGCACCGCACTCTCCGTGCTCCTTGGCCTGCCAGCCGCCTTCGTGCTGTATCGACTGCAGTTTCGCGGGCAGTCGCTTCTGCGCGGCTTGGCTACCGTGCCGTTTGTATTGCCCACAGTGGTTGTCGGTGTGGCATTCACTGCCTTGCTTGGACCCGGAGCGCCACTTCACTGGTTGGGCCTCGATCAGAGCCTTACCGCGATAGTGCTTGCGTTGGCGTTTTTCAACGTCACGGTGGTGTTGCGCACCGTGGGCGGATTCTGGGCGCAGCTTGACCCGCGCTCAGAGGAGGCGGCGCGCATGCTCGGCGCCGGGCCCGTGCGGGTTTTCCTCACGATCACCCTGCCCAATCTCGGCCCAGCGATCGCCTCCGCAGCAGCCCTCGTGTTCCTGTTCTGCGCGACCTCGTTTGGGGTCGTGCTTATCCTGGGCGGTCGACAATTCTCTAATATCGAGACCGAGATCTATCGCCTCACCGTTCAGTTTCTCGATCTTCGCTCGGCGGCAGTGCTCTCACTCGTGCAGTTCGCGATCGTCATCGTGGTGCTCCTGCTCTCGGCACGGCTGCGCAAGAGCCGCGATCGAGCTGTGGCCCTTCGCTATATCGCGCGCGGTGCTCAGCGCCCCACCCGCGCGCATGTGCCCGCAATCGCGGTGTTCGCGGTGACCGCACTAGGCCTGCACGCGTTGCCGATCCTCGCGCTTGTCTGGCGCTCACTGCGCGGCGCAGACGGTGCGCTGAGTCTCGAGAATTATGTCCACCTGGTGGTGCCGCCAGAGGGGTCACGGCTCAACGGCAGCGTACTTGATGCCATCTGGCTATCCCTACAGACCGCGATGGCCGCAACGGCTATCGCGATGTTCTTGGGGGTGCTCACTGCGCTCGTGGCTTCGCGACAACCGAGTAATCCGCACCTGGGCTTAGCCACCCGCACCTTCGATGGTTTCGTTATGCTGCCGCTCGGCGTCTCGGCGGTGACACTCGGCTTTGGTTTGTTGCTCACGATGCATCGTCCGCTCGGCGTTGGCTTTGACCTGCGCACCTCGGTGGTGTTGATCCCAATTGCCCAGGCGCTCATCGCACTCCCGCTCGTGGTGCGCACACTGCTCCCCGTTCTCCGAGGGATCGACCCCCGGTTGCGCGAGGCTGCAGCCACGCTCGGTGCCTCACCACTTCGGATTCTGGCAACAATCGATCTGGCGATGCTCGGGCGATCGGCGGGACTCGCGCTCGGGTTTGCGTTCGCGACATCGCTTGGCGAATTCGGGGCGACCGCATTTCTGGTTCGCCCGGGCGACCAGACGCTCCCGGTCGTTAGCGCTCAGCTCATCGGCCAGCAGGGTGCCGAAAACTACGGCATGGCGCTGGCCTCGGCTGTCGTGCTCGGGGCGCTTACCGCAGGTGTGATGCTGGTCGCCGAACGGTGGCGCGGTGACGTAGCAGGAGAATGGTGAGTATGTCAGTAGGAACGGTGCCCGAGACGGGGCTTGAGGTGCGCCAAGTGACCGTGCGCTACGGCGCGCCGGTCCGGGACGATGCTGTGGTGCCTGCGGCGGTTACGCGGGCCACGTTCTCTGTGGATCGCGGAGAGGTCGTGGCGCTCCTTGGTCCGAGCGGATGCGGTAAATCGACGCTGTTGCGGGCCATAGCAGGCCTGCAGTCGCTGAGCGGGGGATCGGTGCTCTGGGCTGGTCATGACCTCGCTCGCGTGCCACCGCACCAGCGAGGATTTGGGCTCATGTTTCAAGATGCGCAGCTCTTCGCGCATCTGTCGGTGGCGAAGAACGTCGCCTACGGCCTCAGCGCCCGGCGAGTGCCGCGGGCTGAGCGTCTTGCTCGGGTTGCCGAGTTACTCGAATTAGTCGGGCTCCCCGGATACGGCGGGCGGCCAGTCACGGAGCTGTCGGGTGGCGAACAACAACGCGTCGCGCTCGCACGCTCCCTCGCCCCGGGGCCGCGCATGCTCATGCTTGATGAGCCACTCTCTGCACTCGACCGAGAGCTTCGAGACCGCCTCGGTGGAGACCTCGCGCGGGTCCTGCGTGCAACCAGGACCACTGCGATTCTCGTCACCCACGATGAATCCGAAGCTGACGCGATCGCCGACCGTACACTGCGCATGCAGGCGGGGGAGCTCATCAATTCATGAGGTCAGGAACGACCGCACTGCGCGTGCTCGCTCGGCTTGGGGCGTCTATGCCCGCCGTTTTTCTCATTGACGGCCGCTCAGGCTCCGGTAAGACTGTGCTGGCCGAATCGCTGCGGGTATCGTCGCAAGGCGGGATTCTGCATCTTGACGATCTTTACCCGGGATGGAACGGGCTTGCCCGGGGCTCCCTGGCCGTCGCGGCCGCCCTGCGAAGGGGCCAATATCGTCGATTCGACTGGGAGAAGATGGAACCGGCGGAGAGCGTTTCGCTCGACCGGCGCGGGCCCTTGATCATTGAAGGGTGCGGAGCGCTGACGGCGCACAACCTCCAGGCTGCTCGCGAATGGGCTGCAGGAGAGGCAGTGCACAGCATCTGGCTGGAGTGTCCCGCCGAGGTACGCCGAGCACGCGCGCTCACACGCGATGGCAACATGTTCCTGCCGCACTGGGATTCCTGGGCTATGCAGGAAGAGGTGCATCTCGCGTCCGAGCGACCGTTCGCGCTCGCAGCCGAGGTGATCCACTGCCGGTAGACTTACGGGGTGCTGAAAATCGCGGTCCTCATATCGGGTGGGGGCAGTAATCTCAAAGCGCTGCTTGACGCGGCTGCGGAGCCGGGTTTTCCCGCCCGGATCGTCGCTGTCGGCAGCGACACCGAGGCGCCCGGCCTCGCTCACGCGCGCGCCGCAGGCGTGCCGACATTTATCGTGAGGCCTGGCGACTACGACACTCGTGAGGAGTGGGGGCAGGTTCTCGCCGCGGCCCTGCAAGAGCACGGAGTGGGCACGGGACCTGATCCCTGCCTCGTGGTGAGCGCCGGCTTGATGCGCATTTTGCCGGCAGGCTTTGTGCGGCTCTTCTCGCCCCGCCTGATCAACACTCACCCGGCGCTCCTGCCGCTCTTCCCCGGTGCACACGCCGTGCGCGACGCGCTCGCCGCTGGAGCAACTGAGACGGGAGTTACCGTCCACGTTATTGACGAGGGCGTTGACACCGGCCCGGTGCTCCGGCAGGCCCGAGTAGAGATACTTCCGGGCGAGGCCGAGGCGGATCTGCATGAGCGCATCAAGAAGATTGAGCGGCCCCTTCTTGTCGAGGCCGTGCGCGAGATAGCCGAGGGCACTCTTCTGCTTCCCGGCGAGCGCGGTTAGCGCCGATCCACACCTGATTCATCCCACCGACAGTCGACCACCCGAGAAGCGACATCCGCCGCGTCACGAAGGAGCCTCCTATGGCAGTTCAGAGCCACGACCCCAGCCTCTACGAGCACCGAGACACTATTCCGGTGCGTCGTGCCCTGATCTCAGTAAGTGACAAATCGGGCTTGCTCGATCTCGCGACTGCGCTCGTCGAATCGGGCGTCGAGATTGTGTCGACCGGTTCGACCGCACAGACCGTGCGTGACGCAGGGTATGTTGTCACGGATGTCGCCGAGGTGACAGGCTTCGCTGAGGCTCTCGATGGTCGCGTCAAGACGCTGCACCCAGCCGTGCACGCCGGGCTTCTGGCAGACCTGCGTTTGGCGGATCATCGCGCGCAACTCGAGCAGCTCGGCTACGCGGGATTTGAGCTCGTCGTAGTGAACCTGTATCCCTTCGAGCAGACGGTTGCCGCCGGCAAGCCCGCCGCTGACGTGATCGAGAACGTCGATATCGGGGGTCCCGCGATGGTGCGCGCGACCGCAAAGAATCACGCGAACGTGGCGATCGTTGTGTCGCCCTCGCGGTATGAAGAAGTCATCTCAGCGGTGCGATCGGGCGGTACGTCACTTGCCCTGCGGCGTTCACTCGCCACCGAAGCGTTCGTGCATACCGCGCAATATGACGCCGCCGTTGCGAATTGGTTCCTTGACCAAGAGGATGGCGAGTGGGGTGCATCGGAAGTCGATGCTGACGCAGAGGCGGATGCCTCAGTCGACAGCATCTTTGCCGACAGTGACGGCTACGTGGGCTATGAGATGTTTGGGCTGCGCGAACAGGTGTTGCGCTACGGCGAGAACAGCCATCAGCGTGCAGCGCTCTTTACAGAGACTGAGGGCGCCGGTATAGCTCAGGCGACCCAGCTGCACGGCAAAGAAATGTCGTACAACAACTACGTGGATGCCGATGCCGCGTTGCGCGCTGCATTCGACCACGAGCGGCCCGCCGTTGCGATCATCAAGCACGCGAACCCCTGCGGCATCGCCGTCGCGCCCGAACAAGCTTCCGATCCCATTGCCGCAGCACACGAGTTGGCTCACGCCTGCGACCCGGTCTCGGCGTTCGGGGGAGTCATCGCGGCGAACCGCGTTGTCACAGCGAAGATGGCAGAAACCGTCGCTGAGATTTTCACGGAGGTCGTGGTCGCGCCCGGCTTTGAACCCGAGGCCCTCGCGATTCTGACGCAGAAGAAGAATGTGCGCTTGCTGGTGTTGCCCGCAGACTTCGCACCAAACCCGGTCGAGCTGCGTCAGGTCTCTGGCGGGTTCTTGCTGCAGGACGCAGACCGTGAATTCGCTGGGACGAGTGAATGGGAATTGGCGGCGGGCGAAGCTGCTGATCCCGAGACGCTCGCCGAGCTTGAATTTGCCTGGCGCGCATGTCGAGCGGTGAAATCGAACGGCATTATTCTGACCGCGAACGGCGCCTCGGTCGGCGTCGGCATGGGGCAGGTGAATAGAGTCGATTCCTGCAGGCTCGCGGTGAGCCGCGCAGCGGAGCGCGCTCAGGGCGCGGTCGCAGCATCAGACGCCTTCTTCCCTTTCGCTGATGGCCTGCAGGTGCTGCTCGACGCGGGGGTGCGTGCCGTCGTGCAGCCCGGTGGATCGGTACGCGATGCCGAGGTAATCGAGGCTGCGGTAGCAGCTGGCGTCACAATGTACTTCACAGGGGAACGGCACTTCTTCCACTGAGCCGGATAGTATTGATTTCATGGAAATAGTCAAGGGAACACTCGTCGTTTTGCACATCGTCGGCTTCGCTGCGGTGTTCGGAAGTGTTATGGCTCAGATGCCAGCAGTGAAGCGCGGTCGCGCGATCATCACCAATGGTGTGATTCACGGCCTGAGCACCATGTTCGTCACCGGCCTGCTGCTGGTCGCAATGAAGTACATGCTTGACGAGCCCGTGAATAACTTCAAGATCACGGTCAAGCTCGCGGTACTGATAGCGATGGTTGTCATCGTGCTGATCAACCGCAAGAAGGACAGCGTGAATGCGGGCGTGCTCGGCGCCGTCGCAGGCCTTGGCGTTGTCAACGTGGCCCTCGCGGTGCTCTGGCAGTAGTCTCCCAGACTAGACAACGAGGGGTGGATCACGCAGCGTGATCCACCCCTCGTTGTCTATCAACGGCTACTCGGCGACGCGCTCTAGGGTGCCAATCTTGCTGTCTGAGGCATCGCTGACAACCAGTAAATCTCCATCCACTCGTGCGGTGGCAGCCTCGCTCAGCCACGTGTCGACGCCCTCGCAGAACATCATCGTCGAACCCATGTTTCCAAATTCAACGACGTCGCCGTTGACCGTGTACTCCCCGAACAGTCGATTGCAGCCGTCGGTGCCGCCGAACGTGCCATCTTCCGCAAACTGGATTGAAGGCTGCCCCTGCGCCTCGCTATCGCCCCAGGTGCCCACGACGTCCGCGGAGCCGCCCGATGTGCAGCCTACGAGGGCGGCCGTGAGGCTGATGACTGCAGCTGTGGCGGCGATCAGCCGCACGGAATGATTCATCTCATAATCGTAAACGGTTTGGCGAAACAACGTGCGTAACCGCACACGAAATCCGAGCCGGAGTGCCTGGTGCGAGTGAGATTGGGCCTAGCGGAAGCTGGCGCCCCAACTGTGCGATTCACCTGCTGGTGAAATTGCCTGGGCGACACCGAGTGGATTGTCATCGCGGAGCGCCGCTGGCAAGAACGCGGCAGGGGCGTTCTGATAGGCAACCGGGCGCAAGAATCTGGTGATCGCTGCGGTGCCCACCGAGGTGCTGGAGTCGTTCGTGGTTGCTGGCCAGGGGCCTCCATGCTGCTGCGCGGGTGTGACGGCAACACCGGTCGACCAGCCGTTGAAGAGCACTCGACCCACCTGCTGAGTGAGGGCCGCAACGAGCGCCTGCAGCTCCGCCACGTTCTCGGTGTCGCCCGCTCCCTCGGCGGCACTCAGGTGCACGGTGCCCGTCAGGTTACCCTCATAAAACTCGGGCATGAGTGCAGCCAGATCGGTGCCCGCAGGAACCTCAACCAAGATCGAGAGCGGCCCGAAGGCCTCCTCGACCAGGGCGTGAGTGCTCGCACGGAAATCATCGAGCGAGACCGCCACGATGGTGGGAGTTGCCCACCCTTGCTGCTGCTCGTCAAAGCGAATCCCGCCGGCGATGACTGGACGAACGCCGGGGGAGGCGAGGATAGCATCGCGTCGTTCTGCGAACGATTGAGCAATGCGAGGACCGAGCAGGCGGTGTTCGGGCAGGTCGTTTCCTGCCGCGGCTATCGCTTCGTTCAGGTGCGACCCCTCCGGGATGAATACAAATCCGGGTTTCGTGCAGAGCTGGCCCGCCGAGCCTGACACGCTTGTCAGGTAGCCTGCAGCGATCTCATCGGCGCGCTCGGAGATGGCGTCAGCGGTGATGAACACCGGATTAACGCTGCCGAGCTCGCCGAAGAATGGAATCGGAGCGGGCCGCGATGCTGCGATGTCGGCGAGCAGACGGCCCACCGCGATAGAGCCGGTGAAGGAGCCGGCCTTGATGCGCGCGTCCTTCAGTATCGCAACGCCGGCTTGCTGGCCGTGCACCAAGTGAAAGACGCCGTCGGGCATCCCCGATTTTGCGAGGGCTTCGCGCGCCACGGCAGCTGTGGCGTCGGAGAGTTCGGGATGACCCGAATGTGCCTTCACGATCAACGGGCAACCGGCGGCGAGAATCGCCGCGGAGTCGCCGCCGAGCACCGAGAAGGCAAACGGAAAGTTGGAGGCAGAGAAGTTAATCACTGGGCCCAGGGGTAGCAGCACCCGGCGGATGTCGGGGCGCGGACCGAGCACAAAGGCAGGATCGGCGTGGTCGATGCGCGCATCGAGATAGTCACCCGCGGAGAGCGCTTCGGCGAACAAGCGCAGCTGCACGGCTGTCCGCTTCACCTCGCCGGTGAGTCGCGCCTCGGTAAGGCCGGTCTCACGCATCGCGATTTCGACCAGCTGCGAACTCGCACCTTCGAGCGCGTCGGCGACACAGACGATCGCTCGGGCGCGGTCCTCCGGCGCAGTCGCGGCGAACGCGGGCGCAGCTGCGGCGGCTGCTGAGACTACTGCCTCAAGTTCGGGGGACAGAGTGGACTCGACCATGAGTTGCTTCCTTTGGGGCTGGAGATGGAGATGAAAGATTGAGGTGGCGCAAGCTGCCACGAACTATTTCCCCATTCTTCCACCACTCCGGCCAGAAAAGTGACAGCGCGCTGCCGGGCCCTTCTTGCTCCATTTGCTTGAAAGTTTGCGTAAATAAATTCATTAGAATATAGTTGGGTGTAGCCACAACTCGCGTCGCATATTCGGTGCGCACACGCACGCAGGGAGCATCATGGAATTTGGAGTCTTCTCGGTTGGCGACCTCACTGTCGATCCCACTACGGGCATCATGCCCACTGAAAATGAGCGCATCAAGGCGCATGTGGCGATCGCGAAAAAGGTCGAAGAAATCGGCATTGATGTATTTGCGACGGGAGAACACCACAATCCTCCGTTTTTCCCTTCCGCTCCGACGACTTCCCTGGCCTATATCGCTGCGGTTACCGAGCGGATCACGCTCTCAACCGCGACCACGCTGATCACGACCAACGACCCTGTAAAGATCGCGGAAGACTACGCGACGCTGCAGCACCTGGCCGACGGTCGTGTCGATCTGGTGATGGGTCGAGGGAACACAGGCCCGGTCTACCCGTGGTTCGGCAAAGACATCAGGCAGGGAATACCGCTGGCTATCGAGAACTATGCCTTGCTCCGGCGCCTGTGGGATGAAGAGGTTGTTACCTGGGAAGGTCAGTTTCGCACCCCTCTGCGAGGATTCACGTCCACCCCGAGGCCGCTCGATGCTGTTCCCCCGTTTGTGTGGCACGGCTCGATCCGCAGCCCTGAAATTGCGCACCAGGCTGCCTTCTATGGCGACGGGTTTTTTGCGAACAACATATTTTGGCCAAAGGAACATTATCAGCGACTGATCTCGATCTATCGCGAGCGCTACGAGCACTACGGGCACGGGAAATCGCACCAGGCGATCGTTGGTCTCGGTGGCCAGTTCTTTCTCGCGAAAAACTCTCAAGACGCCATCAGGCAGTTCCGTCCGTACTTCGACAATGCGCCGGTCTACGGGCATGGGCCCCGCTTGGAGGATTTCATGGAGCAGACCCCACTGATCGTGGGGAGCCCGCAAGAAGTGATCGACCGCACACTTTCCTTCCGTGAGTGGGCGGGCGACTACCAACGCCAGTTATTCCTCATCGATCACGCGGGCTTGCCGCTCAAGACCGTACTGGAACAACTCGACATGTTCGGAGAGTTGGTGTTGCCGGTGTTGCGAGCGGAGTTTGCGAAGAATCGCCCAGCAGACGTTCCTGAGACTCCGACGCACGCATCGCGTCTTGCCGGCCGCACTGCCCGAGGATCAGAAGCTGCAGGTCCGGCCCACGAGACAGCGCGGGCCGCCTGATGTTCGGTGATGCGAGTGGGCCCGCAGCTCTAGCGGTCGAGGCCTGGGAGGCGCTCTTCCGGGCGCAATCGATCCTGTTTCGCAAGTTCACGGAGACGCCCATCTGGCACGGCCGGACGACCCGCGAGTATGACATCTTGTACCAGCTCGGCAGGGACGGGGAGAGGGGAATGCGGCAACGCGACCTCACCGAGCGTCTCTTCATTCCTCAGCCCTCCTTGAGTCGAATGATCGAGAGGCTCGTCACTGAGGGGCTCATTGACAGGAGTCCGGACCCCAGAGATGGGCGAGGAGCAATCTTGATGCTCAGCGAAACGGGCCGGGCGTTGCAACGCCGTATTGGCGCGGGTCACGCGTCTGACATAGCTCAGACGATGCGCGATCGGCTCAGTGAGGATGAATTGCGCACGCTGAAGCACTTGGCAGAGAAGCTTGCGCCGCCTGCCGGCCTGGACCACGCAGAGAGCGCAGCAGGCGCAGAGAGCGAAGTGCAATCGTGAGTCATCCCTCTTCCACTCCCCGGGTACGCTTGGTTGCGGTCTCGGGGGGTCTCGGTGCGCCGTCGAGCACCCGCCTCCTCGCCGATCGGGTCATCTCCTACGCGGATCGCGCTCTGCAGGCGCACGGGATCTCCGCCGAAGTCAAAGTCATTGAGCTCCGGGACCTTGCTGGTCAAATCTCCAACAACTTGATCACTGGGTTCGCTGAGCCGAAGCTCGCCGAGGCGTTGCGAGAGGTTCGCGAGGCTGACGGGCTGATTGCGGTCACCCCGGTCTTTAACGGCTCATTCGCGGGATTGTTCAAGTCGTTCTTTGACCTCATCGCACCCGATGACATTGAGGGCACTCCTGTGGCACTTGGGGCTACCGGCGGTAGTGCACGCCACTCTCTCGTCGTGGAATATGCTCTTCGGCCACTCTTCTCATACCTGCGCGCGCTCCCGATGCCCACTGGCATCTTTGCTGCCACGGCCGACTGGGGAGCCACAGAGTCGGGTGATGCCCAAAGCGATGGCGTCGAGGATCGTGCGGCGCGTGTGGGTCGCGAACTTGCTTCGGCTATGCGTGTCAGTTTGCTCGGATCGGAGGGGGAACCTGGAGGCCCCGAGACCTCTGCTTCGGTTGCTCTCCCGACTCAGTCGATCGCCCCGACGACTACGGATTTCACACCTGAAGCTCGTGCGGCGGATCAAGGAAATGCGGAGCATTCGGGTTTCGCTGAGCTGATGGAGAAGTACGCGGACCAGTCAACCCGCCGCGAAACCAGATCGAAATAATTCATTTATTTGTGAATGAATCAGTCGCAAATAAAGCGGTGAAGTTGGGTCAAATTTCAGATATGACTTGAGTAGGAAAACATCTAGATGTAGGTTGTATCTATTCCGTTCGCATCCAGCAACGGAAGTGTCTCTGGCGATTGTACGAGGGAGTACGGAGCAACAATGACAGATACCACACCCGTGACTGAACACGATGAAGATGCCGCTCACCTGGCATCTCTCGGGTACAGCTACGACACAACGTTTAAACGCGAGATGAGCTTCTTCGGCAACGTCTCGCTCGGCTTCACTTACCTTTCTCCGATCGCAGGCGTCTACTCGATGTTTGCGATCTCGCTCGGCACCGCAGGCCCCCCATGGCCTGGGCGCTCGTGATCGCCCTCGTCGGCCAGTTCCTGGTCGGCTTGATTTTCGGCGAGGTCGTGTCAAATTATCCGGTTGCTGGTGGTGTGTACCCGTGGTCACGTCGTCTGTGGGGTCGCAAGTACGCCTGGATGAACGGGTGGATTTATGTGGTCGCGCTCGTGGGCACCATCGCTGCGGTCGCCTACGGCGCCGCACCGTTCGTGGGTTCGCTGTTCGGTGCCTCGCTTGATGGAGTGGGTATCGTCCTGATCGCTCTCGGCACACTCGTGGTCGCCACGATCCTGAACTTCTCCGGAACCAAGGTGCTCAGTATTGCCGCAATCGTCGGCCTGATTGCCGAGATGATTGGTGCTGTTGTTATCGGCATCTACCTCATCTTCTTTGGCCGACAGCACGAGTGGTCGATCTTCTTCGACAATCAGGGCATCGGCAACGATGCTCCCGGTGGCTATCTTGGTGCATTCGCCGCAGCGGCCCTGATCGGTATGTTCGCCTACTACGGCTTTGAGGCCAATGGTGACGTCGCGGAGGAAATCAAGGATCCGAGCCGCCAGGTGCCGAAGGCCATGCGTATGACGCTCTACATCGGTGGCTTCGCGGCGAACCTGCTCGCGTTCTCGCTGGTACTTGCCGTTCCCGACTTCCAAGCAGTGGCGGACGGTACCGTCACCGATCCCATTGGCGAACTGCTGATGGCGAACTTCGGCCCGATTTTCCCGATTGTGATGCTCTTCATCGTCATCGCATTCATTTCCTGCATCACGAGCCTGCAAGCAGCCGCGAGCCGCCTGATCTACTCGATGGCCCGAGACGGTTTCCTCCCTGGCTCCGCGAAGCTCACAAAGTTCAATGCCAAGCGTCACGTACCGAACAACGCACTGCTCGTCGCTGCGATCGTTCCGGGACTGATCGTGATTCTCTCGCTGTTCCTCGTGCAGGCACTGTTCGCCTTAGTCGGCTTCGGTACCGTGGGGATCTACATCGGCTTCGGCATGGTGGTGCTCGCCGCACTGCGCGCACGAATCAAGGGATGGAAGCCCGCAGGCAAGTTCAAGCTCGGCGCCTGGGCCTACCCGGTGAACATCCTGGCGCTGCTCTGGGGAATCGTGGCGGTTATCAACATCATCTGGCCACGTCCGACGGGTGGTACCTGGGTGGAAGACTACCTCCTCATCATGACCACGGTTGGGGTCATCGGAATCGGGTGGATCTACATGCTGGTTTCGAAGGCCTACCTCCGCGGAGATGCTCCCGCAGCAGACGCGAGCGGCCCGATCAAGACCGTAGTGTAAATAACGTACGCCAGCGCGGGCGGTCGACTCTTCGGAGTTGGCCGCCCGTAGCTGTGTCTAGAAAAGGAATTCCATGTCAGATCTCGCCGTTGACCCCGCCGTCTTTGAACAGGGAGAGGAGGATGCAACCGGGCCCCTCATCCCAGTGGTTGTCTCACTGACCTTCCCAGGCATGGGCGAGGTGTCGCACCAATTGATGTCTGACTTCACGAGGATCGCGTTCGAAGCTGTGCGTGAGGCGGGAGGGAGGCCCAGGTTGGTCAACTCATCGGCCCCCACGTTTCAACCTGCAGACGAGGTGTTTGCGCGCGCAGAAGGGATTCTCTTCCTCGGAGGGGGCGACGTAGACGGCGCGTTGTATGGGGTTGAGGAGCTGCCGGCAAACTCGTACGGGGTCGATCGTAGGGCCGACGATTATTGCATCGATCTCCTCAGGGAATCGGTGGCCCGAGATCTTCCGACACTCGCGATCTGCCGTGGATCCCAACTCCTCAACGTCGCCTTTGGAGGAACACTGATCCCTGATATCGAGGAATTTGGACCTCATCGCGGAGGCCCCGGCTCTCCCATGTTTCTCGACGAAGAGGTGGTGCTCGAATCCGGCAGCGAGATCGCGAGGATTCTCGGGCGCGAGAAGGTTACGGTGCGCTCAGGGCATCATCAGGCAGTGGCCGAGGTGGGCTCGGAACTCCGCGTCACCGCTCGGGCGCACGATGGTGTGGTCGAGGGGACCGAGCATCGCACCGCGAGTTGGGTGATCGGAATTCAATGGCACCCGGAGGAGCCTGAAGCCGACGTGAGTGATCGTAGACGTGTATTTGGTGCTCTGGTCGAGCGGGCTCGAACAGTGGCGGCCTCTGAGCACTAGCCACGGGCGAGAAAAAGTAGGGAGGGGTGCGCGGATCACCGCACGCCCCTCCCCACACAAAGCGTTGGCTATGCAGGCACCCCTGCGGCCTCAAGCACCCCGGGAAGCCATTCGAGCGCGACATCGCTCGGTAGGTCCCAGGAGGATGCGTCGTGGCGGCCGTATTCACCCACACGAACCGCACCCTGCGCGGCGAACCGGCGGTCGAGGTGCTCGCTGCCTTGGCTGTAGGTCTCTTCGTAGAAGGTGTCGCCAAGACCGAACATGGCGTAACGCACACCAGTGAGGTCGGGGAGTGCTTTGTCGAACGCCTCAGCAAAGGGGATTGCCGTGTTCGGGAGGTCACCCTCGCCGTGGGTTGAGCAGACCACGACATAGAACGAGTCGGCAGTCATCGCTTGGGGGTCAAAATCTTGCAAGTCCGCGACCTCCACCTCGTCGGTGGTCTCGCGCAACTTCGCTCCCAGGTCTTCGGCGATCAATTCTGAATTCCCTGATTCGGTGCCGTATAGCACTGTGAATTTCACAGCTGATGTCCTCTCGTATGTGCGTATGGAGTGTGCAGCAAGGGGCTACCCTTCACCGCGAGCGACCGCAACCATGCGGTCGTGATCTGAGACTTTGCGCCTGACGCGATCGGGAGATGCGGCTTCTCGTTCAAAGGCATCGAGCACGAGCCACTGCGCGTAGCTGATCGCCTTCTCCTGAGCTGCCTCCGGCAGACCAACAAATCCGAGTTTATCCCCTGAAGCCGAGAGCGTGCCCGTTTGCAGGTCAGCGGTGATCTCGTCACTGACTGATTTCGCGCACGCGCGGTTCTCGGGGATAGCGCCTCGGGGGCCGCGCTTGGCCCAGCCGGTTCGGTACAGCCCCGGCTCGACCCGGCCGGTCTCTGACTGCTGCGCGATGAGCGCCTCAAGTGTGCCCGAGCCGGCAGCGGTGAAACCTATGGCGGTCACGACGCTGGTTGCAGGAATCGTCACAATCTGCGAGCCATCTGTAAACTCAACGCCTTGCACCCGGCTATCCCCGACTACGCGTACGGGGGTGAGTGAGAAGCGAAGATCTACTCTCGGCCCCTGATACTCGGGCCGATCCACCGAGAGCATCTCTGCGAGCGCCTGAAGCCTCGCCGTCTGCGTGCGATCTAGGGCCGGGTCTGGCGCGCCGAGTGTGTCCGGCGAGCGATACGTTGCACGCTCCAGCGCGGCGAGCTCCTTCAGCATCTGCGGATCGCCTTTGGAATCGACTGCACCAGAACGGCTAACGAGCGTGACGCGCTCCGCAGGTCGGGAGAGGTACTGTTCCAAAGCGGGATCGGCAACGTCGCTCGCGGCGTACCCGCCCCTGTCCTTCACGAGGAAGCGCAGGATGTCGAGGGCGACATTGCCCGCGCCGATGATCACGACGTCGCTGCCAAGTTCGGGAAGCTCATTACCGTCTCCGGGGTGGCTATTGAGCGCACGTGTAATCGTTCCCGCTCCCACGACGCCCTTCAGGTTGCCTCCGGGCAGCGCCAGCTCGCGATCAGCGGCGAGACCAGTCGCCAGCACCACCGCGTCGAAGCAATCGCGCAGTTCGCGCAGCGTGAAGTCGGTGCCCACCTCAAGATTTCCAGCGAATCGCACGTTGGGCGATTGAAAGAGCCGCTCAAATTGCCGGATGATCGCCTTGGTGTGCTGATGATCAGCAGCAACGCCATAACGGATCAACCCAAACGGTGATACCAGCCGATCGATGATGGTGATCTGGCTTTCCGGCTGCGCGCGGAGGAGCGCCTGGGCTAGGTAGCAGCCGGACGGGCCGCTCCCGACGATGGCGATCTGTGGCTGGATTGAATCGGTCATGCCAGCTCCTTTGCAAATCGGGCACGCCCCTCAAGATGAGGTGCGTATTGAGCATATTGTACGCATAAAAGTTCACCTAGTGAATGTTTTATTTCCATAGCTTCACAGAGTTTTAAATTCACAGCTTCTCGACTTGTGAATTAAATCATTCATGTATAACTTATTTCCCAAGCGCCGCTTCCGTTCGAGAGTGGGCGCAGGATTCGACAAAGGAGTACGGATGTCCGCAGAGACTGTGCCGGTCGAGGTTCCCTACCTTGATATCGCCTCACCTAATTTTGCAATGAGCTCCGAAGAAGTTCGTGACGCGCGCGAGCGCAACTGGTATGCGAAGACCAACTACGGATACGGCATTCTTCGTTACAAAGAAGTTACCGAACTGCTCAAGCACCCGAGTCTCAATCAGGGCAGCGCCAAGTGGCCCGAGCACCATGGTGTTCACTCAGGGGTCTTCTATGAGTGGTGGGCAAAGAATCTTCTCGTTCTCGAAGGCGAGGAGCATCACCGCATCCGGCGGCTGCTGAACCCGGCCTTCTCGCCAACGGCCGCGCGCAGGCTCGAGCCCGAGTTTGCCGAGATCGCGAACGAACTTATCGCTGACATGAAGGCCAAACATGCTCGTGGTGAGACTGTGGAGTTCGTCGCCGATTTCTCCGAACCGTTTGCCACCCGCGCCCTCTGCACCATGATGGGCCTTTCTCACGACCACTGGCCGTTCATTGCGGATCGTGCAAACACCGTCGGGTACGCGCTGAGCGTCTCAATCAAGGAAGACATCGAGCGGATCGATGTCGCGGTGAAGGAACTGTACGACTTTGTTGACGAGCTCATCACCGAGCGCAAGGCGAATCCCGGGCAAGACGTGGTCTCGCGTCTCGTGCAGTTTTCGGAAGCAGGTGACAAGCTCACCGACACGGAGCTGCGCAATGCGCTCGTGCTCATGCTCTTTGGTGGGATGGATACGACGCGAAACCAGATCGGCCTCGTGTTGCAGACATTCATGCGTCATCCCGAGCAATGGGACCTGCTGGCACAGAACCCCACTGAACTTGCGAAGCCCGCGCTTGAAGAGGCGCTGCGAGTCAACCCGACGACCCGCTGGGTGACGCGCGAGGCGAATGAGGATTTTGAGTTCCAGGGCCTTTCGATTGAAAAGGGCACTACGGTGCACCTGTTCACCATGTCGAGCGGCACCGACCCGGAGGCATACCCCGACCCTGAGATTAATATTCAGGCGGAGGATCGCAAACCTCATCACACTTTCGGCGGCGGCGTCCACCATTGCCTCGGCCACTACATTGCCCGAGCCGACATGAGCGTGGCACTGCCCCTCTTGGCACAGGCATTCAGCAACATCTCTTGCCCCGGGGGTGACGAGTGGCTGCCCGATTCCGGTAACCACGGTCCGGTCCGACTGCCGATCACGTTCAGCGTGCGCTAGTTTGCGCTGATCCACACTCCATAGACGAACGACACAGCTGTCAACGAGAGGAAATCATGACCGATCTGAGCACAGGAGGGCGCTTCGGCGCGGCCCTGCGTAAGCTGCTGGAAGACGACACCGCCTTCTCGCGCCACCAGGAGGCCAACCTTCGCCCCGAGGTAGTTGAGGCTCTGCGCAAAGCGATTGAAGAATCCGGCGTGAAGTACATCTACTACATGCTTCCGACCGTCGGGGGCCGCACGGTCGCCAAGGTGGTGCCTGCCGAGCATTACGCGCGCATGCTGAAAAAGGGCATCGCCTTCCATCGCACCGCGCTTACTGATCTGCAAACGAGCCGTGAGGGCGAGCTCATCGGCGGCGGGGTCGACGCGCACGAGTTCTGGGGGCTTCCTGAGCCTGAGACGTTCCAGGTGCTTCCGTGGGATCACGAGGTAGGCCGGATCTTCTGCACAGCCTACGATCCGCCCCACTTGGGCAAAGGCGGCGGCCGGCTGATTCCGCTCGACGTGCGCGCCCTGTTCCGCGCCGCCCACGCCGGGTTCACCGAGCGCACCGGGCTGGAACTGCGCAGTGGTCTCGAGCCCGAGATGTCGTGGGCTGGCCCCGGCATGGAGGTCAACACCAAAGATGACCAGAGCCCGGCATACCAGGTGGAAAACCTGGAGCGGATGCGCCCGGTCTACAAAAAGCTATATAGCTACTCGCAGGAACTGGGTTTTAACATGATCCAGGGCGACTACGAGGATGACGGTCAGCTTGAGCTGAACTGGGAGTATGACCGTGCCGAGCTCACTGCCCAGCGTATGACGGTCTACCGTCAGGTGTGCAAGCAGGTTGCTCGCGAACTCGGACTCCAGGCTAGCTTCATGCCGAAACCCTCCAACGGCAAGATGGGCAACGGATGTCACCACAACCTCAGCTTGTGGCGCGGCGATGAGAATGTGATCGAAGACGGCCGCGTCGAGTTGCACGTCACGGAAACCGCGCGCCACGCTATCGGTGGCATGCTGGCACACACGCCCGGTTCGATGCTCGTGATGGGCTCGACCGTGAACTCGTACAAGCGTTTCTGGGACGCAGGACAGTTCGCACCCTCCGGCGCCGACTGGGGTCTCGACACTCGTGGGGTTGCGATCCGCATCTCAGCGAATGGTCGGATGGAATACCGTCTACCCGACGCGAGCGTGAACCCCTACTTGTCACACCTGTACTTGCTCGCTGCGATTGAGCACGGACTGGAAGCGCAACTCGATCCGGGCGATCCCGGCGTTCCGAGCTCGGTGATCAGTGACCTCGTGGTTCCAAACACCCTCGGTATGGCCATTGAATCGTTCGAAGCCGACGAGTACCTGATGGGAGCAATGCCTCAGGAACTCACCGACATCTACCTTAAGCTCAAGCGAGACGAGTGGGCCCGCTACTGCGGCCAGATCTCGCAGTGGGAATTCGATCAATACTGGGAGGCAATTCCATGACCCGCACCATCCGCTTGGCCTGCATCGATTCAGAGGCCCTGCCGCTCTTCGCCAAAAGCCCCGACGGGGTGACCCGCGACGGGTATGAGCCCGACGCAGCGAAGCTCGTCTTCGACCGGATGGGCGCGACCATCGAGTGGATCATGGTGCCCTGGGAGGACATGATCCCCGCAGTTCGCCGGGGAGACGCGGATGCCGTCTGGTGTGGTCAGGGAATGACCGCAGAGCGCGCTGCGCAGGTCGACTTTACGCACCCATACGCGGTGTTCAACGAGACCCTGATTGTCCGCGCAGCAGATCCGGCGCGCGCAATCGATCAGCTCGAAGGCTACAAGATCGGCGCAATCGCGAACTCGACGAACATGAAGCTCGCCGAGACGTTCCCGGGCGTGGAACTTGTCAGCTTCGGTGCGAGCGACGACGTATTTAGCGACATGATCGAGGCCACCCGTTCGGGCGAGATTGACGGCTTTGTTGATGACGATGTCGTGATGATCCCGCTGGGTGAAGAAGACCCCGATTTCGTGGTCGCCTTCAACGTCGAGACCCGCAATCGTTGGGGCATCGGCGTCGCTCCAGGGAACGACGCTCTGCGACTTGAGATCAATACAGCGCTTGAGGCGGTGCTCGCTGACGGCTCTCTTGAGCAGGTCTGGAAGAAGTGGATGCCACTTCTTCCGTTCCCGTTGCAGGGGGAGTTCTAGACATGATCGCACCTCGCATTGGCGTTACCGGAATGTGGTCGAACCAGATCCACGGTCTGCGTTTCGACGGCAGCGCGGTTGCCTCTGCGGTGCTGCGCTCGGTGATTCGCGCGGGCGGTGAGCCACTCACGCTGTTTGCTGAGAGCGCATCGCCCGCGGCCGAGCGGCTGCGCGGGTTCGACGGGTTACTCGTTCCTGGCGGGTCAGACATTGATCCGCGCAGGTATGGTCAGGAGCCACTCGAGACCACCTCGACCGCGGACTTCGCAGCACAAGATCAGTTCGAAGCGGACATGATAGCTGCGGCGATTGAGCTGGGTCTTCCGGTGCTCGCGATTTGCCGGGGCTTTCAGCTGCTGAACGTCGAACACGGCGGCACAATGGTGCAAGACGTCGAGGCTGACAGCATCCATCGCAACAGCATTCACGACGTGTCAATTACGGCCGATTCGGCGCTCGCCGAAGCGATCGGAGGCACCCACCTTCCGGTATCGTCTTACCATCATCAGGCCGTGGATCGAGTCGGCGAGGGGCTACGAGTCGTGGGCACCGCGCCAGACGGGGTAGTCGAAGCGCTTGAGCACCCGACTGCCGAACTGATCGCAGTACAGTGGCATCCGGAAGACAACGCCGCGGTCGATGAGCGCCAACACGCTCTCTTCCAATGGCTAGTGGATCGCGCGCGCATGCGCGCACGGCATGAGGAGATTGCGTGAGTGGCGCACGGGTACTTGTAGTTGAGCATCAAAGCGACGCGGGTTTAGGCCTGGTCGGTGAGCGATTGCGCGAGAGCGACGTCGAGATCGTCACCGTCGGGCCAGACGCTGGTGAGCCGATTCCCGACAGCCTGCAGAACTTTGACGCACTGATTGTTCTCGGCGGTTCCATGGGGCCCACCCAAGACGATGTGGCTCCCTGGCTTCCGGCCACCCGCAAGCTGCTGGCAGAGGGCGTCGCAGAGGGCCTTCCGACCCTCGGGATCTGCCTCGGCGCGCAGCTGCTTGCCACCGCCACCGGCGGACACGTGCGCACGATGCCGGGGGGTCCCGAGGTGGGGGTGCACGGGGTGCATTTTCATGAGAGTGCCGCCCAAGATCCACTATTTGCAGGGTTTGCGGGTGACACGCTGCCCGCGGTGCAGTGGCACTGGCTGGAGGCCGACGAGCTGCCTGAGAATACGCGCGTGCTGGCATCGAACAGCGCGTGCCCGAATCAGGCGTTTCGAATCGGTGAGCGGGCCTGGGGCGTCCAATTCCATCCGGAGGCACTGGGCGACACCGCACAAGACTGGGCGGATGACGGCAAGGGTGATTTGGATGAGATCGGGCTTGAGCCTGAGGCAGTTGTGGGGTCGGTTCGGGCTGCCGAAGCCGACCTGCGGGAAGCCTGGTCTCAGGTTGCCGATCGCTTCATCGAAGTCATCCGAGCGTCCACGCACTGATCAGGCAAGTCGCCGAGCAGGCAAACGCTCGGGCGAGAAGGTCGCTGAACCCGTGCTGCACGCGGTACGGGTTTAGCGACCGAGGTCGAGCGGGACGAGCAGCTGCACGTCTTTTGAACCCGGCAACAGCTGAATGCGGCGGAAATTTGCTGAGGCCTCGGTAACGTGTTCGCCGGGGAGAAACAGTGAAGTGTTACTGAGCAACACGTTGTCATGGCGGCCGACGAGCACGAGATTGTGTGCGCAGCTCAGCAAGGTGGGGAGTAAATCGGCCTCAAGGTCTTCCGCCTGAATGTCATTGCCTACCGCGCCGAAGCGTTTGCCCTGCACATCTGCCGGGACGGTAAGTGTCAACACGTATGCTTCAACGCCGAGATAGTCGATATAGGGCCCGACCAAAGCTGGAACGCCCTCGTGAAAGGCGCGAATGAACCATTCGTGTTGCTCGTAGTCGTAATATCGGTCAGCCCCGGGCACGACCCCGAAGGAATACCGGGCGAAACGCGTCTCATCTTCACGCACCCACCACTCCAGGTGGCCATTTGGGGTGCCGAGCGCGGAGTGGGCGAAAATGAGCCCGCAGCCATCTACGACAAGGTTGTCGGCCAGGTAATGTGCTGCGGTGCCTTTGAGCTTGCGGCGGCTGGTCTCTGTGAGGTCAAGCAGGCCTGACTCATCAAAACTCAGGTGCTCGGTGAGCTGGTCGGCCAGGCCCTGCAGCCTGGCGAATCGATCTTCGAACCAGCGGGTCAGTGATCCCGCGACATCATCGATCGTCTGCGTTTCGGGAGCTGTTACAGGATCCGGGTTCATCGGTCGCTTCCGGTTTCTTGTGCAGGCTCACGGGGAGTCACCTGTTGGGGCAGTTCAAGCTTCGCATCGATGATGCAGCGCACGTTTCGCATGGCATGCTCCTCTGCGAGGCGTTGCGCTTCCGAAGGGTGCTGTTGCTCAATCGCCATGATCAGCGCAAGGTGTTCGTTGAAGGCTTCCTGGGCGGAAGCGTTTGAGGTTTCTGAACACCATAGGAGCGGACCGATCTCGGTCTGTAATCGCTGCTCGGCAGTCAAGATCCGCTGCGACTGGCTTAATACCGCGATCTCGACATGAAAGCGATTGTCAGTGAGTGAGAGCTCTTGCACACCGCGCGATTCCCGCGCACGAAACGCAAGTTCGGCGAGCCGAGTGTGCTTGCCGGGCGGAATTCGCTCCGCCGCAAGCCGGGCAGCCATCCCCGAGATGGCGCCGTGCTCATCAGCAAAGTCGCGCAGTTGCACCACGCTGATGCGACGCAGCGCGGAGACCAGGGTGTCGGTGGAAGGGAATGGTGCCTGAACGACAAAGGTGCCGCCGTTGCGCCCGCGCCGGGTCTCGACGACTCCCTGCGCTCGCAGTTGCGCAAGAGCCTTACGCAGGGTAGCGACGGCGATCCCAAACTGATTGGCGAGCTCAGCTTCGGGTGGCAGCCGCTCGCCAACGCGCAACATGCCCAGGGAGATCGCAGACGCAATGCGCTCGGCAATGCCCCGAACCTGGTGGCCCGGGAGCTCGCCTTCTGCGTTGAGGTCAGCACTGCTGAGCAGCGGCTGTTGGACTGATATGGTCGGGCCTTTCTACTGCTCCGACCCGAGGTGCAAAGCGCGCTGGAGCAGACTCTCCTGTTCCACGGCGTGCACCTTTGCCGACCCCGTCGACGGGGCGGCCGAAGCCGGTCGGGATACCACTCGAATTCTGTCACTCACCAGACGCCCGGACAGGGCGAGGGAGAAGAACGGCCACGCGCCCTGATTCTCAGGCTCGTCTTGAACCCACACAATCTCGGCACCGGCGTAGCGCTCTTGTCCTAGCGTGCGCATCAGCTCAGCGACTGGAATCGGATAGTACTGCTCGATGCGAACGACCGCGATCCGCGGGTCCGGGTTCTTCTCGAGTGCCGCGCGCAAATCGTAGTAGACCTTGCCCGACGTTAGGAGCACACGCTGCACCCCCGAATCCGCAGCCTGAGAATCGTCAATCACGGGTTGGAATCCACCCGTCGTGAAGTCTTCCACGCTCGAAGTCGCGCCTCGCAGTCGCAGCATCGACTTCGGAGTGAACACGATCAGTGGCTTTCGCGGACGTGCGTAGGCCTGTCGACGAAGCAGGTGAAAGTAGTTTGCCGGCGTGGACGGGCGCGCCACGATCATGTTGTCCTCTGCGCACAGTTGCAGGTAACGCTCGATACGCGCGGAAGAATGGTCTGGCCCTTGACCCTCATAACCATGGGGGAGCAGCATGACGACCGAGGATTGTTGACCCCATTTCTGCTCGGCGGCCCCAATGTACTCGTCGATGACGCTCTGCGCACCGTTGGCGAAGTCACCGAACTGCGCCTCCCAGAGCACCAAGGCGTCCTCGCGCTGCAGTGAGTAGCCGTACTCGTAGGCGAGAGCTGCATACTCAGACAGAAACGAATCGTAGATCCAGAAGCGGCCCTGATCTTCCGACAGGTTGAGCAACGGCAGCCATTCCTGACCATTGGACCGGTCATGAAAGACTGCGTGCCGCTGCGCGAACGTGCCGCGGCGGGCATCTTGGCCCGCGAAGCGCACCGAGGTGCCTTCCATGAGCAACGATCCGAGGGCGAGGAGTTCGCCGAATCCCCAGTCAATCCCGCCCTGCCTGCTCATCTCTGAACGCTTCTTGAGCAACTGCTGCAACTTCTGGTGCACAGTGAAACCCTCGGGTGGCTGCGCGTGAGCGTCGCCGATGCGTTCGATCACACTGCGATCCACCGCGGTTTCGATGCTGTGAATGACGGGAATCTCGGCGGTCGCTGGACTTGAGATGCCGCTCTGATCGATGATCGGAATGGCTCCCGTCTGAGCGGCGTGGGTCTCCATGAACGCCTGCTCGAGCCGGCTCTGGAAGTCCTGCTTTGCCTTCTCGTACTCTTCCTCGGTAATGTCGCCGCGGCCAACCAGGCTCTCGGTGTAGAGCTTTCGCGTCGACCGCTTTGCCTCGATGAGGTCGTACATCAGCGGCTGCGTCATCGAAGGGTCATCGCCCTCGTTGTGTCCGCGGCGACGGTAGCAGACGAGATCGATGATCACGTCGCGGTGGAAACGCTGACGGTACTCGTAGGCGAGCTTGGCGACTCGAACGACTGACTCAGGGTCGTCTCCGTTGACATGGAAGATCGGCGCCTGCACGACCTTTCCGACGTCGGTCGAGTAGATCGCCGACCGCGAATCTTGCGGTAACGTCGTGAAGCCAACCTGGTTATTAATGACCACGTGGATCGTGCCGCCCGTGCGATATCCGCGCAACTGTGACATCTGCATGGTCTCATAGACGACGCCTTGGCCGGCCATTGCCGCATCTCCGTGGATGAGGATGGGTAGCGTCGTGAAGGAGCCGATGGGCTTGAGATCCTGCTTCGCGCGCACGATGCCCTCGACCACGCCGTTGACCGTTTCAAGGTGCGATGGGTTTGCGGCGAGGTGCACGGGTACCTGCGTGCCATTAGGTGCAGTAAAGACCCCCGAAGTTCCCAAGTGGTACTTCACGTCTCCGGAACCGCCCTTAGCGGACTGTGTTCCCTCGAACTCGCGGAAGATTTGTCCGTAGGTCTTTCCGGCGATGTTGCTGAGAACGTTCAGGCGGCCGCGGTGTGCCATACCCATGTCGACACTATCGACGCCGTCTTCGGCGGCATCAATCAGCATTGCGTCAAGCAACGGGATTAAAGATTCTCCACCCTCGAGACTGAACCGCTTCTGTCCGACGTATTTCGTCTGCAGGAAGGTCTCGAAGGCCTCGGCCTCATTGAGCTTCTCGAGGATGCGCATCTGCTCGTCGTGACCCGGCTTCGCGTACGGCACTTCGACCTGCTCGCGGATCCAGGCACGCTGATCGGGGTCCTGGATATGCATGTACTCAATGCCGATCTTGCGGCAGTAAGAGTCGCGCAGCACACCCAGGATGTCTCGCAGCCGCATGGTGCGTTTGTTGCCGACGCCACCCGTAACGAACTCGCGATCCAGATCCCAGAACGTCAAGCCGTGATTCTCGATCTCGAGGTCCGGGTGCGTGCGCTGCACGTACTCCAGCGGATCAACCTCGGCCATCAGGTGACCGCGCACGCGATAGGAATTGATCAGTTCTTGCACTCGAGCTGACTTGTCTACCTGGCCAGAAATGTCGACGTGAATGTCGCTGGCCCACTGCACCGGCTTGTACGGGATACGGAGTGCGGCGAAGATTTCCTCGTAGAAGCCATGACCGCCGATAAGGCGCTCGTGGACTTTCTTTAAGAATTCGCCGCTTCCCGCGCCCTGAATGACCCGGTGGTCATAGGTGCTGGTGAGGGTGATTGTCTTCGAGATGCCGAGGTTGGTGAGCGTCTCTTCGGCAGAGCCTTGGAACTGTGCCGGATACTCGAGAGCGCCCGCACCAATTATGGAACCTTGCCCCTGCATCAATCGGGGGATCGAGTGTACGGTACCGATGCCGCCCGGATTGGTCAGAGAAATCGTCGTTCCCTGGAAGTCGACAGCAGCGAGCTTGCCGTCTCGGGTGCGCCGAACCAGATCCTCGTATGCGGCCAAGAACTCGTTGAAGTCGAGGGTTTCTGCACGTTTGATCGATGGAACGAGGAGGGCACGAGTGCCGTCTGGCTTGGGTACGTCGATCGCGATACCAAGGCCGATGTGAGCGGGCACCACGATAGAGGGCTTGCCGTCGACCTCTTGATAAGAGACGTTCTGGCTGGGGAAGGTCTTGAGCGTCTGGATCAGTGCCCACGCGATGATGTGGGTAAACGATACCTTGCCGCCACGGCTGCGGCGGAGATGATTGTTGATCACAATGCGGTTGTCGATCAGGAGCTTGGCGGGCACCGTGCGAACGCTCGTCGCGGTCGGGACCAGAAGACTTTGATCCATATTTTTGGAGAGCGTACGGGCCATGCCCTTAAGTGGAGTGACCGTGTCGTCTTCAGCGCCGGTGGTAATCGCCTCGGTAACCGGGGCTTTTCGGGGAGCGTCAGCTGGGATCGGCGTCGAACGAGGGGCCACATTCGTGGTTCGAGAGGGCTGTACTGTTCCGGTCGCACCCGTGACAGGTGCTGTCGGGTCGGGCTGCGCGTTGGCGTCAGGAGCCGGAGCCGCGTGGGCAGCCGCCGGAGCGGAAGGCGCGGCCGATGCGTTCGCTTCATCTAAAGTCGGATTGCCTGCATATTTCTCAAGCACCGGCCACCATGACCGATCCACCAGGTTCTTGTCGATTGAGTACTGTTTGAACAGCTCATCGACCAACCAGGCGTTTGCACCGAACTCTTCTGCGGAGCCTCCGTTGCCAGAGACGTGGGTCCGCTCAGCCAAAGCGATGTCCTCTCATAGTGATGACGCGCGGGAGTACCCGCTAGAGCCCTCGCAGCCACACTGCACGCTCGACTTCTAGCCTACTTCCTTTGTCCGGATCCCGTATGCTCCCGCGAAGGACCCAGGGCGTCGCTGCTAGAGTTAACGCAATTATGGACGTACCCTCTCGAAGACAGTCGGACCCCCCGAGTATCTACCGCGCTGACGCGCGGCATCTTGCACGGACACACGTATGAACGAGTGGTGGCTGCTCGGCATCGGGATTGTACTAACTTTCGGCACCGGAATTTTCGTCGCCGCCGAGTTCGCCTTGGTGGGCCTCGACCGCCAGGAACTCGAGCGTCGTCGCGACGCCGGTGAGCCTGGACTCGAGCGTGTCATCAGAGCCCTCAAAATCACTTCCACCCATCTGTCAAGCGCACAGCTCGGGATTACCCTCACGACGTTGCTCGCGGGCTACACTCTTGAACCTGCCTTGAGCGGATTCCTCTCGGGGCCTCTCGGAGCGCTCGGAGTGCCGGAAGAGTTGCGACGCACGATTAGCGCACCGCTCGCGATTCTCTTCGCGACGCTTCTCTCGATGGTGGTGGGCGAACTCGTTCCCAAAAACTTTGCACTCGCGCGACCGCTGCAGACCGCGAAGATTGTCATGCCGGCCCAAGGGGCGTTCACCACGGTCTTCAAGCCTGCGATTCTGCTGCTGAACGGGAGCGCAAACGGCCTGCTGCGTTCGATTGGTATTGAGCCCAAAGAGGAACTCTCTGGAGCCCGAACTGCTGAAGAACTTTCGTCTCTGGTCCGGCACTCGGCGAGCGCTGGTTTCCTTGAAGCGGACACTGCCACCTTGTTGGGTCGCACGTTGCGTTTCGCCGAACGCGCGGCCGTAGATGTGATGACGCCGCGCACACGCATCGAGAGTCTGCATCGCCTCGATTCGGCGCAGGCGGTCCTCGAGCTCTCTGGGCGTACGGGTTTTTCGAGGTTCCCAGTGATCGATGAGGATCGAGACGATGTGGTCGGCGTAGTGCACGTCAAGCAGGCCGTCGCAGTGCCACGGCTCAAGCGGGCGGAGGTGCCGGTCGCCGCGTTGGTGGAAGAAGCGGTGCGTGTTCCCGAAACCATGCGTCTTGACCAGCTCTTGGAGGAGCTCCGCACCCGGGGCTTTCAAATGGCCATTGTCGTCGACGAGTATGGCGGCACGGCGGGCATCGTGACTCTCGAGGACCTGGTCGAGGAGATCGTTGGCGAGGTGGCAGACGAGCACGATCGCGCCCGTGCGGGTGTAGTGGGTACCGCCGCTGAGATGACGTTCCCAGCTGATTTGCGACCAGATGAGGTGCGCGAGCAAACCGGCATCGAGATTCCCGACGGTGACCACTACGATACGGTCGCAGGATTCGTGCTGATGAGCCTGGGGCGGATCCCGGAAGCCGGTGAAGAGGTCGACCTGGAAGACGGCGCGAAGCTTCGCGTCGAGCGGATGGAGGGTCGGCGGATCTCCCGGTTGCGCTATCTGGGTGTGCCGGTTCCCCCTGAACCCCAGGGACAACCGAGTTCCTCTGAATCGACGGCGGATTCGTCCAGCCTCGAGAAGGGCACACGATGAACGACTGGCTGGGAATTTTTTGGTTGGTGGTACTGCTCATCGCAAACGCTTTCTTTGTGGGGGCAGAGTTTGCGGTGATTTCTGCCCGCCGGTCGCAGATTGAGCCGAAGGCCGAAGCAGGATCCAAGCGCGCGAAAACGGCGCTATGGGCGATGGAACATGCCACTCTCATGCTGGCAACAAGTCAGCTCGGCATCACGGTCTGTTCGCTCCTGATCTTGAACGTGTCAGAGCCCGCGATCCACCATTTGCTGGAGGGCCCGCTCGCGTGGACAGGACTTTCCGCGCAGGCGGTGAGCATCACTGCCTTTGTAATCGCACTGCTTCTCGTGACCTATCTTCATGTGGTGTTTGGCGAGATGGTGCCGAAGAACGCGGCGTTTTCAATGCCCGATCAGGCGGTGCTCTTGCTCGCACCGCCGCTCGTGGCCGTATCGAAGCTGTTCGGCATCGTCATAGCTGGGTTGAACGCGATCGCTAACGGCGTTTTGCGGCTGTTTGGCGTCGAACCAAAATCGGAGACCAACAGCACCTACACGCTCGAAGAAGTTGCCAATATCGTGAGCCACTCAACGCGCGAGGGAGTGCTTGAAGACCGCACCGGGGCGCTAACTGCGGCTTTTGAGTTTACGACGAAACGGGCGATGGATCAGGTGGTACCCGCCGATCGCCTGGTGGTCTTGCCTCAGGGATCTACACCCGAAGATGTCGAAGCGGCGGTGACTCGACACGGCTTCTCGCGCTATCCGATCGTGGATGCCGAGGGCGACTTCATCGGCTATGTCCACATCAAAGACCTGTTGAGGCTTGGGGAAGAGCGGATCACTGAACCAATCCCTTCCAAGCGAATCCGTGACATGCTCACCGTGCACGCTGAACTCGACCTCGAAGATGTCCTTGCTCGAATGCAGGGCAAAGGAGTGCACCTGGCGCGAGTGATCAACACTGAGGGTGAACTGCTCGGGATTGTGTTCCTCGAAGACGTGATTGAGGAATTGGTGGGCGAGGTGCATGACGCCACTCGGAGGCAGCGCTTCGAGTAGGGAGCGGCGCGTTCGGTCAGAGTGCGAGCAGTCGTCTGAGCTGCGCGCTCACCATCTCGTGTTCAATGAGGAACGCGTCGTGTCCGAACGGGGAGTCGAGCCGCGTCGCGGTGTCGCCGTCGAGGCTGCCCGGGGCGTGTCGGGCGATCTGGTCTTGGCCCGCGATCGTGAACAATCGGTCGCTCGGTATGCCGAGCACGAGGGTGGGGAGGGTGAGCTGGCTGAGCGCTTCGGCCACCCCGCCGCGGCCGCGACCCACGTCATGCGAATTCATCGCCTGTACAAGTATGAGGTAGCTGTTCGCGTCGAATCGCCTGGTGAACTTGTTGCCATGGAAATCCAGATAGGACTCCACCGCGAAGCGGCCGCCGCCGCCTAGCGGGCTGACAGCCGACTGCCAGGCTCGACCGAAACGCTCATCGAGTTCGGTGTGGCTGCGATAGTTCAGCAAGGCCAGTCGACGTGCAGTTGCGAGGCCATGGTGAGGGCCAACGCCATCTGGCGCGTCATAATAGTTGCCCCCGCGATAGGCAGGATCGGAACGGATCGCCTCCAGCTGCACCAGATTGAGTCCGATCTGGTCGGCGGTCGTCACCGGCGGGGCAGCAATTACCGCGAGCCGATCAGTGCGATGGGAATTCGCAAGCGCCCATTCGAGGGCATGCATGCCCCCCATTGATCCGCCGACGACTGCGTGGAAACGCTCAATTTCGAGCGCATCCGCGAACGCCTCGGTTGCACGTACCTGGTCGCGGATCGTGAGGTAGGGAAAGCGGCCACCCCACTCCTGCCCGTTTGGGTCGAGGCTCGCGGGCCCCGTCGAACCCTGACACCCACCAAGCACATTCGGCGCGATCACGAAGTATTTGTCAGTGTCGAGAGCCTTTCCAGGACCAACAATTTCAGACCACCAGCCGTCGGTCGAATGTCCGGGACCTGCTGGCCCCACGAGATGACTGTCGCCGGTGAGCGCGTGAAAGATGAGGACGGCATTGTCGCGGGCCGCATTCAGCGTGCCGAATGACTCGTACGACATGCGAACGTGGGGTATCTCTGCCCCGAACTCAGTCTGAAATTCTCCGATCGACACAAACTGGCGCTCGCCCACGGGGTCGCCATCGCGCCAGCCACCGCTGATGGGCGGCCTGCCATACAGTGCGCGCAACTGAGCGTCGGTGATGAAGTCCGTCGGAAACGAATCCTCGGGTGTCTGCCAGTCCATAGCTCCCTATTCTGTCGGGCTTTCGACGGTGTCGCCGCCACAGACTCCAAGGCGGGCGACTCCACAGAGGGAGATGCCCGCCTTGGCCGTGAACGCCGGCGCTCAAAAGCGGCTGGCGACACTCAGTGTCTACGCGCCAGCACGAGCCTCTGCGACCACCGCGCGAGCAGCAGCGAAGCCCTGCTCGAGATCGGCTTTCAGGTCTTCGACATTCTCAATACCCACCGAGAGGCGCACGAGACCAGGGGTGACACCAGCGGTGAGCTGCTGCTCCGGGGTGAGCTGCGAGTGCGTGGTGGAGGCTGGGTGAATGATGAGGCTGCGAACATCGCCGATGTTGGCGAGGTGGCTGAACAGGTCAACGCTCTCCACGAGTGCAGTGCCCGCGTCTACTCCACCCTTGAGCTCGAAGGAGAGCACCGCGCCGACGCCCTTGCGAGCGTAGGTGTTGGCCGCGGCGTACCACGGGCTCGAGGGGAGGCCTGCGTAGAACACGTTGGCGACGTCGTCGTGGTTCTCGAGCCACTCAGCGAGTTCCTGTGCATTCTGCACGTGGCGTTCGATGCGCAGCGAAAGCGTCTCGATACCCTGCAACAGCAACCACGCGCTGTGCGGGGCAATGGCGGCACCGAGGTCTCGCAGCAACTGCACGCGCGCCTTGATGATGTAGGCCGCTGCGTCGCCCACTGCGGCGGTGTAGCTCGCGCCGTGGTACGAGGGGTCGGGTTCGGTCAGGCCGGGAAACTTCTCGACGTTCTTCGACCATTCGAACTTGCCGCCGTCGATGATAGCGCCGCCGAGAGTCGTGCCGTGGCCACCGAGGAACTTCGTCACCGAGTGGATGATGATGTCGGCGCCGTGCTCAAACGGGCGAATGAGGTACGGGGTGGCGATCGTGTTGTCGACGATGAGCGGCACATGGTTCTCGTGCGCCACATCGGCGACGGTGCGAATATCGAGCACATTGACGCGCGGGTTGCCGATGGTCTCTGCGAAGAACAACTTCGTGTTGGGGCGAACGGCGCGCTGCCACTCGGCCGCATCGTCTTGATTCTCGACGAAGGTGACCTCGATACCGAGCTTCGCGAGGGTGTACTTGAAGAGATTGTAAGTGCCGCCGTAAATCGAGCTCGATGACACGATGTGGTCACCTGCCTGCGCGATGTTGAGTATCGCGAAGGAGGATGCAGCCTGTCCGCTCGCGAGTAGCAGGGCGCCGGTTCCGCCTTCGAGCGAGGCGAGGCGCTCTTCCACTACCGCCTGCGTGGGGTTCATGATGCGGGTGTAGATGTTGCCAAACTCAGTCAACGCAAAGAGGTTCTTGGCATGGTCAGTGCTGTTGAACACGTAGGAGGTGGTCTGGTAGATCGGCACGGCGCGAGCGTTGGTGGTGGGATCGGGCTGTGCGCCTGAGTGCACCTGCTTGGTCTCGAAGTGCCAGTTCTGCTCGGTCATGAGGGCTCCTTAGGAAGAGAGGGGTTGCGGGAAGTCAGTGATCGGAGGGAAAGTCTTCTGCAAGGGTAGAAATCATTGACGGCAGTGGCAAGGGTTCGTGACACGGGGAGTCATACGACACTCGCATGTTGGTGAAGATCACCCCGGCATCCACCCGCCTTTGCCTGAAATACGTAACATACAAAGAGTTGCGAGAGCAGCAAGAAGAATAAACTGTGGATGCCGTTTCTATTTTGCCATGTGGCGGGCACCTACCCTGAGGGGAATGCGACCATGTCGTTCTGGACAACAATTTGGGACACCATTTGGTGGTTCATCACGTTCTTTGTATTCATCGCTTACCTTATCGCGCTGTTCTCGATCATCACAGACCTGTTCCGCGATAGAAAACTGGGCGGGTTCGCGAAGGCGATCTGGTTCGTTTTCCTAATTTTTCTGCCGTTCGCAACTGCCATCGTCTATCTCATTGCTCGGGGCAGTGGCATGGGTGAGCGGGCACAAGCCCAGGCACAGCAGTTCCAGCATGCTCAGGAAGAGTACATCCGTCAGGTCAGCGGTGGCGCTGCATCTGAAATCGCTGAGGCTAAGCGCCTGCTCGATGCGGGTGCGATCACCCCTGACGAATATGCCTCGCTGAAGGCGAAGGCCCTGGCGTAGATCGCGGCTGTGACATGGTCGGGTCGGCGCTTCGGGGCCGGCCCGATTCTCTATTGAAAACATGACGTATTGCAGTGAGGAGTATCTCGGGTGACGAGTTGGGAGCTGGCCTCGGGCCGGGCGTGGGTCGGCGTGACCCTCCGCATCCGGCAATGACGGCGCTGGAGCCCGACCTGATGATTGAAAGGAGCGTCGCGGCTGATTGGGTCGCTGCCCTCAGGCCGGTAGCAGGTGAGCTCGGTGCCCTTGCCGCGTTTCTTCGCGAAGAACAGTGTGCGGGACATCAGGTGCTGCCCTCACCGGAACGGATCTTCGCAGCCTTTGCGCGCCCGCTAGCACAGGTGCGTGTTCTCATCGTCGGGCAAGACCCCTACCCGACACCGGGGCACCCGATCGGGCTTTCTTTCGCTACAGCTTCTGACGTGCGCCCACTTCCTCGCAGCCTCGTGAACATCTACCGCGAGCTCCGCGACGATCTAGGAATCGAGCCCGCACCGCATGGTGATCTCACCGCGTGGTCTGAGCAGGGAGTGATGCTACTCAACCGTGTACTCACAGTGCGGGCTGGTGCCGCTGCCTCCCACCGCGGCAAAGGCTGGGAGGCGGTAACGGATTGCGCGATTCGTGCCCTGGTTGAACGCGGCACCCCGTTGGTGGCGGTGCTGTGGGGAAACGACGCGCGCCGTCTTGCTCCTTTGTTGGGAACAACCGCTCGCATCGAAAGCGCACACCCCTCTCCACTGTCGGCGTCGCGCGGTTTTTTCGGGTCGCGTCCCTTCAGCCGAGTGAATGAGCTGCTTGTGCGCCAGGAAGTGGATCCCATCTCTTGGGAGCTGCCAACACGTGTGTTCTCACCCTGAGAGGCGATGCCCGGCACGGAGCCGCTAAGCTCACGGCATGACTGATGCAGTGCTGCTCGAACTTGATCACGGACTTGCCAGAATCATTCTGAACCGGCCCCACAGCCTCAACGCGTTCAACGCAGAAATGGCTGAGGAGTGGGCTCGGGTGACAAGCGAGGCGACGTCCCATGACGCTGTGCGCGCGATTATCGTGTGCGCCGAGGGGCGCGCATTCTGCGCAGGCGGAGACGTAAAGGCCATGGCGGAAATGGTCGATCGAGGCGGGCAGATGACGGCCCTCGCGCGTCGTATTAACGACGGGATACGGTCGCTGATCGAATCGTCGATTCCGGTTGTGGCGGCCGCTCAGGGTACTACCGCGGGAGGCGGGCTTGGCATACTGCTCGCGAGCGACTATGCGGTCACGGGTATGAGTTCGAAGATTGGCAGTCTGTACGCCAACGTGGGTCTGTCTCCCGATCTGTCAGTGTCGGCGCTTTTAGGACGCGCAGTGGGTGAGCGCCGCGCGCTCCGCCTTACCCTGCAGGACCGTCTCCTGTCCGCCCAAGAGGCGCTCGACTGGGGGCTTACCGCAGAGATGGTTGCGGACGAGAAGGTGCGCGAGCGCGCAGAGGAGATCGCCGAGCACTGGGTGAGGGGCGCAGCCCACGCCTATGGACAAGCAAAGCGGCTGCTTCGCGCGGCGCCAGAACGGACGTTCGCCGAGCAGCTGGAGGATGAGGCACTTACGATCGGGAGGCTGTCTAACGCTCCAGAGGCCGAACACCGCATTGCGGCCTTCGCAAACCGATAGCTGCGAAGCGGGCAGCACCCAAAGGGCTACAGCTGCCCAGACGCTTACCTGTTGGCATGCCCGGGCGGCGCACCAGGTTCGTTTAGCCGGCCGGTGTGCGCGAGTTGAGCGCTTCCAGGAGCGCTCGCTCGCTCTTGATCATGCCTGGATTTCGTCTGAGCCACGTGCGAAGCACACGAGTCACGAGCGGCATCATGAAAAACGTCATGACCGGCACAAGGAGCGTGACCGTGATGACAGACCGCAGGGGAATCGCGAGCTCTCCCCACCACCCGAATCGCGAGACGGCGAATGAGAGCAGCAGATTGAGGGGAACCATGCCCAGCCAAATCGCAACGGCCTGCTTCCATCGCAGCGGTGCGGAGCGCACCCCAATGGTGCGTACCACTCCCGTCTGCACGTCGACGGAGTGGCGCAGCTCAGGTCCGTCAAACCAACCTTCGATTCCGGTACGGCTTTGCACGGTTTCACCGAGTACGAGCGGATCGCCGCACCGCAGCCATTTTTGACGCTCAGGGGAGTGTTCCCAATCCTTCAGCGACTGTTCGTCGCTGAAGCGGTAGATCATGTGCAACACGTTCTCGTTCTCGGCATCTCTCATGACGCCGACCCCGAGGCAGCCGTGATGCCGCCGTGCGAGGCTGAGGCCTTGGTCGATCCAGGCCACTCCGTCGACCAGAGAAGTGGGGGAGAGTTCACGCCTGACCGAAACTGTCACTGGATTCGCCATGACTTCATCTCACCGCACCCATGTGTCGTGCGCGTTTCAGCGTGTATCCAGAGCGTGACTCCGCGGTTACGTTTGCGGGTCGCGCAGCTTCACGGCGCAGGGTGCGAAGATGGTGTCGTGAACATTGTGCTCGGGGTGACCGGCGGCATCGCCGCATACAAGGCCGTACTGCTCGCTCGGTTGTTCGTCGAGGCAGGTCACGAGGTGCATGTGGTGCCGACGGCAGATGCGCTGCGCTTTGTCGGGCTGCCGACCTGGGAAGCGATCAGTCGTCACCCCGTCACCACATCGGTGCACGACGATGTTCCAGAGGTGCGCCACGTCGCGCTGGGGCAACGGGCAGACCTCGTGGTCGTCGCCCCCGCGACCGCGAACACGCTGGCCCGCATGACGGCAGGTCTCGCGGACGATCTTCTGGGCACGACCCTTCTTTCGACCAGGGCGCCTGTGCTCGTCGCGCCGGCCATGCACACCGAGATGTGGCAGCACGCCGCGACCCAGCACAACGTCGAGACGCTCCGTAGCAGAGGCATCGCCTTTGTCGGCCCAGACAGTGGCCGACTCACAGGTGACGACAGCGGCCCGGGCCGCATGAGCGAGCCTGCACAGATCTTCGAGGCGGCACAATCTCTCTTGGCAGATTGGCATCCTCATGCCCCCGAACCAGAGTTCACAGTGGATCAGCCGGCCTCCGACCTCGCGGGCCTCACGGTGCTCGTCAGCGCCGGGGGCACCCGTGAGCCAATAGACCCGGTCCGCTACCTCGGCAATCGCTCAAGCGGTCGGCAGGGCGTTGCCATCGCCGCCGCCGCCGCCGCTCGGGGCGCCCAGGTAGTGCTCCTCTCTGCCAACATTGACCCGTCCGTGCTCGGCGAGGTGGGGGAGCGGTGCGCTACGCGCGTCGTCTCGGTGGGCACGGCCGCAGAACTCGAGGCCGCTGCGCGGGCAGAGGCTGCCTCGGCCGACGTCGTCATCATGGCCGCCGCAGTCGCTGACTATCGCGTGGCGGAGGTATCGGAAGGGAAACTTCGCAAGGAGGATACGGGCGGCACGCCTCCCACGCTCCAACTGGTCGAGAACCCAGACATTCTGCGGGGTTTGGTCGCTTCACGGGCTCCCGGCCAGACGATCGTGGGTTTTGCCGCCGAGACTGTCGAGGGCGAGGATGATCTGCTGGAGCGAGGGCGGCGCAAACTCGCACGAAAAGGCGCGGATCTCCTCGCGGTGAACGCGGTGGGGTGGAGCGAGGGTTTCGAGACAGCAGGCAATACCCTGCACGTTCTCGACCGCGCGGGCAAGTTGGTAAGTCGAATCGAGGGCACCAAACGCGAGGCGGCGGACGGACTGCTCGATGCGGTCTTGGCAGCGCGTCTCACACGTGATATTCTGTAAGGCCGGGTTCGCCCGGGATTGAAAATTCCATAGCGTGTGATGTGAATGTCCCGCGAGACCAGAAACACTCCGGTGTTTGGGCCTTGCACCCTCGGGGCCGATCGGTTTCGACACGTCGTTTTGAGACTATGAGAAGCGGGTCGAGGACGCGGAGTTATCTCGTAAACGCCCTTCGCAAACCATAGGTGCCAACGCTAAGCGCACCGACTTCGCTCTCGCTGCCTAAGCACGAGACCGAGTCCGTCAGGCCGGGTGTGCCTCCGCCCCGGTTTTCCTGACGTCATTTAGGAGGCTTGCTGGTACGTTGCGTTTCAGGGCGTACCGGGACTTTTACTGTAACTGGGCCCGTCGCACTAGGTGTTCGTGACAAAGAGCGGGGCCGAGTAGAACGTCTGCACGAACTACACCCGTAGAAGGCATGGAATCATCGAAGTGGACCGGGGTTCAATTCCCCGCGGCTCCACGAGCTTCACATCGCATGCGCCGGAATTGAAGAATAGGTAAGGGGCTGCCCAGTGGGTGGCCCCTTACCTATGTCACTGCGCAGGTGCGCCCGCGCGAGCTATCGTCTCAGCGATCCACTATCTCGGCACCCTCGGGAAGCTTCGCCCCAATGGGTAGTCGGACGGTTACGAACTGCTGCCCCACTGTGGCCGACTCACGGTTCCCGGCGCCGGTGGCAGAGGTTGCAGGGGCCTCGGAAGAGACAGGAAGTGCGGTTGAGGGTTGCGGATCCATCCTTGGAGCAGAGGTACGCCTGACCACTCGCGGAGATGCGTGGCCCATCTTGTCGATCCATGCGAGCGCGAGAGCAGAGACGATGAAGGCTAGGTGGATCGCGACCTCCCACATCACCCCCTCGCTGGAATAGATCACGCGACCGTCGGCAGCGGTGACGATCCCGCCGTCCATGCGACCCACCTCAATGAAAGTCTTCAGGAGGTGAATCGAGGAGATGGAAATGATCGAGACGGCAAGCTTGACCTTCAAAAGGTTCGCGTTGACGTGCGAGAGCCAGTCGGGCTCGTCGTGGTGGCCGGCGACGCGAATCTTCGAAACAAATGTCTCGTAGCCGCCGATGATCACCATGATCAGAAGGTTCGCGATCATCACGATGTCGATAAGCGCGAGCACACTCAGCATGACCTCGGTCTCGGTGAAGTGCCCGTTAATAATTGCGGTCTCGATGAGGTGCCAGAGTTCGACGAAGAAGAGCACCACATAGATGGCCTGAGCAATAATCAATCCCAGGTATAGGGGTGCCTGCAGCCAGCGACTGGCGAAGATGAATCCAGCAAGGGTGCGCGAAGCCAGGCCGGGGCCGGCTATAGCCGTATCACTAACGGATGAGGTGCGAAACTCGCTCACTGGGTTCCTTTCGAGGCGGATGACGGAGATAAGCGTAGCGACGCGTATCTCGGGGTTGGCTGAGCAAGTTAGACTTACCGCTGCGAAGGGGAGTATTCCGTTTTGCTCGTATCGTCATCACGCTGGGCTACGTGGCCCTGCCGGTGCGGGCTCGGCTTCTGTCGGGAAGAGACCTTCGGTTATTCGCGCACCACCCACACCGAAGGTGAACCACCCGATAGTGACAACTGTACTTCCGCTCTGGTTTGAGGTCGGCTCAATGATCGTGCTCGTTGCGATCCTCCTCATTGACCTATTGCTCATTATTCGACGTCCGCACGCCCCCTCAATGCGGGAGGCGAGCCTGTGGGTGGGGTTCTATGTGCTGCTTGCGCTCATTTTTGCCGGGGCCATGTTCGTGCTCGGCGATGTGCAGCACGGCACTGAGTTTCTGGCAGGTTGGCTCACCGAGTACAGCCTGTCCATCGATAACCTCTTCGTCTTCGTGATCATCCTGACTCGCTTCGGAGTGCCCATTGCTTACCAGCAACGTGCCCTGATGATCGGAATCATTCTGGCGTTGATCTTTCGAGGCGTCTTCATCTTGGTGGGCGCTGCACTGATCGAGAACTTCAGCTGGGTCTTCTACATCTTTGGTGCGTGGCTGATCTACACCGCCTGGCAGCAAGCGAGTCACGACGACGGCGAGGGGGACGGCGAGAGCTGGTTCGTGCGCCAGATCAAGAAAGTCGTTCCCTTTTCAGACCATTACGACGGTGGGAAGCTGCGCACCACGGTGAACGGCAAGAAGATGTGGACTCCGTTCCTCCTCGTCCTTATTGCCCTGGGCACCACTGACTTGCTTTTTGCACTGGATTCGATCCCCGCCATCTTCGGCATCACCCAGAGTCCGTTCATCGTGTTCACCGCGAACCTCTTCGCGCTGATGGGTTTGCGCCAGCTGTACTTCCTCCTCGGTGGGCTGCTCGATCGCCTCATCTACCTGAAATACGGCATTGCCTTCATCCTCGCCTTCATCGGGGTAAAGCTTGTGCTGCACGCGATGCATGTGAACGAGCTTCCCTTCCTGAACGGTGGAGAACCCATTCTGTGGGCTCCAGAGATCAGCACTTGGTTCTCGCTTGGCGTTATCGTCGCCGCAATGGCAGTCGCGACGGTCGCAAGCCTCCTGAAGATTCGTCGCGATGCGAAGGCCTCGGGCGAGCGTCGCGTTCCGCGCGGTGCGCCAGTCCAGCCCAAGCAGGAAGACGACGCGCAGCGCTAAGAAGGCAGGTCGGCGAGCCGATGATAGACTCTCGCCATGCGTACGTGGCGGCTCCTCCTTCTCTGCCGCGACGGGGTGTAGCTTTCGGCCCTCCCGTCGCGGAGTTCAGGCATGGCCGACCCATTCGCGCAGTTGCGCACTGAGCCACGAAGTAGAGATGCACATTCATGACTGAGCAACACATCACTCCCCGCCCGCGCACCCTGGCTGAAAAGCTGTGGGACGACCATGTGGTCGTGAAGGGCGAAAACGGGGATCCCGACCTGATCTACATCGATTTGCACCTGATTCACGAGGTGACAAGTCCGCAGGCTTTCGATGGATTGCGAGTGGCAGGCCGCCCTCTCCGGCGGGTTGACCTGATGATCGCGACGGAGGACCACAACACCCCGACGTTGAACATCACGCGGCAGATTGAGGATCCAATCAGCCGCCTGCAGATCGAAACGCTGCGACAGAACGTCGCGGAGTTTGGCGTTCGGGCTCATCCGCTTGGAGACAAAGAGCAAGGCATCGTGCACGTCGTCGGGCCCCAGCTCGGCCTGACGATGCCCGGAATCACCGTCGTCTGCGGCGACAGCCACACTTCTACTCACGGCGCGTTTGGCGCGCTGGCGTTTGGCATCGGAACGAGCGAGGTCGAGCACGTGATGGCAACCCAAACGCTGCCACTGAAGCCGTTCAAAACAATGGCAATCACCGTCGAAGGTGACTTGCGCCCCGGAGTGACTGCGAAAGATATTATTCTCGCGGTGATTGCGAAGATCGGCACCGGTGGCGGCCAGGGGTACGTGCTCGAGTATCGCGGATCTGCGATTCGAAACCTGTCGATGGACGGCCGGATGACGATCTGTAACATGTCGATTGAGGCAGGCGCGCGCGCTGGCATGATCGCTCCTGACGAAACAACCTTCGCGTACCTCGAGGGCCGCCCACACGCTCCGAAGGGTGCTGACTGGGATGCGGCGGTGCAGTATTGGAAGACATTGCCCACCGATGAGGGTGCGGTCTTCGATGCCGAGGTCTTCATTGACGCACACGAGCTCGAGCCGTTTGTAACGTGGGGAACGAATCCCGGGCAGGGCGTGCTGCTGAGCGACCGGGTGCCTGACCCTGCAGAGATCGTCGATCCGAACCAGCGCGCAGCGGCCGAGCGTGCCCTCGAGTACATGGATCTGGACGCTGGCACTCCCATGAAAGACATCGCCGTTGACGCGGTCTTCATGGGCTCGTGCACGAACAGTCGTCTCGACGATCTGAGAGAGTTCGCGGGGCTCATCAAGGGGAAGCAGAAAGCCGACGGCGTGCGTTTGATGGTCGTGCCTGGCTCTGCGCGCGTGCGGCTGGAAGCCGAAGCCGAGGGAATCGACAAGATCGTCGAAGAGTTTGGCGGCGAGTGGCGATTCGCCGGGTGCTCGATGTGTCTCGGAATGAACCCTGATCAATTGGCACCTGGAGAGCGTTGCGCGTCGACCTCGAACCGTAATTTTGAAGGGCGCCAGGGTAAAGGCGGGCGAACGCATCTGGTGTCTCCGCTCGTCGCAGCGGCCACCGCAATCCGCGGCACGCTCTCCAGCCCGTGGGATCTGCAGGCCGACGAAGCACGCGGCATCACGCATGACAAGGTAGGGGCGTAATCATGGAGAAATTCACGACGATGACCGGCGTTGCTGTTCCGCTGAAGCGCTCGAATGTCGACACTGATCAGATTATTCCGGCAGAGTTCCTGAAGCGGGTCACCAAGACCGGGTTTGAAGACGCGCTGTTCTACCATTGGCGTCAAGACCCCGATTTCGTGTTGAACCGGCCCGAGTATTCGGGTGCCCAAGTACTCGTTGCGGGGGCAGATTTTGGCACGGGTTCTTCACGCGAGCATGCCGTCTGGGCGCTGCGCGATTACGGGTTCAAGGCCGTCATTTCGCCGAAGTTCGCTGACATTTTTCGTGGGAATTCCGGGAAACAGGGTTTCCTTGCCGCGCAGGTCGAAGAGACCGATGTGCAGAAAATCTGGGAGTTTCTTGATGCCCATCCAGGCGCGCCGGTAACGATGAACCTGGAAGCACGGACAGTGACAGCCGGTGATCTCACGGTTCCTTTCCAGATCGACGACTACACTCGGTGGCGGCTGATCGAAGGGCTTGACGATATTTCGTTGACCCTGCGTGACGAGCAGGCCATCACCGATTTTGAGGCGAAGCGTCCCTCGTGGATGCCCACCACGCTTCCGGTACAGACGGCCTAATTTCGAATGAACGGCGGCGAGACCATCGAAGACAGTGCACATACCCACGATGACGAGCAAGCGGGCCTGAAGAGGGACGCGCGGAAGGCCGGTGCCCGAGTGGGCCTGACCTCCGACGAAATCATCATTAACGGCGGTCGGCCGCTGGTCGGCCACATTGAGGTACGCGGCGCCAAGAATCTCGCGACTAAGGCGATGGTTGCGGCGCTGCTCGGTAAGTCAGCCAGCGTGCTGCGCAACGTACCGAACATCTCGGACGTGCGCGTGGTCGCCGGCCTACTCGCCCTGCACGGCGTACTGATTACCCGCGGCGACGATCCGGGTGAATGGCGCCTCGATCCCTCGCACGTCGAACAGGCGCATCACGCCGACATTGACGCGCACGCGGGCTCATCTCGCATCCCGATCCTCTTCTGCGGGCCGCTTCTGCATCGCCTGGGCAAGGCTTTCATTCCCGATCTGGGTGGCTGCCGCATTGGTGACCGTCCGATCGACTTCCACCTCGACGCACTGCGTCAGTTTGGCGCGGTCATCGAGAAGCTGCCGAGCGGGATCAGCTTGACAGCCCCTGGTGGGCTCAAGGGAGCGAACATCGAGCTGCCCTATCCATCGGTCGGCGCGACCGAGCAGGTGCTGTTGACCGCTGTCCTGGCCGAGGGTCAGACAGAGCTTCGAAATGCCGCTATCGAGCCCGAAATTGTTGACCTGATCTGCATCCTGCAGAAGATGGGCGCCATCATCACGATGGAGCCCAACCGTGTGATTTTCATCGAGGGGGTCAAGGAGCTGCAGGGCTACACCCACCGCGCGATCTTCGACCGGAACGAAGCCGCGAGCTGGGCAGCTGCCGCCCTGGCCACCAAGGGTGACATCTTCGTGGGCGGCGTCGAACAGGAAGAAATGATGACCTTCCTCAACGTCTTCCGCAAGGTGGGCGGTGCGTTTGATGTGCAAGACGACGGTATTCGCTTCTGGCATCCGGGCGGCACCTTAAAGCCCGTAACCATTGAGACCGATGTTCATCCGGGATTCATGACCGACTGGCAGCAGCCGCTGGTCGTCGCGCTCACGCAGGCCGAGGGGGTCTCGACGATCCACGAGACTGTCTACGAGAACCGTTTCGGTTTCACCGACGCGCTCAATTCGATGGGTGCCAACATCGTGGTGTACCCCGACGGCCTCGCGCACGAGGACCGTCGAGTGCTGCGTCGCGAGTTCGAGCAGGCCGCAGTTATCACGGGCCCCACGCCGCTGCACGGCGCCGACATTGAGGTGCCAGATCTGCGCGGCGGGTTCAGCCACCTCATCGCAGCGCTCACGGCGGAGGGTCAGAGCAAGGTAACGAACATTGGCATCATCTCGCGTGGATACGAGAACTTCATTGAAAAGTTGCGCCTCCTGGGCGCCGATTTCGTATTCGAAAGCTGAGTTCGCGCGTTCATGCACGCAGACTCTGGGAAGATGAGACTATGCGTGACACCGTAAAATTTCGAAGCCGATCCTCTGCCGAGAAACGGCGGCCCAGCATGTTCTGGCTGCTCGCGTCGCTCATCCTGCCCGCATGGTCGTGCATGGTGCGGTATCGGTTTACGCCCGATTCGAAGCTGCCGACCACTGGGCCTTTCATCCTTTCGCCGAACCATTACAGCGAGATCGATCCGATCGCGGTCGGTGCGGGTGTCTGGCACCTCGGTCGGCTCCCTCGGTTCATGGCGAAGGCGAGTCTGTTTCGCAATCCGCTCATCGGGTGGGTATTCAAATCCACCGGTCAGGTGCCAGTTGAGCGGGTGGGGCCCGCGGGGGCGAATGCGCTGGGAGCGGCCGGGGAGCTGATCCGCAATAACTCCGGGGTCATTGTCTATCCGGAAGGCTCACTCACTCGCGATCCAGAACTTTGGCCGATGCGCGGTAAGACCGGCGCGATTCGTCTGGCCCTCGAATCAGGCATTCCAGTGATTCCTATGGCGCACTGGGGCACGCAGGAGCTGATGCCGAGATACGGGAAGCGGATCCATCCCATCCCTCGAAAGACCATTCACATCGCGGTCGGTGAACCCCTTGATTTGTCACGGTTTCAGGGTCGGGGGATCGACCAGAAAACCGTCACCGAGGCTACCGAGGTGCTGATGACCGAGATCACCCGACTGTTGTCGGGGCTTCGCGGTGAGGATCCACCGGCAGAGCGATGGGATCCGGGCAAGCACCAGCAGAGCGAAACGGGGCGCTTTTGACGACCCGTCCCATCGACATCGTCACCGCGAACCTGCGGCGCAATCGCGGACGCAAAGTTGCCGTGATTGGGGCCGGCAGCTGGGGAACTACCTTCGCGAAGGTGCTCGCAGACGCGGGCTGCGATGTCACCGTATGGGCCCGAAGGCCCGAGCAAGCGCAGGAGATTCAGGTAGCGAAACGGAACTCGCAGTACCTGCCGGGCATCAATCTCCCGAAGTCGCTGAAATCGACGAGCGCGGTGGATCAGGCTCTGAGCGGCGCGAAGCTTGTCTTTCTGGCCGTGCCGAGCCAGACACTGCGCGAGAATCTTCGCGAGATCGAGCCTCATCTTGAGCGCGGGAGCGTGCTCGTGAGCCTCGTAAAAGGGGTGGAGCGATCCACGACGATGCGCATGTCTGAAGTGATTGCCGACACTCTTGATATCGGTCCTGAACGTATCGGGGTGCTCTCGGGGCCGAATATTGCCCTGGAAATCGCTAAGGAGCAGCCCACGGGTGCGGTGGCTTCGAGCGGCTCCCTCGAAGTCGCGCTTGAGATTGCGACTGCGTGTTCAGCCAAGTACTTTCGCACATACGTCAATACCGATGTAGTTGGCACCGAGCTCGGCGGTGTGCTGAAGAATCTCATTGCGCTCGCCATCGGCATTGTTGACGGAGTCGGTTACGGCGAAAACACAAAGGCCGCGATCATTACCCGAGGTCTCGCCGAGATGACGGAATTCGCGGTGGCGTCGGGTGCGGACCCGAGTACTCTGGCGGGGCTCGCCGGCCTCGGCGACCTCATCGCAACCTGCCAGTCGCCACTCTCGCGCAACAACACCGCAGGGCGACTGATCGGGCAGGGGTTCTCCCTTGAAGAGACCAAACAGCAAATGCAGCAGACCGCTGAGGGAATCACGTCAGTGGCGTCGGTGCTTGAGCTCGCGCACGAACGAGGAGTGCCGATGCCAATTGTTGAGCAGGTGCAAATGGTGCTTGAGGGCACCATGGCGCCGAAAGATTTGGGGCCGCACCTGGCCACCGAAGATGACGTGCCCAAGCCCGAGCTCAGCCTGAGTGGCGAGAAGCCGGGCGCTTGGCGCCGATTCGTCGACCGACTGAAGGGAACCCCCGCGTGAGCGCAGAAAACCTGTGGCCCGAAAAGCGCACCGTCGTGTTGCTCTTTGGCGGTCGATCGAGCGAGCACGAGATCAGCTGTGTCACCGCAGCAGGGGTATTGCGATCCATCGATCGTTCTCGCTTTGACGTGATTCCGGTCGGGATCTCCAAACGCGGGGCAACCGTGCTCCTCGACGAGGAAGAACTGTCGAGCTACCGGCTTGAGGCTGGCGCGCTGCCCGAGGTTCCCGAGAACGGCACCCGAGTGCTGTGGCCCGCATCGACCGAGACGCGCACGCTCACGGTCATTGAACAAGACGGACAGCTTCGTTCGCTCGGGCACGTAGACGTGGTGCTGCCCATGCTGCACGGAACGTTCGGCGAAGACGGTACCGTGCAGGGGATGCTCGAACTCGTTGATCTGCCCTACGTGGGAAGCGGGGTGCTGGGTTCAGCCTTGTGCATGGACAAGCACGCGGTGAAGACCGTGCTTGCAGATGCCGGCATCTCGGTGGCGCCGTGGCGCATGGTTTCGCGCGAGCAGCTCGAACGCGACCCGTACCTCGTTGATAGTCTCGCCGACGGTCTGACCTACCCGCTCTTTGTGAAGCCGAACCGGGCCGGTTCGAGCGTCGGTGTGAGTCGAGTGACCGAGCCGGGTGGTTTGGGTGCCGCACTCGAAACCGCCTTCGCGGAAGACCGCGTGGTGCTCGTCGAATCCGGTGTTGTGGGACGCGAGGTAGAGATCGGGGTGCTACAGGGTCGTGAGGGTGCGCTACCTCGTACGAGTGCAGTGATCGGGGAGATCGTCTTCACCGGTCGCGACTTCTACGACTACGAGGCGAAGTACCTGGGGGCCGCTGGCATCGAGCTCGCACTGCCCGCACAGGTAACCGACGGGGAGTTTCACGCGATCCGCGAAGCCGCGGTACTCGCATTCGAGGTGACCCAGTGCGCGGGACTCGCGCGCATCGACTTCTTCTTGACCGGCACAGGGCCGGTGCTGAACGAGATCAATACACTGCCCGGTTTCACACCCATCTCGATGTACCCACGGCTGTGGGAGGAATCAGGCATGGGATACACGGCACTGATCACCGAACTCATCGAACTCGCACTCGAACGGCGCACGCGTTAGTTAGTCGAAGTTGAGGGTGTCGACGAGACTCGTGCACTGCCGAGTCTGGGGGAGCAGTCTCGCGACAGCGCCGAGGTCTACAACCGTTTCTGTGCCGCTCGCCTTCTCTGAGTCGACGATCACGGCGAGACCCGGGCTTCGACCGTAGGCCTCAAATTTGTATAGCGGAGCGTTGTCACGGTTGATCACCCAGTCGACACCGCTGACGTTGACGCAGTCGTCGGTGGTGGGGCCTGTCGGCTCGATGCCGCAATAGAGCAGCACGCCGGCGGGGTCTCCCCAGGCGCCAGTGGATTGAGCGTTTGTGGTGCGGCGCTCGAGGTCGGCCACTGTGTCGGGAAGGCGTACGATGACGTCGGCGCAGGCGGGGTTGTTTGCGTCGGGCGCCGGATCCATCGGCACGATGCCCGAGCAGCCTGTGAGTGTGCCGGCCAGGGTCACTGTGGCAGCTCCGAGAGCGAGGGCACGTACGCGAATCGACACGTTGCCAGCTTACCGTCGACTACCTGGGCGCGGCGTTTGCACCGGCGGCGGTAGGTTTGTGGGCATGGGTACGCAGCAGACAGTGGATCTCGGCCAAACCGTGGGTGAGGCCCGCGAGTCGGGGGCCCTCGCTGCGATCCTTGCTCAATTACGCCCGGCCCGGGCAGCGGCGTTGGGTCCCGGAGACGACGCGGCGGTGCTCACGAGTCGGGGCGATACCGTGGTCACGACCGACACGATGATCGAGGGCCCCGACTTCCGGCTCGCGTGGCACCCCGGCTATGATCTCGGCTGGAAACTTGCCGCAACTAACCTGTCTGACGTCGCCGCAATGGGTGCGCGACCAACGGCCCTGACCGTTGCCTTGGCATGCCCTCGCGATACTCCCATCCTGCTGCTCACCGAGATCGCGAAGGGCCTTGACGCTGCGTGCGCGAAACTCGCCCCGGGCTGCGGAGTCGTAGGCGGCGACCTGGGCCGCGCTCCAGTGTTAACCGCGGCGATCACTGCGCTCGGTGATCTGGAGGGTCGCAGCCCGGTGCTACGTTCCGGCGCGCGTCCCGGCGACGTGGTGGCGTATGCGGGCGATCTGGGCCTTTCGGGAATCGGTCTCGCCGCGCTGTTCGGGCTTGAAGCATCAGCATTGAGCGAACCAGTGCGCCGCAAAGAATCTGCGGCCAACAAGTCGGCGCTGACCGAGAATCGTGGTGCTGCCGCTGGTCTCAGCCCGGAGCTTGCAGCGCTGAAATCTGAGCACCCCGCTGCGCTGGCTGCGCACCTCGCTCCAAGTCCGCCGATCCACCTGGGAATGGCTGCCGCCGAAGCGGGTGCGACCGCGATGCTCGACGTGTCAGACGGGTTGTCGCTCGACGCGGCCAGGCTCGCTCGCGCGAGTGGGGTCAACCTGGCGCTTGACCCGGACCTGCTCGCCGCGCACTTCGGCCTGCAGCGCGGTGAGGTCGTGTCTCTGGAAGCGATGCTCACGGGTGGCGAGGATCACGGGCTTCTTGCCACGTTCCCGGCCGTGGCGGCCACAGAGATTCCTGAGGGGTTTCGTGTGATCGGTGAGGTGGTTAAGACGCACGCCGGCGGTCGACTTCTCGTGGGCGGATCGCCGTATGAGCCGCGCGGGTGGGACCCCTATGTAATCGAAGCACCACTGCTCGCGGATGGGCACTAGTTGCTCTTTCGTCACTCGGGAGGGAACCACTAGTGCCCACCGAGGGTCGTGATGCCGCGACTGGGCTGCCAGCATGCGGTGTCGGTGTCGGTGTCGGTGCGTGTGTGTTTGTGTGTGTGGTGATGGTTCAGGAACCCGCGGCGAACCGCAGCGCGGCCCAGAGCTCTGCTCGGGTTCCCGGGTCGTCTAGATCGCGCTCTACCAAACTTGCGGCGGTCTGAATGCGCGTGCGCAGCGTGTGCCGGTGCACCCCCAACGCGGCGGCGGCGGGGCTGGTTTGACCGTGGTGAGCGAGCCATACCTCGAGACTGTGCGCGATCGCGTCACCGTGCCGCTGGTCGTGCTGGCGGAGCGGGGCCAGAAGCCCGAGTGCGCGTCGCCGCGCCTCCGGCTCAGCCGCGAGTAGGTCGAAGAGCCCCGCGTGCATGCTTGGTTGGTAGTCGACTGGGCCTGGCGCGGTATCGCTCGCTCGGCCTGGCGCCGTCGCGCGTTCAAGGGCAAGTTCAGCCTGCTCGATGAGTTCGGCCAGGTCGTCGAGCGACCCGCGAGCGCTCACACCAGCGGGCACGTGGTGATCCACCAGCACGCGTCGCACGGACGCGACGAGCGTCGCGTCGCAGATGAGTACTGCGCCCGCGCCGAAGGGTGCGGTGAGGAGCCCCGCGCTGCTGCCGGCGAGTGAGCGGAGGTCCTCGGTGAGCGTCGCACCGAAGTCGGCAACGCGGTCGATACGCACCGCCGCCACTCGGCCGCGGGGGAGACGCGAGAGTACTCCGCGGGCGACCCGTTCGGCGAGCTCGGTCTCGCCCGCGAGTAGCAGTTGTACTACGGCCGATCTCAGCGCAACTTCGGCCTCACCGAGCCCGGTGCGATGCTCCAGTTGCACCGTCGCGAGTGAGGCCACGAGTCCGATGAGGGTGCGCTCGGCATGATCGGGAGTCGTGCTCGATGGGGTCACCAGTACGCCCAGCAGGTGGCCGCTGCGGCCGAGCGTTTGCAAGTGGATCGATTCATCTGCCATGCTTCTCACCCGGCTGGCGCGAGTGCCGCGTTCGATGAGCTCGCGCGACTCGCGGCGGATCCACTCGGCCTGGGTGGGGTTGCGCTCGGTGCGCGGGGCGAAGTCGATCAGCCTGCCGGTGCGGTCGGCAATAGCGACCCACCTGCCCAGGCGCGAGGCGGCCTCGCGCACCGCAGCGGCGATGCCGTCGCGCTGCAGCGCCGCGCTTGCCACTGCGCGCTGCGACTCGAGAGCCCAGGCGTCTCGAGCGTGCGACTGGGCATCGAGGAGCCTGGCCGCTGTCTGCACGATGGCGATGAACGGAGTCTCGTAGGGGACGCGAAAGAGGGGGAGCCGCAGTTTCTCGCATGCTTCTATGAGAAGGGGCGGGGTGCGCTCCCAGACGATCCCGACCCCGAAGCCAAGCGCTGTCACTCCAGCTGAGAGCAATCGCTCCACGTAGGCGGTCGCGGCCTCCCCTGTAAGGTTCGCGGAGAACTGCGTTCCGGTCGTGAGGAGAACCGTTCGCGGGGTGAGAAACGGAGTGGGATCGAGAATGTCGCTGCCATGCACCCACTGCACCGGGAGTCCAGCCGTCGTCTCAGGCCCCTCCTCAGAACTGCCGGCAATCAGCACCAGGCCGAGCGGGTACTGCCGGATCAGGGTTCCCAGTTCGATCGCGGGGTGCACGGGGAGGGCGGGGATGTTCATGAGTGCCTCCTCGGGGATGATTCGCAACAGCACGGAGTTTGCCACATTGGCGAAACTATCTCATTCGAATCACCATAGTGGCAAATTGTGGGTGATCAATGCGAGCCTATGCTGAGTGCAGGATCACCGGCGTCGTTGCTGAGGATCGAATCATCGCGACTGCTCCGGCAGCGCAAGCACAGAAGGAGAAGTTTCGATGTCAGATGTCACACTTCACGGCGGCCCCTCGCTGCCCCAGGAGCGCAAGCTTGTCACCGCTATCCCCGGCCCTAAGTCGCAGGAGCTTATGGCGCGCAAGAACGCGGCCGTTGCTTCAGGCGTAGGCGTGGCGCTTCCCGTCTCCATCGTGGCTGCTGGCGGCGGCGTGATGGTCGATGCCGATGGCAACTCACTCATCGATTTGGGTTCTGGCATCGCGGTCACCGGTGTCGGCAACTCTGCTCCCGCGGTCGTCGAAGCAGTTGTGAACCAAGTGCAGCAGTTCACCCACACATGCTTCACCGTCACCCCGTACGAGGGATACGTCGCGGTTGCCGAGAAGCTCAACGAGATCATCCCCGGTGATCACGAGAAGCGTTCCGCACTGTTCAACTCGGGTGCTGAGGCCGTCGAGAACGCGATCAAGATCGCTCGCCACTACACCAAGCGCAACGCCGTCGTCGTATTCGACCATGCTTACCACGGGCGCACGAACCTCACCATGGGCATGACCGCCAAGAACATCCCGTACAAGGATGGCTTCGGTCCGTTCGCACCCGAGGTATACCGTGTTCCCGCGTCGTACCCGTTCCGTGACGGTTTGTCGGGTGCTGAGGCTGCCGAGATTGCGCTGACCCAGATCGAAAAGCAGATCGGTGCATCGAACCTTGCCGCGATCATCATTGAGCCCATCCAGGGCGAGGGCGGGTTCATCGCTCCGGCGGAAGGCTTCCTTCCCGCGCTGAGCGAGTGGGCAACCCAGAACAACGTCGTCTTCATCCTTGACGAAGTGCAGACCGGGTTCGCTCGTACCGGCGATCTCTTCGCCGCGAATCACGAGGGTGTTGTCGCAGACCTCGTGACCACTGCAAAGGGCATCGCGGGTGGACTGCCTCTGTCGGCCGTCACCGGTCGAGCCGAGATCATGGACTCCGCTCATGCCGGTGGCCTCGGGGGCACCTACGCAGGCAGCCCCATTGCGTGTGCGGCTGCGCTCGCGACGATCGAAACCTACCAGGCCGAGAACCTTGCGGAGCGTGCTCGCGAGATCGGCGCGATCATCGATGAGTTCTTCACTGAGCTGCAGAAGAGTGACGATCGGATCGGAGACATCCGCGGTCGCGGCGCGATGAAGGCGGTTGAGCTCGTCGAGTCGGGCAGCAACAAGCCCAACGCGGCGCTGACCGGTGCGATCGCCAAGTTTGCCGGGGAGCATGGCGTGATCCTCCTCACCTGCGGCACCTACGGCAACGTGATCCGCTTCCTGCCTCCGTTGTCGATCGGTGACGAGCTTCTGCGCGAGGGCCTGCAGGTCGTCGCAGATGCGCTCAAGGCCTCGGCCTGATCCACCTCTGATCTACTGAAATGCGGGGCTCGAACGGCGAACGTTCGAGCCCCGCTCACGAAAGGAAACGCATCATGGCATTGAAGCCCAACGAGAAAGAACTACTGGACCGCGTGCAGTCGGGTCTCGGCATCGGCGGCACCTGGCAGCCCTCAGCCACCGGGGCAACCTTCGGGGTGCAGGATCCGGCTACCGGCGAGACCATCAAGGAGATCGCCGACGCAACGGTCGAGGATGCTGTGCGCGCTCTCGACGCAGCCGTCGCGGCTCAGGATGCCTGGGCCGCAACCCCGTCGCGTGAGCGCTCGAACATCTTGCGTCGCGCCTTCGATCTGCTCATGGAGCGCAAGGAAGACTTCGCGCTGCTCATGAGCATGGAGATGGGCAAGCCCATCGCCGAGGCGCGTGGCGAGGTGAACTATGGCGGCGAGTTCCTCCGTTGGTTCTCAGAGGAGGCCGTCCGCGTGCGCGGCGACTACCGCGAGAACCCCGAGGGCACCGGCCACATGGTCGTCTCGCACATTCCTGTGGGTCCGACCTACTTCATCACCCCCTGGAACTTCCCGCTCGCAATGGCTACGCGGAAGATCGCTCCGGCGCTCGCCGCTGGTTGCACCGTCGTGATCAAGCCCGCAGCTCTCACGCCGCTCACCACGATTTTCTTCGCGCAGTTGCTCGAAGAGGCGGGTCTGCCCGCCGGCGTGGTGAACGTAGTACCGACCTCGAAGTCGAGCGCTCAGTCGAGCGCGCTGCTCAGCGACACCCGGTTGCGCAAGCTCTCGTTCACGGGCTCCACTCCTGTCGGCGTGAAGCTGCTTGAAGCTGCTGCGCAGAACGTGCTGCGCACCTCGATGGAGCTCGGCGGCAACGCCCCGTTCGTCGTGTTCGAAGACGCCGATCTTGATCGTGCGGTCGAGGGTGCGCTGCTCGCGAAGTTCCGCAACATCGGGCAGGCATGTACTGCGGCGAACCGCATCATTGTGCACGAGTCCGTTGCCGATGAGTTCGCTCGTCGCGTTGGCGAGCGCGTCGCGCAGATGACTATCGGTCGCGGCGCCGAAGAGGGCAATGACATCGGTGCACTCGTCGATGACAAGGCCGTGTCCAACACCGCGCGCCTTGTCGCTGACGCAGTCGAAACCGGCGCCACCATTGTCACCGGCGGCGAGTCAATCGATGGGCCGGGCCACTTCTTCCAGCCCACAGTTATCGACAACCTCAGCCCACAGTCGGCAATCATGCGCGAAGAGATCTTCGGGCCGGTACTCGGCATCATCCGTTTCTCGACCGAAGACGAAGCGGTCGAAATCGCGAACAACACCGAGTACGGTCTGGTCAGCTACGTGTTCACCGAGAACATCCACCGCGGCCACCGCATGATCGAGAAGCTCGAAACCGGCATGATGGGCCTGAACACCGGTATCGTGTCAAACGCTGCTGCCCCCTTCGGAGGCATCAAGCAGTCGGGCCTTGGCCGTGAGGGCGGCTTCGAAGGGATCCACGAGTTCCTTTCTACGAAGTACACCCTGTTGCCGCGCTAGTTTCTGTCGCGTCGCACAGGTCGCACGCGTCGCACGCTTCGCAGTTGTCGTGTGACCTGTGCGTGAACCGGCCCCGTCAGCTTCGGCAGGCGCGGGCCGGTTTCGCGTTCTCGCGGCCGAGCGTGGTCGTCGAGTGGACGCTCGCGCAGGCTTCGGTGGTTCGAAACCCTGCGCGAATGTCCACCTGAGGGGGGACCGGAGCGGTCATGGGGGTGACGTTGACCCTCGCCGAAGCTTGAGTCATTCCGGCGGACGCTCGCGCAGGCTTCAGGCGCTCGGAACCCTGCGAGGATGTCCACCGGAGCGTGATCGGCGGGGTCGGTGGTTTGAGGATGACGCCCGTGCGGGCTTCGGAAGGCCGGAACCCTGCACGGTCGTCCACTCGAGCGTGAATGATGTGGCCGGTGGATGAGTTGGAGCGGCAGAACTCGCAAAACGCGATGCGTTTTCACTATGCGAGCCGCCTTTCGGCGGCAGAACTCGCAAAACGCGATGCGTTTTCACTATGCGAGTTCTGCCCACCACAGAGCGGTCTCGCCGTAACGCTTCTCCTTGATGCGGACGAGTCCTGAAGGCCAGGTGGGTTCAGGGGAGCGACTGCTTCGTTCCACGAGAACGACGGAGTCTTCGGCGAGGAGTGGCACGATGGCAGACAGATTCGCGCTCAGCTCCGTTTCCCCCAGATCGTAGGGCGGATCCAGCATCACGACGTCCCATTTCACCACTGGATCCGCGCCATCGAGGAACCCCTGCACTGACTGGCGCGCGACCGTCACTCGGGGTGCTTGCCCCTGAGAGAACGACGCAGATATTGTCTTCGCGTTTCGCGCCGCCACCTGGGCGGACTGGGGGTGCTTCTCAACGAGGACGACCTCGCTGGCGCCGCGACTCGCCGCCTCGAGCCCGAGGGCGCCCGAACCTGCGTAGAGGTCGAGCACGCGGGATCCACTTTCGAGACCCCACGACCCCAGGGTAGAGAAGATCGCCTCGCGCACCCGGTCGGTGGTGGGGCGCGTGCCCGACTTTGGCACTTCGAGTCGTATAGACCCGGCCACGCCCGCGATAATTCTGGTCACGTACTCAGGGTATCGGCCACGATGTCGGCTCACGCCGAATGACGCTGCTGTGCCTCTCCGGCCGCGCGTTCCGCGAGGCTGACCGCGACACCCGCGAGAACACCCGCACACGCGCCTGCGATCAGCCCAATCGGAACGAACAACATCAGCACGCTCGTGCTTCTCGAATCAATCGCAAAGTACAGGCCAAGCAAACCAAAGCACACGAGCGTTCCTATTGCGGAGCCGATGGAGCCGAGCCACACTCGTTGGCTGGGATGCTCCTGCAGGTTTCGGTCCCATCGGCGCAAACAGAGAAAACCGCCGAGTGTGGCCATGGTCGCTGCAGCCCCTCCGAAGAGTGAACCCAATACTAATGTGGGGAGGTAACGCATCGGGTTGACTGGAGCACCCGACAGCAGGGTGGTGCTGAACATGAAAACCACCCCAACCACAGCCCCCAGCGGAAGCGCTAGCAAGGAGATCCACCGATACCGCTTCCAAAGCATCTTTCTAGGCTACCCGGAGGAGAATGGGCAGGCTGCAAAGTGTACCGACTGGGTGATCGTGGTCATCGGGGCGATCTCTGCGATCGTGTTTAGGGTGGTCATAGCGGCGGTCCTGGCGGTCCTGGGGGTCCTGGCGATCGTGTGGGCGCCAGGCGCTAGCCTGGGTGCATGAGCACCATCACCCTCGACACGCGCCTCGATGGTGTCGTCGGCGGGCGCACTGCGAAGGGCCTGGAGAAGGCCTTCGAGATGCAGACGGTGCGCGACCTGCTCTGGCATTTTCCGCGCCGATACTCCAACCGCGGAGAGTTGACCCCGCTCGTGGGCCTCCCTGTCGGCGAACACATTACGGTGCTGGCGCAGGTGCTCGATGTGCGCCAGCGCTCGATGCAGCGCCGCGGCGGTAGCCTGCTCGAGGTGCGCATTACTGATGGTGTGGGTACGCTGCAACTCACCTTCTTCAACCAGCCGTGGCGAGCTGCCGACCTACACGCTGGAGTGCGCGGCATCTTCGCCGGCAAGGTCAGCGAGTACATGGGTCAGTTGCAACTGCAGCACCCCGATTACCAGCTCTTTGCTGATCGTGAGGAGGCTGTGGCGAATGGCTTTCCTGGCGAAGAACCGGGGCAACTGGAGGCGAAAACCGACAAGTTTGACGAAGCCGCGGCCCGTGCCTTCGCCGAGCGCCCGGTGCCCATCTACCCGGCTTCGGCGAAGGTTGCGAGCTGGGTGATCCAGAAGGCGGTCGAGATGGCGCTCGATGCGCTCGACCCACAACTCACGGTGGCGGATCCGCTGCCCCCCGAGGTGCGCGAGGCAGGCGCCGCCATCAAGTTGGGCGTGGCGCTTGAACTGATTCACCGCCCAGAACGGCCTGCAGACTGGAAATTGGCGCGAGACAGTATGCGGTTTCGCGAGGCGTTTGACTTGCAGCTCGGGCTGCTTGACCGCAGGAGAAGGCTCGGCGAGGCTCCGAGCACGAGCCGCCCCAGGATCTCCGGCGGACTGCTCGATATGTTCGATGCCGGACTGCCGTTCGCACTCACCGCCGGGCAGCGTGAGTCGGGCGAGGTGATCTCACGCGAGCTCGCGCGCCCACACCCGATGCACCGGTTACTGCAGGGCGAGGTGGGCTCGGGCAAGACCATCGTGGCGCTCCGAGCCATGCTGCAGGTCGCCGAGGGCGATGGCCAGAGTGCGATGCTCGCCCCCACCGAAGTGCTTGCCGGCCAGCACTTTCGCAGTGTCACTGAGGCGCTCGGTCCCGCGCTCACCGAGCGGCTGCACCCTGTTCTCCTCACGAGCAAGATGCCCGTCGCCGAGCGGCGCAAGGCGCTCCTGGCGATCGCGAGCGGGTCGGCCCGCATCGTGGTCGGCACACATGCACTTATCAGTGAGCACGTCAGCTTCTACGATCTCGGGCTCGCGGTAATCGACGAGCAGCACCGGTTCGGGGTCGAGCAGCGCGAGGCGCTGCGTCAGAAGGGCAACGAGCCGCACGTGCTTGCGATGACGGCCACCCCAATCCCGCGCACGGTCGCGCTCACCGCTTTCGGCGACCTCGAGACCTCCACCATGCGCGACCTGCCCCCGGGTCGTCAACCCATCGAGACCTTCGTGGTGCCTGTGTTCGAGAAACCCGGATGGGCGGAGCGCGCCTGGGTGCGCGCCACTGAGGAGGTGGCCAAGGGGCGGCAGGTCTACGTTGTGTGTCCGGCGATCGCCGCGGGCACACGCGAAGAGGGTGATGCTGATTTCGCGTCAGAGTCAGATTCTGGGGGTGGATCGCGATCCGCCCCCGACCCAAAGACCCTCGCAAGCGTGGAACAGACCCTGCAAGAGCTTGCCGCGCGACCCGACTTCGCGGGACTGCGCCTCGCCGCACTGACCGGTGCGATGAAAGCGGACGAGAAGGACCGGGTGATGCGGGCCTTCGCGGCCGGCGAGGTCGACGTGCTTGTCGCTACCACCGTGATCGAGGTGGGGGTGAACGTGCCGAACGCCTCGACGATGATTGTGCGCGACGCCGATCGGTTCGGGGTGTCGCAGTTGCATCAGCTGCGCGGTCGTGTGGGTCGCGGTGAGCACCCGGGTCTGTGCCTGCTGCTCACTGGTGCGGAGGAGGCGAGCCACGCGCGCGAGCGGATTGCCGCGGTCGCAGCCAGCACCGATGGGTTCGCGTTGGCCGAGATCGACCTCGAGCTGCGCCGCGAGGGCGATATCCTGGGAACGGCGCAGTCAGGCGGGCGATCAACGTTGAAGCTCTTGCGCGTGGCCGAGCACGGCGAGCTGATTGTGCACGCGCGGGAGGTGGCAGCGGAGCTGCTGCGACGCGATCCACACCTGGAAACCGCGCCATTGCTGCGGGAGACACTCGAGCGGGAGGCCGATTTGCGAGCGCTCGACAATCTGGCGAAGTCGTAGAGCAGACATCTTCGGTGATTTTCGGGCTTCCCCGGGGCGCACCCCGTAGGCTTATCGTATGAGCAGTATCGCGGTTGTGCCCGGTTCGTTTGACCCTGTAACCCTCGGGCATCTCGACGTGATTCGTCGAGCCACCGCGATCTTCGATCAGGTGCACGTGCTGGTGGTACACAACCCCGGCAAGAACGCAATGCTGCCAATCTCGGAGCGCATGAACCTGATTCAGAAAGCGATTGATGACGATCCCGCGATGCCCGCGGGCAAGATCACGGTGGCATCGTGGTCGGTGGGGCTCCTCGTTGATTACTGCACCGAGGTGGGAGCGACCGTGCTCGTGAAGGGCATCCGCTCGCAGATCGATGTCGCCTACGAGACGCCGATGGTTCTGATGAACCGCAGCCTCGCAGGTGTTGAGACGATCTTCTTGCTGCCCGAGCCAGGTCACGCGCACGTCTCGAGTTCGCTCGTGCGTCAGGTGGCTGCGCTGGGGGGCGACGTCTCGCCCTATGTGCCTCAGGCGGTCGCGAACTACCTCGCTACGGCACGCCCCGCCTAGCGTGCGCGGCAGTTACGGCGCGGCCATGTCGCGCGAACCGCGGGTCGCCGTTTACTTCGATTTCGACAACATCGTCATCTCGCGTTACGACCAGATCAATGGCCGCCAGGCGTTCCGGCGCGATTTTCCCGGGGCTGCGGGCCGCGAGGCAATGACCCCTGAGGTGCGGGATCGCCTTCGTGCCGCGAACGTGAGCATTGACGCGGTGCTCGACTACGCGGCAACTTTCGGTGCGCTCGCGGTGTGCCGCGCCTACGCAGATTGGTCGCACCCGGTCAACGCCTCGTATCGTGACGATCTGACGGCGAGGGCAGCCGACCTCGTGCAGATGTTTCCGCTGAGCGTGCGACGGAAGAACGGAGCGGATATCCGCCTCGCGGTCGACGCGATGGAAGATCTGTTTGTGCTCGATGATGTCACGCACGTCGTGATCGTTGCGGGGGATTCTGATTTCGTACCGCTCGTGCAGAAGACCCGCCGTATGGGGCGTTACGTCGTGGGCATCGGCGTGGCTGGAGGCACGAGTCGAATCCTCGCGGGTGCGTGCGATGAGTACGCCGACTACGACGCGCTGCTCACCGATGAAGACTCCGACCTTGACGAGGTTGAGGCCGAGATTCCAACGCGCGATGAGGCTGAGAGAGGCAGTGCTGACGTGGTCGAGCAGCCGGTGGTGGATCGCCCAGCGCCAGAGGCAGCAAAGTCCGACGCAGCGCATCGGCGTCGACCCGGGCCTCTGCTGCGCAAGGCGCTGCTGCTTCTCGAGACGAAGACCGATGAGGAATGGCAGCGGGCCTCCGACGTGAAGAATCAGATGCTGCGCATGGATCCGTCGTTTCAGGAACGGGAACTCGGTTTCTCCTCCTTCACGGAGTTCGTGAAGGCCTATTTGGGTATCGTCGAGCTCGATGTGAGTAGCAGCCCGCACCTCATTCGCCGCCGGCCTGGCGCACACTGACGGAAGTCTCACGTTCAGACTGCGCCGAGGAGTCAGCGGTTAGGCTGGTGCAGTGAGTAGCATGCGCCAGTACCAAGAGAACGTTCGCGACATCATGAACCGCCCGGGGGAAATGCGCGAGCGCGAGCGCACTTTCGCCGTTCCCGAGGGATTCGGAGAGTCGCTAGCGAAGATTCCCGAAGGCGAATCGCTTGACCTGGAAGTGCGGCTTGAATCCGTGCACGAGGGCATTTTGGCCTCGGCTCGCGTGTTCACCACGATGCACGCGGAGTGTGGGCGGTGCCTTGAGCAGTTCACCGCTCCGTTCGAAGTCGAATTCCAGGAACTTTTCGCGTATACTCCTACGGAGGCCGACGAGTATGGGGTTCACGGTGATCACGTGGATCTTGAACCCCCGCTCCGAGACGCGGTAGTGCTTGCACTTCCGTTCCAGCCTGTGTGTCGCCCGGACTGCGCGGGGCTCGACCCCGAGTCCGGTGAGGTGCGTGATGCCAAAGCTGCAGCCGAGACCGATGCGCCGTTAGACCCCCGTTGGGCGGCGCTGGCCGGTTTGCTGGCCGAAAATAATGACGTGGATCGGCACACCGATCCTGGAAGCAAGTAGGAAAGAGAGCATCATGGCTGTTCCCAAGCGTAAGATGTCGCGCTCGAACACCCGCCACCGCCGTTCGGCGTGGAAGGCCGAAGCGCCAAAGCTGGTCAAGACCGTTGAAAACGGTCGCACCGTCTACAGCCTGGCGCACCGCGCTCGCGTAGTTGAGGATTCAAACGGCACCCCGTTGTTCCTTGAGTACAAGGGCCGCAAGGTCGCTGACGTTTAAGCAGCCTCGCGTGCACGCAGATCAACCTCTGCACGGCACCGAGCAGCTGCAAGCTGAGCCGTCGGGCTCGCCTGAGGGCGGCCCCGACGGCTTTCTTGCGCGGTTCGACGTAGCCGTGACCCCGGAGCTTCTCGAGCTCGCGCTCACGCACCGCTCGTGGGCTTACGAGCACGGCGGAGCGCCGCACAACGAGCGCCTGGAGTTTTTGGGCGATGCGATCCTGGGCCAGGCGGTCACGGTGAAGTTGTACACCGATTACCCCGAGCTCAGCGAAGGTGAACTCGCGAAGCGTCGGGCGGCACTCGTGTCGAGCGTCGCGCTCGCCGAGGTAGCGCGAAGCATCGGGCTGGGTGCTGAGGTGAAGCTCGGCGTCGGCGAGGAGCGCACTGGCGGTAGGCAGAAGGATTCGATCCTCGCTGACACTGTCGAGGCAATCATCGGCGCGGTCTATCTCTCGACGAACACGGAGGTTGCTTCGGCGTTCGTGCTCGGCCTGATTGAGCCCCTGCTCGCAGACCCTGAACGCTTCACCGTCGCGCTCGACCCGAAGACCTCGCTGCAAGAGGAGGCGGCCGCCCGTGGCCTGCCCCACCCGCCGTACGAGACGATCGGCGATGGCCCGGATCACGACCGCCGCTACACCGCGCGGGTCGAGATCGCGGGAGTGGTCGGCGAGGGGAACGGCACGAGCAAGAAGGTCGCCGAGCTCGCCGCCGCGCGTCACGCCGTTGAGCAGTTGCGCGCGGGCAACGGCACACCGGCGTCTTCGGCCTCTCAGAAGAAGCGCAAGCAGCCAGGCAAGTAACCCGTGCCGGAGCTTCCTGAGGTCGAGGTGGTTCGTGCGGGCCTCGCGCCGGCGATCACCGGTGCACGGGTTGTCGCGGTCGAGGTGGTGGATCCGCGCGCTCTCAAGCGACACCTGCCACTTGGCGGTGTGGATGCTGCGGGGGTGGGGCGCCACGGGGTCAGCCTCGATGCTGAATCCGGTGCCCTTCGCGCCGCCGACTTTGAGCGACGCCTCACCGGGGCGGTGCTCGGAGCTCCCGCGCGGCGCGGCAAGTTCCTGTGGGTGCCGCTCGGCGGTGCCGGCGAGGCCTTACTCGCGCACCTCGGTATGAGTGGTCAGCTGCTGCTGCGCGCGCACGAGGCACCCGATGATCGATTTATGCGGATCCACCTGTGGATTTCGCACCCGACGCACGGCGAGCTGCGGCTCGATTTTGCTGACCAGCGTCTCTTTGGCTCGCTTGCGATCGACACGTTGGTGCCGACCCCAGACGGAAAGCCCGGCGGAACCGGCACGGATCTCGCCGCGATACCCGGCCAAGCGCTGCACATTGCGCGCGATCCACTCGACCCGGCGTTCGACGATGCTGCGTTCGTGCAGGGCCTGCGCGCGCGTCGCAGCGCGGTGAAGGTGGCGCTGCTCGATCAGACCTTAGTGAGCGGCATCGGCAATATTTACGCCGATGAGGCACTGTGGCGGGCGCGGCTGCACCCTGGAACTCCGGCATCGCTGCTCAGCGTGCGGAAGGCGCGCGAGTTGCTCGGGCGGACCCGCGAGGTGTTCGCCCAGGCCCTTGCCGAGGGTGGCACGAGCTTCGACGCGCAATACGTGAACGTGAACGGGCAGGCCGGGTACTTCGCGCACTCGCTCAATGCCTACGGGCGCATCGGGGTGCCGTGCCCGCGCTGCGACACTCCGATCCGTAAGATCACCCTCGCGGGGCGCTCGTCGCACTTCTGCCCGAGGTGTCAGCGGAAGCGGTAGCAGCAGGGAGTGTGAAGTCGTTCACGGCTTCGTGCTCCTGTCGACGGATCCACCGCGGTGCTGGTCTCAATACCGGCGCCCGACGACCTTCGCTGAGACGAGCATCCATAGGGTGATCAGCAGTGCGATCGAGAACAATCCCGTGAGCGAATACAGCAGCACGGGGGAGTTTACTGCCGCGTCACCCGCCGACGGCTCTGGCGGTTCGCCTGAATCGGTGAGGAGGTCGCCCTCCGGCACAATCTCGCTGGTCAAGAGGTTCTGTGCGTCGATGAGCACTTCAACGCTCGTTGAGAGGCCATCAGCAGTGAACTCAACCTGCACATAATGCACCCCGAGCCCTAGCGCTGGCAATGCCACATGCGCGTGCCCATCTTGAACCTCAAGTTCCGGATCCAGAATCGTGCCGTTCAATGCAACCAAGCCGTCCCCATCAACCAGCTCTCCGGGGCTGCGTGAAGTCATCAGCGAAGCGGTGGAAATGTTGGCCTCGCCTGCATTCGCGGGCTCGTCACAGGCATCGGCTGATCCGCTGACTTCCGCCGGATGTGTCAACACACACAGATGAAGGAGAATTGGAGAATCGGAAGGCACGGGAACGACGTACCGCGGAATGGATCGAGATGGATCCAGTGTGCTGCCTCCGATAGCGTCCTCCGGGCAGTGCTGCATGGTCACGGCTTCGCGGCCTTCCGGGTCGAGGCCGAGCGTGGCAATGCATTCCTTTGCGATATCGAAAGCATGCACTTCCTTCTCCTCTGGCAGATCCTCTGAGGAAGCCTGCTCGGAAAGTCCGTCTAACTCGTCGTCTTCCCACAAAGGGACCGAGCCGGGGCGGTCGGGCGAACCGATGACCTTGCAGGCTCCCTTGAGCGGGATGCCGAAGCTTGATACGCGATATTGGTAGGCCTCAACGAACACGGTTCCCGGAGGGCAGGTGGGTACGAGCGACGACTTCTGGAGCTCGTCGTCGGTCTCGTCCTCGAATGCGTGGTTCTGGAAGAGTGCAATCAATTCGGCGTGACGGTCTTGGTCCCACGGTGTTGGGCGAGGCATCGACGCCAAGTAAGTGCGAATGTCAGAGCAATCGTCGACTCCATGGGTCTTGCACCACTCAAGTGGATCAGCAGAGTCGGGCGGCAACAGATCCGAAGACGACGTGTGAGCGGGATAACCAGAGGTCACCGTGAGTATCGCGGCCTCCAGGTCACCGTGGCTTTGCGACTCGGTCACGACTGCTGCCGACTGCGTGGGCGACGCCATGGCGGGAACTGACACACCGGTGGGAGCCACACCGACTGCGCCGGCAAGTGCGAGGGCCCCGAACAGTCGAAACATGCCGATGTGAATGGTGTTCATACTTGCACGCTATCTCGCAAGAGCTGAGATGTCACCCCGGGATCCGAGATCCGAGGTGCTTTGTTATGGAGCGCGTGCCCGTGAGCCGATTCCGAAATCTGGTGCCTCGGTTGCCCCAGGTGAGTTGCGACACTCGACATCGGCAGCCATCTCTGACGCCAGGCGGGCTGATGGGTACAGGCCTGCCGCATAATGAACCCTTATACGATTCGGGTGAACTACCACCTGATCAAAACTGACCCGTGCGCCGGTGAAATCATGAGCTGACAGGTGGGGGTTCTGGAGTCAGCCGGTTGGGGACTGCCGACGCAGCGTGGCTGCGGGCTATCGCCCGACGACGCCAATCTCATACGCAAGAACGACGGCCTGTACCCGACTCGCCAGCTGCAACTTGGAAAGAATGCGACCGAAATGCGCCTTAACGGTCGATTCGCTCACGAATAGCGCGCCTGCGATCTCTCGGTTGGAGAGCCCCTGCGCGACGAGCGCAAACACCTCGCGCTCACGATCGCTCAGCACGTGCAGAGCCTCTGCCGCGGCCGGTGCCGGAGAAGTCGGAGCCGCAAGCTGATCCACCGCGAGCTCGATGAGTTTCGCGGTCACGCGAGGCGACACCACGGCATCTCCCGCGTAGACCGTGCGGATTGCGGCCGTGAGCTCATCAGGGTGCGCATTTTTCAACAGGAAGCCAGCCGCTCCGGCCTGTAATGCGCCGAAGGCGAAGTCGTCATTGTCGTAGGTCGTGAGCACCAGAACACGGCTCTGTGGTCGCACACGAATGATTTCTCTCGTCGCGTCGATCCCGTTCATGTTTCTCATGCGCACGTCCATGAGAATCACGTCGGGGAGCAGACGCACGGCGGCTTCTACCGCCTCATCTCCGTCAGAGGCTTCCCCTACGACCTGCAGGTCAGGTTTCGCATCGATGACCAGCCGGAGACCGTAGCGAATCAGTTCCTGGTCATCGACGAGCAGTACCCTAATGCGATCGCTCATCTGGACTCACACCTCTTCCGTGGGCAAGACCACCGCCACGCGCCAGCCACCTGCCGCGTGTGGGCCAGCCTCAACGGACCCAGCATAGAGCACCGCTCGTTCTCGAATGCCGACGAGGCCCCGCCCTGGTTGTGATGTGGTGCCGGCACCCTCCGAAAAGTCGGTCACCTCAATTCGAATGACTTCCGGGCCTTCCGCAATGTCGACGGTCACGTCTCGAACTTGTCGCGCGTGCCGCAAGGTGTTGGTCAGTGACTCCTGAATAATTCGGTAGATCGTGAGGCTGAGCGCACCATCGATACCTGCAGAAGCGTTGAGTGAAAGAGAAATCGGGAGGCCTGCCGCACGGAATTCATCCACAAGCGCTGGAATCTGCCCCATCCCGGGTCTGGCGTGTGCGTGATCAATGTCTTCGCTCACCGACCCCAGGAGCCTGCGAACTTCGCCGAACGTGCGTCTCCCGGTTTCGGCAATTCGATTTACGGCACGACGTGCCTCGGCAGGGTCGGTCAATGACACGCTTTCGGCGCCATCAGCAAGTGCAATCATCACGGCGAGACTGTGGGCAATGACGTCATGCATCTCGCGTGAGATGTTTTCGCGTTCTTCGGCTCGCGCAAGGCTCGCACGCTGAGCTTGCTCTCTCCGGGCTTGCTCTGCTTGGGCCACGAGCGACGCGATATAGCGCCGCCGATGCGCAATATTCAGCGAAATGAGCAGTGAAAAGACGAGCGGTATCCCGAGCAAGAAAGCAAACGACAGAGACGCCGATGGAATGCTGTCGACGGGCGCCGGGGTGCGTCCCAGAAGCGCATATCCGAGGCTCTGTCGCCAGGCGAGAAGCGCAGCGGTAATGAGCGAGACAGCGAGAGCCGCAGCGAACACCTGCCACGCGTGCCTTGCGGTCTGGGTCAACGCTGCCATGACAACGAAAACAAGCAGAATCGAGGCTTCCCACCCGGTACCGATCAGCGCGCCCACCGGCACGAGTAGCATCGCGCTGACCGTCGCGAGCCGCGGCCGGCGGCGGCGGACCACTAATGTTGCAGCACAGGCGAGCGTGACAGCGACCATGCCTGGCACCGGCGTGACGTGAGGCTGTGCAAGCGACAGGGTAATGAAGAAGGTTGCGCCGAGAAGGTACGCCCCGATGAGTGCCGTGTCGAGCAGCGCCCTGCGTCGCTCAGCCGACGCGGCCGAGCTCATGGTTCCTGCCTCGGAGACTCGTGCACTTACACACCCCTCCTCCTGAGCGCGATCGCACCCGCGACGACCGCGATAAGGGTCCAAACAATCACGATCAAGTATCCAGCAGTAGGGCTCAAATAGCCTTGCGTGTTCCAGAACGGTGCGTCGCTGATTGGGTACGCGACCATCGAAAATCCGCCGTTACCAATGACTGCGGCACGAATGAGCGTCGAAGTTAGCCCGGGGGGCAGCATCGTAGAGATCCCGGGAACCAGGAACGTTGCCGTGAAGATGATGATCGCGCCGGCGGTCGTCGACCGCACGAGCGCTGCAATACCGAGCCCAAACACCGAGACGAGCGCGAGATAGAACACGACGCCGAGCAACGCGCTGAGTACTTCACTACTCAGGGGCGCTTCCAGGCCAAACCGTGCATAGAGCGGATAGGACGCGCTCCATGCACCAAAAATCATGACAGCTGCTGCGACGGCAACCGTGGCGAACAGGACTGTCGCCTTCGCCGCAAGTACCTGCAACCGCCTTGGCGTCGCAAGAAAGGTCGACTGCGCCGAGCCGGAGGAATACTCTGCACCGAGAGATATCACGCCGATGATCCCGACAAACACCGGGCACAGCGCCCCGGCAACCATAGTGACGTCATACATGGTAAGCGCAACGTCTGGCTCTCGGATGACGCTCAGTTCAAAATATCGAAACCCCGATAACACCGCGCCCACGATGCCCAAGAGGATCATGCCGATGAGCGCACCCCACGTCGAAGGCAAGGTGATGAGTTTGATCCACTCGGACATCATGAGATCCGAGAATCCAGACTCCTCCGGACGGGGCAACCGGCCAACTGGCGTTGCATTCGCGTGCATTATCGTGCTCCATCTGATGTGAGATTATGGGACTCGTACTCGACAGCTCCCGCGGTTAGCGCAAGATAGGCATCTTCCAACGAGCCGGAGTGTGTGACCACCTCGTGAAGCACAATGCCGGCGTTCGACGCAGCGCTGGCAATCTGCTCGGCGCTGAGCCCCGTCACCTCAATCGCGCCGTCGGTGTGCGAAATGACTGACCTCGCGCTGGTGCTCAGCAACGAACACAAGCGCTCAGGATTGTGAGTGCGTACACGAACTGAGGTCGTTGTTACTGATCCCACCACGCTCTGCAGTGGGCCGTTCGCGAGGATGCGCCCGCGTCCGATGACAATGAGTTCGTCAGCCGTGTGTGCCATCTCGCTCATGAGATGGGACGACAGCAGCACCGTACGCCCCTCGCGCGCCATGCAGCGCAGAAGTTCACGGATCCACATGATGCCGTCTGGGTCGAGCCCATTGATTGGCTCATCGAAAATGACCGTCTCGGGGTCGCCGAGCAGCGCGCTCGCGATGCCGAGACGCTGAGTCATGCCGAGCGAAAAACCGCCCACGCGCTTGTGAGCGACGTCCTCGATCCCGGTTATCCCCATCACTTCGTGCACACGTGCCCGGGGGATGCGGTGGGTTGCCGCGAGGGTCAGTAGATGCTTGTACGCGGACCGTCGTTTGTGGGCGGATCGCGCGTCGAGCAGGGCGCCTACCTCAAAAAGCGGGGCCGCGAAATCAACATAGCGCCGCCCGTTGACAGTGACAGATCCGGAAGTGGGGCGAGCCAACCCGGTCACCATCCGCATCGTCGTCGATTTTCCAGCACCGTTTGGTCCGAGAAACCCCGTGACTTTCCCTGGCACAACAGTGAAGTCGATCTGGTCGACGGCTCTTTTTTCGCCGTATATCTTGCTCAGTTGAACCGCGTGAATCATGCTGATCCCCTTTCGTCTGTATTGACGATAAGGATCGCGGCAGTCGCAACGCATCGGGCAGTGGTACCGGTTTGTGGGTCCCACTCGTACCTGGGTACATATCAGGCTCCCGGCCCAAACGCGGGTACTGCGCCGGGGATTATTTCATTGTGTTCATTCGCTGGGGCTCACCGGGGCGCCGCGCCCGCGCTGCGGCACGCCGATCCGCAAGATCACCCTCGCGGGGCGCTCGTCGCACTTTTGCCCGAGGCGTCAGCGCCGGCGGTGAATTGGCCGTGCGAGGATGGAGGAATGACTCTCCACTTCCTCACTGGCGCTGGCTCAGGCATCGGCGAGGCGCTCGCCACACGACTTGTCGACCGTGGTGACACGCTCGTGCTGCTCGCTCGAAGCGAAGACCGCGCTCACGTGCTGCGCGAACGGTTCCCAGGTGCCACGACGGTCGTCGCGGACCTGGCGGAGCCGCAGCGCATCGCAGAGGAGCTCGCGAGGCAACACCTGCCTGAGCGGCTCGATTCGCTGATCCACGTCGCGGGTGTGGTCGATCTTGGCCGGGTCGACGCGCTCTCGGTGTCGTCGTGGACCTGGCAGCTCGGCGTCAACCTCGTCGGGCCCGCCGAACTCACCCGCATCTTGCTCCCGGCTCTTCGCGCCGCGACCGGACAGGTCGTGTTTGTGAATTCGGGAGCAGGCCTGCGCACCTCGCCGGAGTGGTCCGCATACGCGGCATCGAAGCATGGGCTCAAGGCGCTCGCCGACGGCCTGCGCGCCGAGGAGGCCGCCCACGGCGTGCGGGTCTCGTCGATCTTCCCCGGGCGCACGGCGACACCGATGCAACAGCGCGTGCACGAGCAGGAAGGGCGACCCTATGACGCCACCGAGTTCATCGACCCCGAATCAGTCGTGACGGGCATCCTCACAATGCTCGATCTGCCGCGCGACGCGCAGATCCCCGAGCTCGTGATCCGGCCGGGTGCGTGACAGCCGGCACTCGCTGGCTGCGCCACACCGCGGCATTTCTGCTGCGCTAGCCTGGGGGAATCAGGGGTTGCGGCAGTTCACTTCGGCCTCAACACGTAGATAATCTCTGAGAGAGGCGCGCATTTGGTTCAGGAGCGATTCGACACGGTCGTCGTAGGGGCCGGCATTTCTGGACTCGTCGCTGCGCGACTCCTCGCGAGCCAGGGGCAGCGGGTCTGCGTACTCGAGGCCCGCGACCGCATCGGGGGGCGAGTGTACACCGATCGTGGTGGCGAACGTACCACCGATCTTGGCGCATCCTGGATTCATGGCATCAAGGGTGGCCCAGTGCACCAGATCGCCCAGGGCTTCGGCTTGCCGATGCTCGAGTTCACGGTGGGCAGTTACCAGGCCGGTGGCCGTCCCATCGCGTACTACGGCCCCGACGCTACCCGGCTTACCGCGGACGAGACCGAGCAATTTGTTGCGGATGCCGCGCGCATCGATGTCGAGCTCGCTGGGGTTATCGCCGCGGCTCCGTACGCGACGAGCTATGCCGAGGTGACCCGTCTCGCAGTCGGCGCAGTTGCCGAACGCGAGGGATGGGATGCGGATCGTGCGGCGCGGGTCATCGAGTACTTCGACCATCGCTCCGAGGAGCAGTATGGTGTCGATGCGCGAAAGCTCGACGCGCACGGACTTGAGGACGAGGTGATCGACGGCGACGAAGTCGTGTTCCCGAATGGTTACGACGAACTAGCATCACGCCTCGCCGATGGGCTCGACATTCGTCTCGAGCACGTGGTCTCTCGGGTCACTCGTGTCGGGGCTCCCGCCGTCTCGACCGGGGTTGTGATCGAGACTGAGCGTGGCCCGTTCGCCGCCGATCATGCAGTGGTGACGACTCCGATCGGCGTTATCGGCGGCATCGTGTTCGATCCGCCCCTTCCCCAGACGGTAGCGGATGCGATCTCGAAGTTCGAGATGAACGCTTTCGAGAAGGTTTTCCTGCGCTTCGCCCAACGGTTCTGGGACCCCGACGTTTACGCAATTCGGCGTCAGGGTGAGGCCGCGCTCTGGTGGCACTCCTGGTACGACCTGACCAAGGTTCACGGGGAACCCACACTGCTCACCTTTGCCGCGGGGGAGTGCGCCAAGCAAACGCGCTCCTGGAGCGACGAGCAGCTCTTCGCCTCCGTGCTCGATTCGCTGCGGGAGATCTTCGGTGAAGACATGCCGGAGCCCGTCCAGGCGCAGCGCACCTCCTGGCAGGATGATCCTTGGACGCGCGGCTCATACGCATACATGGCGCTCGGCTGCGCAGGGGAGGATCACGACCGCATCGCTACCCCGATCGACGACGTCCTGCACCTCGCGGGTGAGGCAACGTGGGGTGAGGATCCCGCGACCGTCAACGCGGCGATGTGCTCCGGGCATCGCGCGGCCGAGCGGATCCTGGGTGTCGAGCTAGCGTTTTCGCGGCTCGTGGATCCCATAACCACGGCCGAGTAATGCGAGAAAAGTGTCGACTATTGACGAAGGGGAGAACCCACGACGGTGAACTGATTCCCACCCATCTGGCCTGACAGTAGTGGCATCGCTTCCGTGATCGCCGCTCGAACGCTCTCGAGCTGCAACGAACCCTGGTGCGCTTCTGCCGACTCCCAGATTTCTGCGACAAACACGGTGTCGGGTTCGTCGGAAGTGACGCCGACTTCGTAGAGCAAGCAGCCCGCGTCACTGAGATCCAGATTCAACCGAGTAAGGATCGCGACCACCTCGTCCCGCTTGCCCGGCAGAGTACCTAGAGTTCCTACGTTTGCGAAGGTCATGAGCCTAATGGTACGGCGAACACTCCGTATACCTGTCTCGGTTTCGCACACGCGCGACGGAAAGCCTCAGAGGCCCACAATGCGGTCGATCAATTTCGCGCAGCTCGCGCTCGCTCGGAGAAATGCACTTACCGGGAGCGAAGTGCCGGATTAGGTCAGAAATTGCGCTGATCTCCGAGCGAAGAGGGAGGAACTCGGGGTGGGCACGGGGCGGTGACCAGGGCCCGTCAGCCCCGCGAGTCGGCGTTAGGAAGCTGCAGGCAGCGCGAGATCAAGTCGCGCCGAACGATCTGCATCGAGTCGCGGCAGGGTGATGAGCTCGCCCCCGACCTGGTCCAGGCACCACTGCACCCGCGCGGTGAATAGCCCGACGCCCTTCGCCGACAGCATCCCGTCGTGGGTGAGGTAGGCGCGTCGTGGCGCGGCGGTCAGCACGAAATCCATCACCTGCGCGATGTTTGACCACGGCGACCCGATCGGCACGCCCAGGACATCGGCAATAAACGGAGGCCGCGTCAGGTCGTCGCCGCCGTACGCGAAGGTGCCGTTCACGCGCACCCCCACGTTGTCGATCACCGGAATGCTCGCGTGTAGGACCTCGTGTCGGCGACCATAGAATTCCAGCGCAAACGGGCCCGCCTGGTGCGTGTCGCCTTCGCGCACCACCATTACATTGTGGATCCCGGCCGCCGCCAGCGCGTCGGCCGTCGCCTGCGTGGTAAATACGGGTGCGTCGGGTGCGGCGGCGCGCAGAGCAACCAGGTTCTCGGGGGTCCAGTGGTCGGCATGCTCGTGTGTGACTACGATTCCCGCAATCGGCATTGCAGCCTCGATCGCGGTGCTGAGTTCCGCTCCGGTCGAAAAGTTGCCCGGGTCAACAAAGAGCGAAGCGCCATCGAGCTCAAGAACTACTCCGGCATGGGAAAGGCGGAAGCACTGCATGCCCCCGATACTAGAGCGTCGACACGCGGGTGGGCGGATCCACCGCGGATTTTGCTTCGCACCGGTGATGTGCCAAGATAGTCTAGTTGCCACGGCAGGGAATTCCCCGGCCAAGGAACACGGCCCCATCGTATAGCGGCCTAGTACGCTGCCCTCTCACGGCGGTAACGCGGGTTCGAATCCCGCTGGGGTCACCAGTGAAACCCCCTCCACTCGGAGGGGGTTTCGTCGTATCCGCCGCCGCTTCGCGGGCGTTGTGCGCCGAGCCCGCGCATGCAGGCACCAGTTTCCCAGTGCGCGTATCCCGAAAAGTGGGCCGACCGCGCGCGGCTTTCCCCAGATTGATGCGTGGAGGCGGGTTTTTCCTCAAGTTGGGGCGAGTAGCCAGGGGTGCCAGAATGGGGGCAGACAGTTCAGTGCCGAAAAGGCAGAGCGCGCAAAACAGGAACGGTGGGGTATGGCGACGAGTGTGGCAGTAGCGGGTGCCTCCGGGTATGCAGGCGGCGAGCTCTTGCGCCTCCTTGCCGGGCACCCCGAGTTCGAGCTGCGCACGGTCACCGGGCACTCGAGCGCGGGCTCCCCGCTTATCGAGTCGCAGCCGCACCTGCGCTCGCTCGCGCACCTCACCATTCAAGCGACCACACCCGAGGTGCTCGATGGCCACGACATCGTGTTCTTCGCGTTGCCCCACGGTGCTTCGGGCACGCTGACCGCGCAGCTCACGAACGTGCGCCTCGTGGTCGATTGTGGGGCGGATCACCGCTTACGCGAGCGCGACGACTGGGTCACGTTCTACGGTGGCGAGCACCACGAGCCGTGGACCTACGGCGTGCCCGAGCTGCTCGTGCGCGGTGCCGACGGCGGCTTCACCAAGCAGCGCGAGGCATTGCGACGCGCCGAGCGGATCGCGGCCCCCGGCTGCAACGCGAGCACAGTGTCGCTGTCGCTCGCCCCGGGCATCGCGGCCGGCGTCATCGAACCCCTCGACATCGTGTCGGTGCTGGCAGTGGGCCCCAGCGGCGCGGGCAAGGCGGCGAAGACGCACCTCCTCGGTGCCGAGCTCATGGGCACCGCAAACCCCTACGCGGTGGGCGGATCGCACCGGCACATTCCCGAGATCCAGCAGGTGCTGCGCGACGCAGGCGCGACAGTAACGCCGACGATCAGCTTCACCCCGGTGCTCGTGCCTATGAGCCGCGGGATCCTCGCGACCTCCACGGCGCGCATTGCTGAAGGCGTGACCGCGACTCAGGTGCGGGCAGCCTGGGAGCAGGCCTACGCCGACGAGCCGTTCGTGCACCTGCTGCCCGCGGGGCAGTTCCCCCGCACCGCCGACACCCTCGGCGCAAACACCTGCCTCATCGGCCTCGCCGTTGACGAGGCCGCGGGCCGCGTCGTGGTCGTGGCCGCCCTCGACAACCTGACCAAGGGCACGGCGGGAGCCGCGATCCAGTCGGCCAACCTCGCCCTCGGTCTCCCCGAAGCCACCGGCCTGAGTACGAATGGAGTCGCCCCGTGACCGTGACCTTCCCGAAGGGGTTCCGCTCGGCGGGCATCGCCGTGGGCCTGAAGTCGACCGGAAAGCCCGACCTGGCGCTCGTCGTGAACGACGGCCCCGCGCGCGCCGCGGCGGTCGTCTTCACGAGCAACCGGGCGCAAGCCAACCCGATCCTGTGGAGCCGCAAGGTCGCACAGAATGGCCCGGCGCGCGCCGTCGTGCTGAACTCCGGGGGAGCCAACTGCTTCACCGGCGACTTCGGCTACGAGACCACGCGGCTGACCGCCGAGGCCGTGGCTACTGCGCTCGGTAGCGACCCCAATGGCGATGCCAGCGACAGCGCCGCAGACGATATTCTCGTCTGCTCCACCGGCCTCATTGGCGCAGGCGACCAGTCCTTCCGCGACAAGATCGTGAACAACATCCCGCAGCTCGTGCAGGCGCTCGCCGCAGACGACACGACCGCCCCCGCCGCGATCCTCACCACCGACTCGGTCGAGAAGACCGCCTCGCACGAGGGCAACGGCTGGCGCATCGGCGCGATGGCGAAGGGTGCCGGCATGCTCGCGCCCGGCCTCGCCACGATGCTTGTGGTCATCACCACCGACGCGCTCATCGACGACGACGTGGCGGATCGCGCCCTGCGCGGTGCGACCGGCGGCAGCTTCGACCGCTTAGACTCTGACGGCTGCATGTCGACCAACGATCAGGTGACGCTACTCGCGAGCGGCGCGAGCGGAGTCAGCCCGGGCGAGGCCGAGTTCGCGGCGGCGCTCGCCGCGGTCTGCGACAGTCTTGCCGCGCAACTGCAGGCTGATGCCGAGGGTGCGAGCCACGACATCGACATCGAGGTGCGTGGCGCCGCCAGCGTCGCAGACGCCGTCGAGGTCGCCCGCTCCGTCGCCCGCAACAATCTCTTCAAGGCCGCGATCTTTGGGAATGACCCGAACTGGGGTCGCGTGCTCGCCGCGATCGGCACCACCGATGCCGCGTTCGACCCCTATCAGGTCGACGTCAGCTTCAACGGCGTTCGCCTGTGCCACGCCGGCGGCCCAGACCGCCCGGTCGATGAGTGCGACCTCACCCCGCGCAAGACTCGCGTGCTGATCGACCTCTTCTCAGGCGAGCACACCGCAACCGTGCGAACCAATGACCTCACGCACGACTACGTGCACGAGAACAGCGCGTACTCGAGTTGACCCCGTGCTGGGGCGGGGCAACCCTGTTGCATCCCTCCGGAGCGCCTTCGCGGGGTGGCCATCGATGATGCCACCCCGCAAACTCGCTCATGTGACACAACCGGCTTCCCCTGCCCCTGCACTCCACTTCTCTAGGATGAACTCATGACCAACACGACGAGCCCGCTGAAGCACGAAGAGGCGGCGGCGAAGGCCGAGGTGCTCATCGAATCGTTGCCGTGGCTGAAGAAGTTCCGCGACGCGATCGTGGTGATCAAGTTCGGCGGCAACGCGATGATCGACGAAGAGTTGCTGCGCGCCTTCGCCGAAGACGTGGTCTACTTGCGCCACACCGGCATCCGCCCGGTAGTCGTGCACGGTGGCGGTCCGCAGATCACCGACATGCTCGGGCGCCTCGGGATCGCGAGTGAGTTCCAGGGCGGGTACCGGGTCACCACCCCCGAGGCCATGGACGTCGTGCGCATGGTGCTCACCGGCAAGGTGAACCCCGAGCTAGTTGACCAGATCAACGCGCACGGCCCGCTCGCCGCGGGCACCACTGGCGAAGACGCAGGTCTCTTCATCGGTCGCCGTCGCCCCCCGATCGAGGTCGACGGAGCGATGGTGGATCTCGGCCTCGTGGGCGACGTCGTGGGCGTGCGCCCCGAACCCGTGCTGGCGCTGCTCGATGCCGGGCTGATTCCGGTCGTCGCGGGCATCGCTCCCGACGAGCAGCATCCGGGCGCGTCATTGAACATCAACGCCGACGCTGCGGCCTCGGCTCTCGCGACGGCGCTCGGAGCGGAAAAACTCGTCATCTTGACCGACGTCGCCGGGCTCTACGCGAACTGGCCTGACCGCGACTCGCTCGTCTCGAGCATCTCCGCTGGCGACCTCGAACAGATGCTCCCCAGTCTTGAGTCGGGCATGATCCCGAAGATGCGTGCCTGCCTCGACGCGGTGCGCAGCGGGGTGCCGAAAGCGGCGATCATCGACGGGCGTGAGCCGCACTCAGTACTGCTCGAGATTTTCACGGCTCGCGGTATCGGCACCGAGGTGGTGGCGGAGTAACGCTCGCTCGATCCACTATTTTGAGAACAACAGCACCCGCTGTGAGACAACTGCACAACCTAGGGGGATGTCATGCGTCGCATACTTGAGCACTTGGTTCTGACAGGCACGGTGCCGAAAGACACGATGGCCGGGGCGATCGCCAAGGTGGGGGAGCGGCGAGCCGAGCGGGAGTTGCTTGCGACGGGCCTGTTGAAGGGTGAAGACCTGGCGAAGGCGCTCGCCTTCACGCAGAATCTGCGCTACGTTGATCTGCTCGAGACGCCGGTCGATCCGCGGGCTGTGACCAAGCTGGCCCCCGATCTGGTGCGTCGCCATTACGTGCTGCCGATCGCGCTCGACGGCAATGAGCTCACGCTCGCGATGGTGGATCCCGATGATGTCATCGCCCTCGACGATGTCGCGGGTTCGACTGGTCTCACCGTGGTGCCCGTCGTGGCGACGCGAGAGGCGATGGCGCTCGCGCTCGATCGCTACGTGCGCCTCGACGATCAGATCGCCGATCTGACGAGCGAGCTGGGGGCGAGCGCCGCCACGACGGGCAGCACTGGAGCGACCGAGAGCCTCGAAGACGAAGACGACGATGTACCGATCGTGCGCTTCGTGAATCTCATCATCTCGCAGGCGATTCAGGATCGCGCCTCCGACATCCACATTGATCCGACTGAGAAGCGGCTGCGGGTGCGGTATCGCATCGACGGGGTGCTGCACGACGTGCAGCAGGCGCCGGCATCGATCAAAGACGGGGTGATTTCGCGGCTCAAGATCATGAGCGGCATCGACATCGCAGAACGGCGCAAGCCTCAGGATGGCCGCATCTCCGTGACCCACAACAGCCGCGCGATCGACCTGCGCGTGGCGACACTGCCGACGGTGTGGGGCGAGAAGATCGTCATGCGTATCCTCGACAACTCGGCGTCGAAGATCAAGCTCTCTGATCTCAACATGTCGCCCCGCAATATGGATGTCTACTCGCAGTCGTTTCGCAAGCCGCACGGCATGCTGCTCGTCACTGGGCCGACAGGGTCGGGAAAGTCGACCACTCTCTACACGACACTCAGCGAGGTGGCCAGGCCCGAGATTAACGTGATCACGGTCGAGGATCCGGTCGAGTACCGCATGGACGGGGTGAGCCAAATGCAGGTAAACCCGCGTGCCGGCCTCACCTTTGCGAGCGCGCTGCGCTCGATTTTGCGTGGTGACCCCGATGTGGTGCTGGTGGGCGAGATTCGTGACGCCGAGACGGCGCAGATCTCGATTGAGGCGGCCCTCACCGGTCACCTCGTGCTCTCCACCCTGCACACGAACGACGCACCAAGCGCGATCACGCGACTCGTTGAGATGGGTATCGAGCCTTTCCTTGTGGCCTCGGCGCTCGAATCTGTGGTGGCGCAACGTCTCGCACGACGACTGTGCGCACACTGCAAGGTGATGCGCAAGCCCGATACTGAGCTGCTTGAAACGCTCGGGTTCATCATTCCCGGCGGCGAAGCACTGGTGGGTGAGCCGGTGGGGTGTTCCCGCTGTTCAAACACCGGGTACCGGGGTCGTGTCGCTCTGCACGAGGTGATGGTTGTGAGCGAGGGCGTGCAGCGCCTCGCGGTCGCGCATGCCTCCGGCCTCGAGGTGCGCCAGCTCGCAGTCGAGGAGGGCATGATCCCGCTTCGTGAAGACGGCTGGCGCAAAGTGCTCGAAGGTATCACCTCGATCGAAGAAGTGTTGCGCGTCGCATCGTGAATTTTTCAGCGGTGGCATTGCCTACGCATCGACGCGGCACTGGCTACACTGTGATGAGGTTGCCGCTCGCACGGCACCGCAAAAGGGGGACACCATGACGGGTTCGTTTGTGCTGGATGAAGCGCTGAAGTATGTCGCTGACATGCAGGCCTCAGATCTGCACCTGGCGGTCGGCGCGCCGCCCGTGATCCGCGTCGACGGCCAGCTGCTGCATATGCCGGGAGGCTTTGGCCGTTTCACCCCAGAGACGTTGCGAGAGGTGTTGCTGCCGATCCTCACTCCCGATCAGCGGGAGCGTCTCGAGACCGATCTTGAGCTGGACCTCGCGTATTCCGCAGGAGGGGTGGGTCGGTTCCGCGTCAACATGTACTGGCAGCGCAACTCGTTGGGTGCAGCCTTCCGATTCATTGACAACAAGATTCGTACGCTCGATGAACTCGGTATGCCGCCCCAGGTGCGCGACTTTGCGTACTTGCCTCGCGGCCTGGTGCTGGTGACCGGGCCAACTGGGTCAGGCAAATCAACCACCCTTGCGTCGCTCATCGACGTGGTGAACACCGATCTGGCGAGTCACGTTATGACGGTGGAAGACCCGATCGAGTTTCTGCACAAACACAAGAAATCGATTGTGAATCAACGCGAGGTCGGCACCGACACGCACACCTTCGCGGCGGCACTGAAGCACGTGCTGCGACAAGATCCCGACGTGATCCTCGTGGGTGAGCTGCGAGACCTCGAGTCGATCTCAGTTGCGCTCACGGCGGCCGAGACCGGGCACCTCGTGTTCGCGACGCTGCACACGGTCGACGCGGCGCAGTCGATTGACCGCATTATCGATGTCTTCCCCTCGCATCAGCAGGGGCAGATTCGTACGCAGCTTTCGGCCAGCCTGCAGGGCGTGGTGTCGCAGACGCTGCTGCGCAAGGTCGGCGGTGGCCGCGTGGTGGCGACCGAGGTGATGAAGATGACCCCGGCTATCGCGCACCTCGTGCGCGAGGCGAAGTCGCACCAGATTTATTCGAGCCTGCAATCGGGTGCCGAATACGGTATGCACACGATGGATCAGTCGCTCGCCGACCTCGTGCGAAAAGGCATCGTGACTTACGATCATGCTCGCGAGAAAGCAAGCGACCTGAAGAGCTTCGAATCGCTGGCGACCCGCGGTGCCGGTGATCGCGACGCGGCGGCCAACGCCATGGCGGGGGCGGGCCTCGGCTTCGATGACGAGTTCGCTGTCGAAGACCTGCCGCGCCGCAAGAGGTTTTAGGCCATGGCCGAATCCACCACGCTCTACGTCTATCGCGCGCGCAACAGTGCCGGCAAGACGGTGAAGGGCCGCCTGCACGCCGCCAGCGAGGCCGCAGCCGTGAACGCGGTTGAGGCGCAGGGGCTCATTCCTGTGTGGGTGAAAGACAACGATTCGCTGGGTCTCAATAAAGATCTGAACATCGCGTTTCTTGAAAAGAAGCCCAGCCTGAAAGACCTGGCGATCGCCTCACAGCAGCTTTCCGTAATGGTGGGTTCGGGCGTCACGATTCTGCGTGCGCTTGAGATTGTGGGCCAGCAGACCGAGAACCAGATTCTCGCCAAGGGCTTCGCAGATACCCGTCGTGAGGTGGGGCAGGGGTCGTCCCTGTCGAGTGCGATGGAGCGACGCCCGAAGGTGTTTCCGCTGATTATGGTGAACTTGGTGCGCGTGGGAGAGGCCGGCGGCTTCCTCGACGAGGCACTCGAATCGGTGGCCAAGAACTTCGAAACCGAACTGAAGCTGCAGCAAAAGGTGAAGGGCGCGATGGCCTACCCCGTGGTGGTGCTGTTCGTTGCTATCCTTTCGGTGATCGCGATGCTGGTGTTCGTTGTGCCCACCTTCGAGAGCCTGTTCGCCGGTTTTGGCGACGAGCTGCCCCTGCCCACCCAGATTCTGGTAGCGATGTCGCGCTCCGCCGTCATTTGGGTGCCGCTCCTCGTAATCGTGTCCATCGCGGTGGCGTTCTGGTACTCGCGCAACAAGCATGAGGAAAAGGTTCGGAAGTTCGTCGACACTTCCAAGGTGAACATGCCCATCTTTGGGCAGCTGTTTCGCAAGGTGGCGATCGCTCGGTTCAGCCGCAATCTCGCGGTGATGCTCAACGCGGGCGTGCCCATGCTGCAGGCAATCGGCCTTGTCGCGAAGGTCTCGAATAACTGGGTGATTGAGCAGGCGCTGCTCGAAGCCGAGAACTCGGTGCGGCACGGGCGCCCGTTTGCCCTGCCGCTCGCGCAGCACGAGGTATTTCCGCCGATGGTGACCCAGATGGTCGCAGTCGGCGAGGATTCGGGTGCGCTCGACAAGATGCTCAAGAGCATCGCCGAGTTCTACGACCGCGAGGTCGAGACCGCGGCGGATCAGCTCACCTCGCTCATCGAACCGCTACTCATCGTGCTCGTCGGCGTGGTGATCGGCGGCATGGTAGTCGCGCTCTACCTGCCCATCTTCGGCCTCGTCGGCGCTATTCAGGGCTGAGAATCCACACTCCAAACACAGTGGCACTCGGTGCCAAATGAAATGTGTGGAACGGCAACCCTACGCAATGTTGTACTGAATCCCAGTAGAATGAGAATGTTCCCGGATCAGCACCGTTCGGGGGCCATAACATCCCGGTGCACGACCTATGGAGTCACACATGCTTGAGCGTATGAAGAACGTTCTGAAGAACCGCAAGGCCGACGGAGACAAGGGCTTCTCGCTCGTTGAGCTCGCGGTCGTCATCGTTATTATCGGCATCCTTGTTGCGATTGCTATTCCTGTTTTTACCAGCATGCAGACTGCTGCGGAGCAAGCTAACGTCGATGCTGCTGCTGCAAACGGGTCAGCAATTGTTGCTTCAAACATCGCGTCTGGTGTGGTCGCAGATGCGGGTCTTTCTGCCTTAGAAGTCGATCCAGTCACTTCAGTAACGCTGACCGGTCCTGCTGATCCGGCCGATGCGGACCTCACGAATTTCTGTGTCACGGCAACGAATGGAACTTACACGGCAACCAAGGGATCTGCCCCAGGTTGCTAGCAATTCGATGATTTGACAGAGCGGTGGGAGAAATGTTGATGCTCCCACCGCCTTGTTATTTGAGATAATCTGAACTAGGTGCTAGTGGAATTTAGGGCGTTGAGACCTGACCGACAGGATTCTGGGTTTGGCATGACCGAGCTCGCGGTGGCTATCGTCGTGCTCGGAATCGTGCTCGTCGGTCTCTTTCCCTTGGTGATCGACTCCGTGCGTCTCGCAGTCCAGAATGCCGAGGTAGCGCAGGCAAACCGCATCGTGGCAACTCAGCTCGATCAGAGCCGTGATCAACTTTCCGGTCTTGTGTGTTCGGGTGAGACCAATCAGCCGATCGGCCTTACCCCGCCAGACAGCCAGAAGTTTCAGGCTGACCGCACGGTAGCGTGTGGTGCCGATCGCCTGGCCACCGTCACCATCCGGGTGCAGGCGCTTTCCGCCGACACCGACACCGACACCATCGCCGAAGCCACCACTCAGGTAGTCACCGCCGAAAGTACACCATGAACCGCAACCGCAGGGTAGATGATGCGGGCTTTAGCTTGGTTGAACTCGCGGTCTACATCGTGGTGCTCGGTCTGATCTCCACCATCATCGCGACCACTATGGTCAGCCTGTTTCGGTCCGAATCGACCGTTTCCGGGCTGACCACCTCCGCGAGCGATGGCCAGAACGCAGCCACCCTGCTTCGCGCAGATATCCGCAATGCCCGTGAGTTCCGCGTCACCGACGGCGGCGCGACGCTTACGGCGTCGGTTGCGGGGCGATCCGCCTCGATAACCTGGCAGTGTGTGCGCTGGCAGGTGACCGGCACAGGGAACGAGCGCAACCTCACCCGCGACGTCAAGCCCGACAGCGCCGGGCAGCCCTGGAATGCACCTAGCTCTCTCCCCACCCTGCTTACTGGGGTCGGGCCACGCAGTGAGGGAACCGTCAGCTTGCCGTTCTTCGCAGGCGGGGCCGCCTCAGGCGTGGAAGGAACCCTGACCTACTCCTGGCGGGTTACCACCGCCGATGAGGGCGCCATCAACATTGTTGGTGATGCCCGCAACCGCACCCAGGGGCAGGTGGCCACTCCGGCCACGACATGCTTCTGAGCATTACGCCCCACTGAGAGGATGAACGCATGACCCCCCGTGGCTCGCTTCCTCAGCACCCGCTCCGACTGCGCCTGCACCTGCGCAACGATCGGGGCATCGCGCTGCCGATGGTGCTGATGGTGTTCATCGTTGGGGTCGCTTTGATCTCAGCATTCCTCGTTGCGATCGTCGGCTCCTCGCAGGTCACCGCGACCAACAAGAACATTGTGCAGGCTCAGGCCGCAGCAGAGGCCGGAATTGCCGCAGCCGAAGCCCGCATGCGTAGCGTGGAAGTCGACCCCTGCACCACTGACCTGGCGGCGCTGGCCCACGACACTGCGGCACTGCGATACGACTTCGTCAGCGATGCCCCCAACTGTGTCCCGGTCGGCACAGGCCGTGAGGTCATCATCACTGCGACAGGTTATTCCCAGGGCAGCGTCGCACGGGTGGAAGCGCGGTACACCTGGGTCCCCGGAGGCACAGAGCCTGACCCGGAGGCGGGAGGCAACAGTATCGTCTATACCGGTGGTGCGAACGGGTTTGCCACACACCCCGGCCTCACCCTGACGACCCTCGACGGGAGTCCGATCGGGGTCACCACCGCCAACGCTGAATTCGACTGCAACGGCATCTCGCTGCCGGGCGGGCTGATTGGTTCAGCCGGAGCCCATTTTCATCCCTGCATCGTCAACGGCGATGTGCACCTCGCCGGAACCCTCCGGACGAATAACAACGGCAGCAATCTGATCACCGGTGATGTTCGGCTCGCCGGAACCGGCACTCATGACCTCAGCGGAACCATGCGCGGGGACGTGTTCACCAACGGTCTCGTCTCGCTCCATAATTCTGGAGTGATCGAAGGGACCCTCACTGTCACAGGTTCCGGAGAGACCGTGATCAACGGACGAGTGAAGGGCGATCTCATTGTTGCCGACCGCGCTCGAATCACCGGAACAGTAGAGGGCGATGTCATCGCCGTCGGCACCGGGGTTACGACAGTCACTGGGCGGGTGGAGGGCGACATCGTCACCAACGGCTCGGTGATCGTGGACTGGAACTCGCGTGTCGACGGTGACATTACCGCTGCACGGACAGGCGCAACCACGACGATCCGTTCTCAGGTCAACGGTGACGTCACAGTTGGCGGTGCGATCGATGTTGCCGACTGGAATTTGGCGCTCCCAGGAACCCTCACCGCAGGTGCGAATATTCGGCTAGTTGGAAACAACTCAGTAGGCGGCACCACGCCCGGATGCGTGGTCCGCAGCGTCACCAACAGCATCAGCTGGAATTCGCCACCGAGCGGTACGAATGTCTCGCAGCGCAGTTGCCAGATACCGGCAAGCGCGCTCACCTTCCAAACCCTCGCGGTGCCGGATCTGGTGCCGGCCCCGGTCATCGAGCCATGGCGAGACTTTGCCTATGACCCGGCGGACTGGGTCGGCTTCGATCCGGTCACGGTCACGGGGAATGCCGCGTGCGACACCTGGACAAAGAACCCGGGAAGCGCCTGGGGTGATCTCCGCAATCTGACTATGAATACGGTGTTCGATCTCCGAGCATGTGGAGACGTAGCCACAAACTCGAACTCCAGCGCCAACTCTTCGGTGGAGCTCTCTCACAATGTCGCATTCGTTGTCGACGAACTCAACCTGCATGGCATGACCTTCACCTCGGCGGGAGATGCACCGCGACAGCTCTGGCTGGTGCAGCCGGGCACCTCAAATGACGGGGATCCGGTCTGCTCGCTTGGTGGCAACAGTCGAGCCATCAACTTCGAGGGAACACGGATCTTGGATCCGGTGCACGTACTCGCCTACACCCCCTGCGGTGTGCGACTGAGTAACACGAGCATTACCGGCAACATTTACGCGGGGAGTGTCAGCGTGGGCGGAAACTCCACCGTTCAATTCGCCCCCATCGGGCTTCCCGGATGGCCGACAACCGGTGGTGGTTCCCCCGGCGGCGGCACCACCATCACCCCGGCGCTCGGCTCACTGCTCGTGCAGCGCAACGTCGATTGATGGAGGCTTGGGTTCCGGCCGCGGCCGGGGTGTTCGGCCTGCTCATCGGGTCGTTTCTGAATGTGGTGATCTGGCGGGTGCCGCGAGGGGAGTCGCTGCTGCCCGACAGCCACTGTCCGTCGTGCGATGCGCCGATCCGCCCGTTTCACAATGTGCCCGTGATTTCCTGGCTCCTGCTGAGAGGCCGATGCGCGAGCTGCAACACACGCATCAGCGCACGCTATCCGCTTGTCGAGATTGCGACGGGCGTAGCGTTCGTCCTGGTGGCGGGGTGGGTGTTCAGTGTGATGGGCGCGGCAACAATCTTTGGGGCAGCTGGCGCGTTGTCTGCCATTGCCGCGTGGCTCGTGCTCGCCGCATACCTGTGGCTCGCCGCGATCAGCATCGCCCTGACGCTGATCGATCTTGAGCATAAACGACTTCCCGATGCGATCGTGCTGCCGAGTATCGCGGTCGTTGCCGGATTGCTGGCGGCTGCGGCGGCGATAGGCGGCAACTGGCCGCAACTGCTGTCAACTCTCGCGGGTGCGGCGATCCTCTTCGCGGCGTATTTCCTGATCGTGCTTGTCTACCCCCGCGGGCTCGGCGGAGGAGATGTGAAACTCGCCCCGGTGCTCGGGGCAGCGCTCGGATTTGTCGGCTGGGATGCACTCGCGGTCGGCGCCTTCGCCGGCTTCGTGTTAGGCGCCGTCTACGGGCTCACTCTGATTGTGCTGCGCCGTGGCGGCCGGAAGACCGAAATTCCGTTCGGACCGTTCATGCTTGCGGGTGCGTGGCTTGGCCTGTGCGTGGGCCCGGCCATCATGCACGCATACCTGTCACTCTGGGCACTAGGCTAAAGGAAAATGAACGATGTGCACTGACCGACCGGCAAAGGGGAGCTGAATGGCCACACGCACCATTGGCCTAGACATTTCTGCCCGACGCATTCTTGCCGCAGAGGTGAGCGGCAGTATTGCCCGCCACCCGACCCTGCATCGCGTGCACGCGGTCGACCTGCCCGAGGGGGCAGCGAGAGACTCCGAGATTATTGACGTACCTGCAGTCTCGAACGCGCTGAAGCAACTGTGGCGGGAAGGCGGCTTCAAGAGCAAGCGTGTGGTACTCGGAGTGGGGAACCAGCGTGTGCTCGTGCGTGACCACACGGTGCCACTGATGCCGTTGCCACAGTTGCAGCAGGCGCTGCCGTACCAGGTGGCCGACCTTCTGCCGGTGCCCGTGACTGAGACGATTCTCGATTTCTATCCCGTTGCCGAAGTAGAGGGCAGCGACCCCCCGCAGGTGCAAGGGTTGCTTGTCGCCGCAATCAAAGACAGCGTCGAGACAAATGTCGCGACGCTCGAAGACGCGGGGCTCAGGGCTGCAGGCGTCGACCTCTCGCCGTTCGGCATGCTCCGGGCTCTGATGCCCGGCGGGCAGCTTAACGGGTGTCACACCGTGGTCTACCTCGGCGCTCGCACCACCTTCATCGTGGTCGCGGTAGACGGCACCCCACGTTTCGTGCGCATCGTTCCGGCGGGTGGTGAAACCGTCACCGACGCGGTGGAGGATCTCACCGGGCTGGAGCGTGAAGAGGCCGAGGCGCTGAAGAAGACCATCGGCATCGACCAGGGGGCCGATCCACAGTATCGAGAGACGGCCGACGCGATGCTCGCGGCCCTCCGCAGCATCTTTGGGTCTATCCGCAGCACCAACAGCTACTACCTCAGCAACCTCGGGGGCCAACCCATCGAGAGCCTGATCGTGATGGGTGCCGAGACCCTTGTGCCCGGGTTTGTGCGCGCGGTCGGCGAGTACGTCGAACTTCCCGTGACGCTCGGCACTCCCAGCGCGGGAGTGCGTCTCGACAAGAGCCTCGACCCGGAAACGGTGGCACGGTACGAGTCTGAACTGGCGATTCCCATCGGCTTGGGCCTGAGGAAGGGGTAGCGCATGGCAAGAAAACGAAGCCCCATCGAGTTTGGGCGAAGCCCGCGGGTGAATTTGCTCCCCGAGCGGCAACGCGCCGAACAGCGACACGAACAGACGCTGCCGAAGCTCCTCCTCGCGCTCGTCGCCAGCGGGGCCGTTGCCGGTCTCATCTTTGCGGCAGGCACCATTCCAGTTACCCTCGCGAACCAGGAACTCGCCGCGGTTGAAGCCGAGTCGCAGTCATTAAATGCTCAGATTGCGGGCTTCGGTGAAGCGCAAGAGATGCTTGCGGCCGTGGGCGGCAGATCTTCAGACCGCACAGTGATTACCGAGACCGAGGTGCTCTTCATGGAGCTCCGCGACCAGGTGCTGGGCAGCGTGCCCGACGGGTCAAGCATCGTGCGGTTTGCGGCGTCGCTACCGGGCAGCGAAACTGACGCCGCACCTGACCCGGCAGTTCTCGACGCGTGCCCCGCGTCTGGTGCCTCGATCGATCTCACCTTGTCGACTCCGGGCGAGGGCGGGCTCAGCGCAGCCGCGGCATTTCTCGACCGTGCCGAGCAACTCGAGGGATTCGTCTGCGGAATTGTGATCGTCAATTCACTCTTGAGCGCAGGAGACACAATTACGTCTGAGACCCAACTGCAACTCGTGTTCAACGACACGGTGCGAGCCGGTCGCTTCATTGAGGAGGAAGCTCAATGAGCGCAAAAACCAGGCTCTGGGTGCTGATTACCGGAGTTTTGTGTGCCTTCGTGGTGCTGTACGGGGTGGTCGTCGGGCTGCTTCCACAGCTCAACACGGCATCGACGACCCGTTCCCTCGCTGATACGACGGCGTTCACGGTAGAGACCCAGCGCGCGCAGCTTGCGATCCTGCAACAAGCCGACGAGGATTCGGCGGAACTCCTCTCAGAACTCGAAGAGCTTGAGATCGCAATTCCCGTGACCACGGACTGGCCGGTCTTTCTACGCGAGCTAGCGAACATTCAAGGTCAGTCGGGGGCGACCCTGTCTGAATTCACCGTGGGGCAATCCATTCTCCCCACGCCTGCTGCGGAGGATCAGGCTGCTAGCGACCCTGCCGCCGAGCCAGCGACGGATGCCGCTGCTGGAGAGGGTGCCTCGCCCGCTGACCCGGCTGAGGGTGTTGCGGCCCCGGCGACCGGTCTCGTTGAGATCCCCATCACCGTCACGGTTACCGGCACCGCCGATCAGGTCGCACAGTTCTTCCGTCTGCTCCAGACCGGGGATCGCCTGGTGTTCGCCCAATCAGTCGACATCGACAGCACGAGCGAGACCACCAACGGCACCTTTCTGGGCTCTGTGTTTGTTGTGCCGAACTGAGTCGAGTCGCACGCCGTCGCGGCCGGGCAAGCCTCCCCGATAGACTGAAGATATGGTCGATACCCAGCAGCTAGACCAGCGGATCGCGCCCTTTCGTGCGTTTCTCTTCGACCTCGACGGGGTGGTGACTCCGACCGTCACGCTGCACATGCAGGCGTGGCGCGAGACGTTCAACCAGTATTTCGCAGGGCGCGAACTTGAGCCCTTCGGTGACGAGGAATACTACGAGTTGCTCGACGGGCGGCCGCGCTTCGACGGCGTCGCAGCGGTGCTGGCCTCCCGAGGGATCGAGCTCGCCGCAGGCACTCCCGAAGATGACGACTTTTTCAGCATATGGGGCATCGGTAACCGCAAGAATCGTGTCTTCGCCGATCTCCTAGCTGGCGACGGGATCGCCCCCTACCCGGGCACCATCCGGTTGTTGGATGCGCTCGCGATGCTCGACGTGCAGATCGGCCTCGTGTCGAGCTCACGCAATGCCGAGGCCGTGTTGGCCGCAGCTGGCGTGCGCGATCGCTTCACCGTCGTCGTCGATGGGCTTATCGCCGCAGCAGACGGACTGCCCGGCAAACCCAACCCCGACACGTACGTCGCAGCTGCCGAGCGCCTTGGCGCGGCGCCTAACGAGTCGGTCGTGTTTGAAGACGCGGAGTCGGGTGTGGCGGCAGGCCGCTCTGGCGGCTTCGGTCTGGTCGTGGGCGTCGACCGCGGTGCCGGCGCAGACGCGTTGCTCGCAGCGGGCGCAGATCTCGTGGTGGCAGACCTCGACGAGTTGGTGCGATGAGCTTCGGGCCCGACCCCTTTGGGGCCCACGTCGAAGAGATCCGTCGTGACTTCGGAGACGACCCTTGGCGACTGACCGTGACCGGCATCAACCACGAATCCGCCGCGGTCGACGAGACTCTTCTTGCCCTCGGCAACGGGTACCTCGGCATGCGCGGCAACCACGAAGAGGGCACCCCGCTGGGCAGCCACGGCACGTTCATCAATGGCTTGCACGAAACCTGGCAAATTCAGCACGCGGAGGGAGCCTACGGGTTCGCCGAGCAGGGCCAGACCATCGTCAACGTGCCCGACGCGAAGACGATCCGCATCTATGTTGATGACGAGCGTCTGAACCTCGAATCTTCAGAGATTCTCGATTGCCTCCGCACCCTCGACTTGCGCGCAGGCACACTTGCCCGCACCCTGCTGTGGCGCACGCCGACCGGCAAACGTGTGCGCGTCGAGACCCGCCGCCTGGTCTCGCTCGCCTCCCGTCACCTCGCGACACTGGAGATGCGGGTCACGGTGCTCGATGCAGACGCAGACGTGACGGTGAGTAGCCTGATCATGAACCGGCAAGACCTCGCTCGAGTGCGCACTGAAGACCCTGGCGGCGCGAGTTTTGAGCCGCCCTCCGACGACCCGCGCCAGGCTCAGGTGATGCGTGAGCGCGTGCTCGATCCCGGGCCCATGGTGCGGCAGGGCCGTCGGAGCGTGCTCAGCTACCGGGTGCGCAACTCGGGCATGACGCTCGCGTTGGGCGTGGATCACGACTTCGACCCCGGTCTCGGCGGCGAGACCGAGGATGAGTGGAGCACCAGCGTCGACGGCACTGAGGACCGGCTGCGGCACGTCTTTCAGGGCGTGGCGCGCGCCGGACGCACGATCCGCCTCCAAAAGACCGTCGTGTATCACGCCTCGGCCACCGCCACCCTCAGCGAACTTATCGATCGCGCCACGCAATCGCTGAACCGACTTGAGGCGGAGGCCCCCGAGCGTCGCTGGTCAGAGCAGCGCCACGTGCTTGCCGATTTTTGGAACCGTGCAGACGTCGAGGTTGACGCCGAGCCCGGGGTGCAGCAGGCGATCCGCTGGAACCTCTTTCAGCTCGCGCAGGCCACCGCACGCGCCGACGGCCTCGGCATCCCGGCGAAGGGCGTCACCGGGTCAGGATATAGCGGACACTACTTCTGGGATTCCGAGATATACGTGCTGCCGTTTCTCACATACACGAGCCCGGAGTGGGCGAGGAACGCGATCCGCTCACGACACCGGATGCTGTCGAAGGCCCGGGGGCGCGCGGCGACGATGAACGAGGAGGGTGCGCTCTTCCCCTGGCGCACCATCAATGGCGAGGAGGCCAGCGCTTACTACGCCGCCGGCACCGCGCAGTACCACATCAACGCCGACATCACCTACGCTCTGGCGCGCTACGTGAGCGCGACGAGTGACCTCGAGGTGATGCTGCTGGGTGGCAGCGACATCGCGGTCGAGACCGCCCGCATGTGGGCGAGCCTTGGTTTCTGGCGCACCGATGCCGACGGAACGCACAATTTTCACATTCACGGGGTGACGGGGCCCGACGAGTACACGACGGTCGTAAACGACAATCTCTTCACCAACGTGATGGCGCGGTTCAATCTGCGCTTCGCTGCCGAGGTCGTACGCACGCTCGCTGAAGAGGCGCCCCGCGATCACGCGTTGCTGGTGGATCGGCTGCAGCTGCAGCCCGAAGAAGTACTCGCTTGGGAGCGCGCCGCCGATGGCATGTGCGTCCCGTACTCTGATGAGCTACAGGTGCACCCGCAAGACGCGCATTTCCTTGAGCGCGAGGTGTGGGATCTCGAGGCCACCCCGCCCGAGCAGAAGCCGCTGCTGCTGCACTTCCACCCGCTCGTGATCTACCGTTTCCAGGTGCTGAAGCAGGCCGATGTGGTGCTCGCCATGCTGCTTGCGAGCGATGAATTCACGACAGACGAGAAGCGTCGCAACTTCGAGTACTACGACGCGCTCACCACGGGGGATTCAACGCTCTCCGCGGTCGTGCAGTCGATCATCGCCGCGGAGGTCGGATACCAAGACCTCGCCTATTCCTACTTCGATCAGGCGCTCCGAGTCGACCTCGACGATCTGCACGGAAACGCGGCCGACGGGGTGCACATCGCCTCCACAGGCGGCGTGTGGATGGCGCTCGTCAACGGCTTCGCGGGGCTCCGCGATGTGAGCCGCAAACTGGAGTTCGATCCTCGCTTGCCCGAACACTGGGGTGGTCTGCGATTCAAGCTCGCCTGGCGCGGCCGGGTGCTCGGGGTCGAGCTCACCGCGGCGCGGATTAGCTTCACGCTCCTCGATGGTGACGAGCCGCTGGCGGTCACCGTGCGTGGCGTGGAAGTTACCGTCGAGCCGGGGGAGCCTCGGGACGTCGCTCTTGATGGCCAAGGCCCGATTCTCGGGCGCTTCCCGGGCCTCTCCGCAGCGATGCTGCCGCGCGAGAGCGAACCCGACCTGGTGTCAACACTCACCTCGGAAATCCCCATTGTCACGTCCGAAATTCCGACGCGCCCGCTTCGACAGTGAGCTTTGGACTCACGCGGGGGCCTAGGATGGAAGGCATCCTCGGCCATCCCCGGGCTCATGAAAGGCGGACGACATGACTTACGTAATCGCGCTTCCCTGCGTCGATGTGAAGGATCGCGCCTGCGTTGATGAGTGCCCCGTTGATTGCATTTACGAGGGCGAGCGTTCGCTCTATATCCACCCCGACGAGTGCGTCGACTGTGGCGCGTGCGAGCCGGTCTGCCCCGTCGAAGCCATCTATTACGAAGATGATCTGCCGAGCGAATGGTCCGACTACTACAAAGCGAACGTCGAGTTCTTTGACGAGATCGGCTCGCCCGGCGGCGCTGCCAAGGTGGGTATTTACACCTTCGACCACCCGGTTATCGCGGCGCTCCCGCCGCAGGGAGAGTAGCGTGCGCGGGCCCCTGCCCGACTACCCCTGGGACGCGATGGCGCCGTACGCGGAGCGTGCGGCTGCCCATCCCGGTGGCGCGCTCAATCTGTCCGTTGGCTCCCCAGTGGATCCGTCTCCTGTCTCTGTGCGTGAAGCCCTGGCCGCCGCAACCGATGCCCACGCCTACCCGGCGACTGCCGGCACCCCGCGCCTTCGTGAAGCGATCGCCGAATGGTACCTGCGTCGCCGCGGTGTGACGGTTGCACCGAGCGCTGTCTTGCCGACCGTTGGCTCGAAGGAGTTCGTGGCGCTGCTGCCCTTTTTGTTGGGCATCGGGGCGGGGGAGGCTGTCGCGTTTCCCCGCATCGCCTACCCCTCCTACGCGATGGGTGCGGCGCTTGTCGGCGCAGATGCGGTCGCCGCTGACGATCCCGCCGAGTGGCCAGAGAACACTCGGCTGGTGTGGCTGAATTCCCCGAGCAACCCCGACGGCCGAGTGCTGAGTATCGATGCCCTGCGTGCTGCCGTGGTGCGCGCTCGCGAGCTTGGGGCCGTGATCGTCGGCGACGAGTGCTACGCCGAGTTCGGGTGGGAAGCCCCCTGGACGCGTGAATCGATTCCGTCGCTGCTCGATCCACGTGTCGTAGGCGACGACCACCGCGGAGTGCTCGCTGCTTACTCGCTGAGTAAGCAGTCAAACCTCGCCGGGTATCGCGCCGCGTTTGTGGCGGGTGATCAGCAGCTGGTGGATCAGCTCCTCACCGTGCGCAAGCACGCTGGCCTGATGCTCCCCGCCCCGGTACAGGCCGCCATGGTCGCCGCGCTTGGCGACGAAGCCCATGTCGACGCGCAGCGCGAGCTGTACCGCGCGAGGCGAGCCGTGCTGCTTCCGGCGCTTCAAGCTGCGGGTTACGAGGTTGAGGGCAGCGAAGCTGGTTTGTATCTGTGGGCGACCCGCGGGGTCGATGCGTGGCAGAGCGTGGATCAGTTCGCCGATCTGGGCATCATCGTGGGGCCCGGTCACTTCTATGGCGACCACTCGCCAAATCACGTGCGACTCGCGTTGACCGCGAGCGACTCCGACATCGCTGAGGCTGCACGCCGCATCGCTCACGGCAGCTAGATTCGCTGGACACTGGCCACTTCTCGAACGTTGCAATACGCACAGAAATTGCGTATTTGTTTCGATATCGAGATAGTCTGGGGGTCGCGAACCCCAAAGACGCGCCGAAATATTGCCGTGTAACGGCTAAGCTGAAACAGTGCTGTGCCCGCATCAGGTGCGCCGTACCCACACCGACCCCACGAGGAGACGACGTGACTGAATCGACTCAGGGCCAGAGCCTTGGCACCGCGAAACTCACTGTAAACGGCAGCGAGGCCGAGTTTCCGGTTCTTGCCGCGGCCGATGGCAATTCGGCCATTGACATCAGTACGCTGACCAAGCAGACCGGGCTCACCGCTCTCGACTACGGTTTCGTGAACACGGCATCTACGAAGTCGGCGATCACCTTCATCGATGGCGAAGAAGGCATCTTGCGGTACCGCGGGTACCCGATCGAGCAGCTGGCATCCGGGTCCACGTTCCTTGAGGTCGCATACCTCCTGATTTACGGCGAGCTGCCCTCTGCAGACGAGCTGGACGCGTTTGATGGGGAGATCCGCCGCCATACCCTGCTGCACGAAGACATGCGCTACTACTTCGAGGGCGTTCCGCACACTGCGCACCCGATGGCTGTGCTGTCGGGCGGGCTGCAGACCATGTCGACCTACTATGAGAACTCGCTCGACACCGCGGTGCCCGAGTTCGTCGAAGTGAACACGATTCGCCTGCTCGCGAAGCTGCCCGTGCTGGCCGCCTACGCGCACAAGAAGTCGATCGGGCAGGCATTCCTGTACCCCGACAACAACCTGAATTTCGTCGAGAACTTCCTGCGCCTGAACTTCGGTAACCGCGCCGAGAAGTACGAGATGAACCCGGTGCTCGTCGACGCGCTCGACAAACTCCTTATCCTGCACGCAGACCACGAGCAGAACGCGTCGACGTCGACCGTGCGCCTCGTCGGATCGACCGGTGCGAACATGTTCTCCTCGATCTCGGCCGGTATCAACGCGCTGTCGGGCCCGTTGCACGGCGGTGCCAACGAGGCAGTGCTCGATATGCTCGCGCAGATCCGTGATTCGGGTCAGAGCGTGCAGGCCTTCGTTGAGAAGGTAAAGAACAAAGAAGACGGCGTGAAGCTCATGGGCTTCGGGCACCGTGTTTACAAGAACTACGATCCGCGCGCCCGCATCGTGAAGGAGAGCGCCGGGAAGGTGCTTGCTGAGCTCGGTGTGAACGATCCGCTACTCGCCCTCGCGCAGGAGCTCGAGCAGATCGCCCTCGAAGACGACTACTTCAAGGAGCGCAAGCTCTACCCGAACGTCGACTTCTACACCGGAGTGATCTACAAGGCGATGGGCTTCCCGACCCGCATGTTTACGGTGCTGTTCGCGATCGGTCGACTTCCCGGGTGGATCGCGCAGTGGCGCGAGGCGCACGAAGACGCGCAGACGAAGATCGGCCGTCCCCAGCAGCTGTACATCGGGAGCCCCGAGCGCGACCTCGGCCGGTAGGTACCGCTTCTACCGGGTGCCGGGGCCAGCCCGGCGGGGCCCCTGCATCGACACGCCCCTGAGTCAGGCTGTCCCCGCTCGCCAGTTCGCTCCTTCCGCCCGGCGATTCACGCAAGGGGACACGAATAGGCCAAAGAGTCGATTCTCCGAGCCATTCGTGGCCCCTTGTGCGGGCAGGATCGAGATTGGCGCCCGGGGGCCGCGGACAGCTGCGCTGCCCACGGCATGGGAAGAACGGGTAGGAACCTCTGCTGCGTCAACAGTTGGTCCAGGATTCTGAGTGGGAACCTCGCCAACCAGCGGTCAACAGAAGCTGGCCACCTTCGCTTCCAGCCGGGTGACTACCGGAACAACCAGCCGAGCTTTCTCTCGGCAAGTGCAGGCGTTAGCCTGCACGCGGCAGCCCATCAGAGGTCGACCCGGAGGCGCTTGAACCTCGACAATCGTTTCGCCTGTCTGGAGACCAGCCATGGTGGCGTGTGGCACGTCACCGGAAGGTTCCTGTGCTGCGCTGACAGTTCTAGCTCTGGCGCTCCCAACCACGTTCGGTCAGTGCACGTTCAACGCGTGCGGCGACCACCCACGGCCGGCCAGCCAAGGAACGAGTGACCTCGATCATGGTCCAGCCCGCATCCCGCAGACCAGCAAGACGCTCGACATCTTGGGAGTAGCGATCGGCGTGTTGAACCCCGTGATACTCCACACCGACCAGAAATTGTTCATAGGCCATATCGAGGCAGGCGAGAAATGTACCGTCGGTATCGAACACATCGAGGTTGAGTGCCGGCTCCGGGAGGCCCGCGCGAATCAGTGTGAGTCGGGTTAGCGTTTCCCTGGGCGACCAGGCATCTTCTCTGATCAGAGGTAGAGCTTCGCGGAGGCGCGCCGCACCATCCCATCGGCCCAGATCAGTCACCGCTTGCAGCTCAGCCAGGCTTGCCAGAGGAGGCGTCCCGGCACCAGGTCGGCCGTATCCCGGTCTATTTACGCGGGCGAGGAAATCTCCCGCGATCACGAGGTCGGAGACGGACATTCCGTCCGCAGCTAACATCGCCCAAGTGCAGGCCGGATGCGTAAGGGGCACACCCGCGCACTCTGTCGGCAAACTGCGGTTGAGCTCGAGGCGATGTCCGATGGCTCCGCGCACCCGTGGTGCTCGACCGGGTGACAGCACGCTGACGTGCGGGGCTAGCTGTGACCGTTGGGGCAGAGGGACACCCCACAGGATGGCCGCACTTCGGTGGCTGAAAAATTGGCCAGGAAGGAGCCGGAGGGAGAGCAGTCGAATGAGCTCGCGCTCGCGCGCCCTTCGTTGTTCGTAGACGTTGAGCCGGAGGTGTTCATCTAGCCGCCTTGATCGCACGCCGTGGAACGGTCGATCCAGGTCGGTGCCACGAAGGCGGCTTGGGGTCACGCCGAAGCGATGGGCTTCAGCGACGGAGAACTCGCTGCCGAGCCCCTCGGGCAGTGGGGAATGAACAGCCATGCCACCAGCCTGACCTGATCTGCACAAGCGCAGGACTGGGCATCCACAGCTTAAGCGCTGATTCCCGCCTTATCCACATACCCCAGTCCGCAGGGGGACGCGAATGGCGCTGAGACCGGCTTCACAGAACCATTTGTGTCCCCTTGCGGAGGTGGGAATGGGAATGGTTCGGGGAAATGGGAACGGGTCGGGGAGGGGTCAGGAATCGAGCGGCGAGGGAGTGCGGAAGCGCCCTGGAGGGACCGGATCCCCCGCCTACGCGTGAAGCGCGGCGTTGAGCACGATGCCGTGGCCGGTACGTGGCAGGGCCTCAACTGCCCCAGTCATCGAGTTGCGGCGGAATAGTAGGTTCGGCACACCTGAGAGCTCATTCGCTTTCGTGTCGACAGGCTCGCCGGCAGATTCGACCGTGCCGCGCGGCAGGCGCACCTTGGTTCCGGCTGTCACGTAGAGACCGGCCTCCACTACGGTGTCGTCGCCGATTGAGATGCCGATGCCCGAGTTTGCGCCGAGCAGGGCTCTCTCTCCCACGCGCACTCGTTCGGTGCCGCCGCCCGAAAGTGTGCCCATGATCGACGCGCCTCCGCCGATGTCAGAGCCATCGCCCACCACGACCCCCTGAGAGATGCGACCCTCCACCATAGAGGCGCCCAGGGTGCCTGCGTTGAAATTCACGAACCCTTCGTGCATGACGGTGGTGCCGGGCGCGAGGTGTGCGCCGAGACGCACCCGCGAAGTGTCAGCAATCCGCACGCCCTTCGGCACCACGTAATCGGTGAGCCGCGGGAACTTATCGAGTCCCACGGCGGTGATGCCGGCACGCTTCAGCGCCGGCAGGCGCTTCGCGTATTCCTCAGGCAGCATGGGCCCGGCTGTCGTCCACGCAACGTTGGGCAACGCGCCAAAGATGCCATCGAGGTTGATGGTGTTCGGCTGTACCAGGCAGTGCGAGAGCAGATGCAGACGTAGGTAGGCGTCTTCGGTGCTGGTGGGCGCTGCATCAAGGTCGATTTCTAGATTCACGAACCGCAGCTCGACGCCACGCGCGTTATCGAGCCCGGCGAGTTCTTCGAGGCTGGTGGGGGCGATCAGTGGATCGCGATCCGCCGGGCGTCGGCCGAGTTCAGGGGCGGGAAACCACGCGTCGAGCGTAGTGCCGTCGGAAGCGATGGTGGCGAGGCCAGCGGCCCAGGCAAAGCGCGATTCAGTCATGCCTCTAGGCTAGTAGGGTGAGCAACGCGTCAGAAACTCTCGAACTCGATCCCGCAGCCGGGCCGGTGGATCTCACCAAACAGCTCTGCAACATCGCGTCGGTATCGGGCGACGAACGACGTATCGCAGACGCGGTCGAGCGCCTGCTGCAGGACGCCCCGCACCTCCATGTCACCCGCGACGGCGATACGCTCATTGCCCGCACCGAGTTGGGTCGCGAACGTCGAGTGGTGATCGCGGGTCACCTCGACACCGTGCCGATCAATGAGAACCTGCCCGTGCGCGATGAGCTTGACCCGGTGACAGGCGAGCCGGTGATTTGGGGCCGCGGTACGGTCGACATGAAGGCGGGGGTAGCGGTACAGCTCTCTCTGGCCTTGGAGGTGAGTGAGCCCGCGGTCGATCTGACCTGGGTCTGGTACGACCACGAGGAGGTCGCGAGCGAGCTCAATGGCTTGGGTCGGGCGCTCGCGAACGCACCACACCTTTTCGCCGGTGACCTCGCGATCCTTGGCGAACCCACGAATGGCTCGATCGAGGGCGGCTGCAACGGAACCCTTCGGGCGCGAGTGACCCTGCTGGGCACACGGGCGCACTCGGCGCGCAGCTGGATGGGCGTGAACGCGATCCACCGGGCATCGGAAACGCTGGGCAAGCTCGCGCGTTTCGAGGCTCCGACTCTCACCGTCGACGGACTTGACTACCGTGAGGGGCTGAACGCTGTGCGCGTCTCGGGTGGGGTCGCGGGGAACGTCATTCCCGATCAGTGCGATATCGAGGTGAACTACCGCTTCGCGCCGAGTCGCACGATCGACGAGGCGGTCGCCTTCGTGCGTGAGTTTTTTGCCGATGCCGACGAGGTCGAGATAGTGGATCTCGCACCCGGGGCGCGACCCGGCCTCGATGACCCGCTCGCTCAGAGCCTCGTGCGCGCGGTGGGTGGGGAGCCCAGCGCGAAGGTCGGATGGACCGATGTGTCGCGCTTTTCAGCGCTTGGAATTCCCGCGGTGAACTTCGGACCTGGCGATCCGCTGCTCGCGCATGCCGACGACGAGCGAGTTCCAAAACTACAGATCGAACGCACCGCACTGGCACTCCGAGCCTGGCTCACTGGCGAAATGTGACGTGGGCCCCAAGCGGGGGTTACCCTCGGCCATCTCTCAACCGATACAATTGAGATACCGACGCACAAGCAAGGAGATGCAATGGCGGCAATGAAACCGAGGACCGGCGATGGCCCGATGGAAGCGGTTCGAGAAAGTCGTGTAATCGTAGTTCGGGTTCCGCTCGAGGGCGGCGGCCGTTTGGTAGTTTCTGTCAATGATGCAGAGGCGAAGGAGTTGCGCGACGTGCTTTCTGCCGTCGTCGACGGCTAGCACCAACACCCCGATATGCACGAAACCCCCGCCCGAGTATGGGCGGGGGTTTCGTTATTTCTTCGTCTCACACCTCGAGCCGCGTGAGCATCAGTAGCCCGTCGCCGGCGGGCGAGAGCACCGTGGCGATGGCGGGCGACTCACCCACAGTGGTGAGAAGGTCGCGCATGTTCTGAGCCACCTCGTCGCGAGCGGCGGGGTCGGTTACCTGGCCGTGGGCGAAGGCATTCGGAACCAACACGGTGCCGCCGGGGCGCACGATCTGCAGCGCATGTTCGAAGCAATCGAGAAGATTCGCGGCGTCTGCGTCGACGAGCACCAGGTCGTAGGAGCCGAGGTTGAGTCGGGGGAGCACCTGCAGTGCGTCCCCCTGGATGAGGCGCAGGTGGGCCGAGGGGATCCCGGCCTCGGCAAACACTGTGCGGGCTTGGCGCAAATGCTCGGCCTCGATCTCAATCGAGGTCAGTGTGGCCTCGGGAACGAACCGCAAGAGTGACAGGCCGCTGAGCCCCACACCAGTGCCCACCTCGCAGATGGCGCGCGCGCGGGTGGCCGCAGCCAGGCCCGACAGCTGAGCGGCCACCGCGCGGCTCACCGGCTCGACGCCGATCTCGAGCGACAGTCGACGCGCACGTACCTGAGCCTCCGACTCATTGGGATACTGCTCGGCATACTGCCAGTTACGTTCGAGGCGACTCACTGTTCCTCCGTGATCAGGTGTTCGGGCGCGAATGCCTCTACGTTACCTCTCGCACTGACGCGGAGTATGGCGGCGCGCGGCCAAGTCGGTTTGGACGGCTTGGCTGCACTACTATTGCTGCATGGGCTTGACGATCGACAAGATCCTGGTGATCCTGGTGATCGCCATGTTCGTGTTGGGTCCAGAGCGTTTGCCCATGTATGCGAAGAAACTCGGAGAGCTGGTACGCAGTGTCAAGCGCATGGCCGATGGCGCGAAGGATCGGCTTCGCGACGAGATGGGCCCCGAGTTTGACGAGGTCGACTGGAAGCAGCTCGACCCTCGGCAGTATGACCCCAGACGCATCATTCGCGACGCGCTGCTCGAAGACGAAAAAGAAGCCCAGGCTGAGGCCAGGCGCAGCCGCGCCGCACAGGCCAGCCAGACCCGTCGGATTGGCGGAGGGCCAAGCGCAGCCGGGGCAGACGCCGCTGCTGCGGAGGGCGCAACCGCAGCTGCTGGCACCGCAGCCGCAGTCGCTGGACTTGGTGCAGCGATGGCACACACAGACGAACCAGGCGGAATCGTTTACTTTGACGAGGAAGCTACGTGACCACTGAAACAAAACTCGATCCCGAAATACTGGCGAACGAGTCGATTTCGCGTGTGCTCAAAGAGAACGCCTCGCTCCAGCGAACCCTCAAAGATCTGGGCTCTGCGGTCGACGCGCACTCGATCGTCGCGATTACAGACCGCCGAGGCATCATTCTTGAGGCGAACAGCAAATTCGTCGAGCTCTCGAAGTTCACTCGTGAGGAGCTCATCGGGGCACCCCAGAACATCGTGAACTCGGGCCATCACCCGCGTGAGTTCTGGAAAGAGATGTGGGCGACCATCGGCCGCGGCGAGGTATGGCAACGCGAGCTGTGCAATCGCGCGAAGGACGGCAGCGAGTACTGGGTAGCGACCACGATCGTTCCAATGCTCGATGAGCGCGGCAGGCCCGAACGGTACATCGCGTTGCGCACCGACACCACCAAACTGCACGCGGCCAGCAGGCGTATGCGTGAATTGGCCTACCGTGATCCACTGACCGGTCTGCTGAACCGCACCGCGATGCTTGAACGCTTGAACGAGTGCACAGCGGATCGCTCGAACGGGTATCGAGCATTCGTCACGGTGGCGCTCGAAGACCTCGGGGTCTTGAATGATGCATTCGGGTATCCCGAGGGCGATCGGCTGCTGCTGCACACCGCTGAACGGCTGATTGGCATGCAGCCGCGACCCGCCGAGGTTGCACGCATCGACAATTCGGTGTTCGCCCTGATTTTTGATGAGCTGGGTAAGGATCGTTTCGAAGCCGAAGGGCAGGCGATGATTCTCGCCGAACAGGTCGTGTTTGAGGTGGGCACCACGATTCGACTCGATCTCGGTTTCTCGCTCGAGCCGGCCGTTCGGGTGGGTTTCGCTCTCTGCGGCGGCGGAGGGAGCCGGAGCGGCGAAGAGGTCTACCAACAGGCGGAGATCGCTCGGCGGCGCGTCTCGATGTCGCGAGGCACCCATCAGCCCAGCAAGTTTGAGCCCGAGATGGTGGAGGAAATCCGCGAGCGAACGAAGATGCTGCTTGAGCTCCGTCACGCCGTGGCGCACGACGAACTGCGACTCTTTATTCAACCCATTGTTGATATTGCGGGAACCGTCGAGGGCTACGAGGCATTGGTGCGCTGGCAGCATCCCGAACGCGGGCTCGTGCCGCCCGGCGATTTCATTCCGTTGGCCGAACAGTCGGGCTTGATCGTTGACCTCGGCACCTGGGTCTTAGACGAGGCGTGCCGGATCCTGGGCGAGTGGGCTCGGAGCGCGCCCCAGCAGCATCTCACGCTGTCGGTGAACGTGAGCGAACGGCAGTTGAACCCCCGCAATTTCCCCGATTCCGTGCGCGCGGCCCTCGCCCGGCATGGCGCGCCAGCATCGCGACTCAAGGTTGAGGTGACCGAGAGTCTCATGCACGACGATATCGAGCGCTCCATACAGGTGCTTGATGAGCTGCGCGAGACAGGGGTGCAGGTCGCCCTCGATGACTTTGGCACTGGGCACTCCTCGCTCAGCTACCTGGTGCGGTTGCCGGTCGACCAGTTGAAGATCGATCGCTCCTTCGTGCTGCCCATCACCGAAGACAGTAACGGTGCGGCGATCGTGCAGGCCATCGTGGAGCTAGCTCACGTGATGCAGCTGAAGGTTGTGGTTGAGGGTGTCGAGACCCGTGAGCAGTTTCTCCTGCTCCGCGAACTCGGTGTTGACTCGTTTCAGGGCTACCTGTTTGGCCGCCCTGCGCCGCTCGGCTGCGACTCTTAAAGGGTGGATCAGCGCGCGTCGCGCACTGACACGCCGAGTGGCTTACCCGCGAGCCCGCGGCCCTGTGCCGCAAGTGCCCCGGCGATGCGGTTGAGTTCACGCGCCGCGGCATCGTGCGGCAGGGCAAGCACCGCAGGCTGACCGGCATCTCCGGATGCGCGAAACTCAGGGCTGAGCGGGATGCTGCCGAGCAGCGGCACGACACCGTGCTCGTCGGAGCTGAGGCGATCCGCCACGAGCTCGCCACCGCCGGTGCCAAACAGGTCGAGCACTGTGCCGTCTGGCTGTGCGAGTCCGGCCATGTTCTCGATCACGCCGATCACCCGCTGGCCGGTCTGCCGTGCAACAAGAGCGCTGCGAACTGCCACGTCGGCCGCGGCCTCCTGCGGTGTTGTGACGACGAGTACCTCAGCCTGAGGCAACAACTGACCCACGCTGATCGCCACGTCGCCGGTGCCGGGTGGCAGGTCGAGCAGCAATACGTCGAGGTCGCCAAACCAAACGTCGCGTAAAAACTGCTCGATGGTGCGGTGTAGCATGGGGCCGCGCCACGACACGGCGGTTTGTCGGGGGTCGGCATCGCCAAGAAACATTCCGATCGAGATGACCTTCACGCCGTGGGCGACGGGAGGAAGAATGAGGTCGTCGACGCGAGTGGGCTGCACCATGCTTCCGCCGTGACTCAGGCCCATGAGGCCCGGCATCGAGAAGCCAAAGACGTCGGCATCGATGAGACCCACGGAGAGCCCACGCGCCGCGAGCGCGGTCGCGAGCGAAACGGTGACTGATGACTTGCCGACGCCGCCCTTGCCGCTCGTGACGGTGATCACCCGGGTGAGCGAGGAGGGGCCGAACTGCGATACACGCTGCGTGCGTGAGCCGCGCACGCGTTCCGTGAACTCTGCGCGCTCAGTCGGTGACATTACGTCGACACCGATACGTGCGCCAGTGACTCCCGGCGCCGACAGGGTCGCAGCTTCCGTCTCAGCCCGGATGCGTTGCGCGGCCGGGCACCCGGCGATCGTCAGTGAGATATCTACGGAGGCGTGACCAGCGTCGTTAACCGCAACCGCGCGCACCATGCCGAGGTCGGTGATGGGGCGAAGGATCTCCGGGTCTCTGACGGAGTCCAGCGCCCGCCAGACGGCCTGCTCGGTGACGCTTGCCGACGAGCGGTCAGCTGCGCGTGTCATTGGCTTCTGTGTCGGGCTTAACGGCGTGAGGGCGGTCGGGATGCTCTGACACTGGGAAGCTGCTCTCTGAGGGCTCATCTCCGTGCGCGGGATATTCGGTCGTTGCTTCTTGGCGATTCAGTTCACGCTCGAGTTCGAGGTCAGCCAGGAGCGCCCGGAGCTCGGCGCGCAGGAAGTCGCGGTCGGGCAGATCTTTGAGGGCGATCCGCAATGCGACAACCTCGCGGGCCAAGAACTCGGTGTCGGCGAGATTGCGTTCGGCCCGCTGCCGATCCTGTTCGATCTGCACTCGGTCTCGGTCGTCTTGTCGGTTCTGCGCAAGCAGGATCATCGGGGCGGCGTAGGAAGCCTGGAGAGAGAGGATGAGCGTCAGAGCGGTGAAACCGAGCGCCGCGGAGTCGAAGCGCAGTTGCTCTGGCGCGATCGTGTTCCATGCGAGCCACGCCATTGCGAAGATGGTGAGGCCGAGGAGGAACCACGGGGTGCCCATGCCACGGGCGATTCCCTCGGTCCAGCGACCAAACCGCTCGTTGCCCCCTCCGTCGCCCCGTCGAAACAGGCCGAAGCGGCGTTCGGTGCGACGCGTTGGGATGGTCGGAGAGTCCATCGCCGTCTGGCGCTTTGCGGGGTTCATCGGTGCGCTCCAGGCAGGGGCGTTTCGTCAACCGCGTGCCGCCAGTCATCGGGAAGGAGGTGATCGAGCACGTCGTCGATGGTCACGACGCCGACCAGTCGTTGTTGATCGTCAACGACTGGCAGTGCGACCAAGTCGTAGCTGGCGAGACGCCGGGCGACTTCGGCGGCGCTCGCGTGCACGGAAACCGCCTCGATCTCGGTGTCGATGAGCGCCGACAAGCGCTCGTGCGGCGGGTAGCGAAGCATGCGCTGGAAGTGGGCCATGCCAACGTATTCGCCGGTCGGGGTCTCGTATGGCGGAAGCGTTACGAAGACCGCGGAAGCCATCGCTGGGGGAATTTCGGTGCGGCGAATCATCGCGAGGCCTTCGGCGACGCTCGACTCCGCAGACAAGACGATGGGCGACGGGCTCATGAGGCCGCCAGCGGTGTCGGCGTGATACTCGAGAAGCCGACGCACGTCTTCGGCTTCCTCGGGCTCCATGAGCTCAAGAAGTTCCTCGCCCTGAGCTGCGGGAAGCGCGGCGATGAGGTCGGCTGCGTCATCAGCCTCCATCTCATCGAGCACGTCGGCAGCGCGGTGATTCGAAACCTGCCCGAGGATCGCCACCTGGTCGGTCTCGGTCATCTCCTCGAGGGCGTCGGCAACTCGGTTGTCTGGCAACTCACTCACGACCTCAAGCATGCGGGCATTTGGAAGCTCGAGGAGCGCCTCTGCGAGGTCAGCGGGTTTCAGATCTACCAGGGTCTGAATCAGAGACTCCGCCGACTGAGCGTTCGGTGAGTCTGTCGGGAGTCGCAAGTCGGCCCAGCGCACGATGCGAGAATCGCCACGGGCGAAGGGTGCCGACGGCTTGGGAAGTCGAACAAACACCTCGGATACGATCCACTCGCCCGAGCGTGTGCGATCGATCGCCGCGTCTTCGATCGTGGCGACGCCGGTGAGCTCAGCCAAGTGAACCTCGCGCCCCATCATTTCGGCGATCATGCGCGTCTCGCCGCGACGCTGCTCAAAGCGGCGCACGTTGATGAGTCCGGTCGCGATGATTTGCCCTGCGCCGATCGAGGTGATGCGTCCAATCGGCACAAACACGCGGCGTTTGCCGGGGATCTCGACGATAAGCCCGACAACCCGCGGGGCCGCTGCTGCCCGATAAACCACGAGTACGTCGCGAACCTTGCCAATACGGTCGCCGACGGGGTCGAACACGCCGCGGCCGGCGAGTCGACGCACGAAAATACGCGAACTGCTCACATGTCAAGACTAGCCGTGTTGTTCGGTCGACTCATTGGAATACGACACTGTGAGCTGTGAAGCTGGTACCGGCAAGCACCAGCGGTAAGTACCTTGCTCTTTGTAGGGTGCCTAATGAGGATTCGGGCGAATCTTTGGATCCAGGCTGGGCGCTAACGAGTCGTGAATGTCAGTAGTGCCTGGTTGACTGTACATATGTTCGAAGACGATCCCACTCGCGGCGAAGCCGGGTCGGTTGGCCTGGCCAGTTCGGCGCCTGTTGGTGCTGCTGCTGGTGGTCTGGGCGTTGCGGGCACGGGGGATTCGCTCGGTGGTGGTGCACCCGCGTCTCGGGTGCGATTTGTTTCTACAGATGCCGCCGGCGGACCGGGTGATGTCGGTGTCACTGGTGAAACACCTATTGAGGGCGCGGGTGGGGGTCGAGGCGGGCGTTGGAAGGTTGGCGGGCCTGGCTTGATCCACGATTATGATTTGGCGTTACTTGCCGGGTATCGCGATGACTGGGTGGCGGCGACCAAACGCAAGGCCGAGGCTGAGGCTGATCAGGCGCGGGCGCTCGCGAAGATCGTGGCGTTGTCGCAGCACGTGCGCGAGGAGGTGGTGCCGGCTGCTTCGGATTCGCACGATGTGGTGTTGCGGTCGTTCGTTGCGGAGTGCGCAACTCGGGTGCATGTGAGTGACCGTGCGTTGCTTGAGCAGTGTGCGCAGGCGTGGAACCTTGCGACCCGGTTCCCGAGTGTGTTGACGGCGTTGGGAGCTGGGCAGGTCACCACGGCGCATGTGCGCGCGATCGTAGCTGCGGGGTCGGCGCTCCCGGGTGGGGCTGAGGGGGCGTCGGCGCGGGCCTGGTTTGAGGCGCGGGCGTTGGAACTCGCCACGGAGCTCACTCCGGGGAGGTTGCGAACGAAACTGCGTAGCGTCGCGGAATCGCTGAACCCGGTCTCGCTCGACGTGCGTCACGAGCAGGCAGTCGCGTGTCGGCGGGTGTGGGTGCGGGAACTGGACGACGGGATGGCGGAAGTCGGGGCGGAAGTGTCCGCGGTGCTGGCCTATGGCATTTTCGATCGACTTTCAAAAGGTGCACGCGCTACGAAACGGGCGATCGGCGCGACAGGTGCCGCTGACCCGGGTGCCGATACGCGGGGGATGGATCAGCTCCGCGCCGACATCTTCGCCGATTTGCTGCTCACTGGCGTGACCGGGAATCCGTGTGAGGACGCGGGGCAGAACTGTGCCAGCTTTGCCGGTGGTGCCGGTGGTGCCGGTGGTGGTGCCGGTGGCGGTGGCGGTGGCGGTGGCGACGCTGCCGAAGCCTGCGCTGAGGTTGCTCACGCGACCGGGAGCGTAGGTGCCGGTCGCGTGGGCGCCGGGGGAGCGGGCCGCGCGTGGCGGGCTCCAACCCATCGAAGCGGAATTCACGGCATCACCCCCACGATCACACTGCTGCTACCGACCGGGGAAGGCGCTGAACACGCCACCCTCTCCGGGTATGGGCCGATCGACGGGGTCACCGCAAGACAGCTCTCCGCGATCGCGCCCGGATGGAACCGGGTGGGGTTGAACGAAGACGGCGGGGTGACGGGCACCGACCGCTACCGGCTCACGGAGGCGATGCGGCGCACGCTCGAGGCCCGCGACCAGCACTGCCGGTTCCCCGGGTGCCGCATGCCGACCCACTACTGCGATGTCGATCACACCGTCGAGTGGATGAACGGTGGGGAGACTCGACTTGAAAATCAGGCGTTCCTGTGCCGGCGCCACCACGCGCTGAAACACCCGGATCTGTTAGACACAGCACGTTGGTCGGTGCGGCAAGAGAGTGGCGGCACCCTGATCTGGACGAGCCCGCTGGGGGTTGATCACGCTGATCGTCCCGAGTTCTACTACACCGGGCAATCGTCATCGTCATCGTCATCGTCCTCGCCATCGGAATCGCAACCGAAATCGCCACCAGAACCGCAACCAGCGCCAGATCAGGGGAGCACTGTGCCACCTGACCGTGCCGGGCGATTTCCGAGGCCAGACCAGGGGAGCACTGCGCCACCTGGAGGGTCTCGGAATCCGGACGATTAGCGGTTTCGACTGCTTAGCTCGAGTCTCACTGGTAGGCAGGGAATGTCGTGGCTACGACGAAATTACGGATCAATCATGGGAGAATCGCCGCATGAGCAATTCAAGCCCCGGCGCAATGCGCCGCCTGCCGCAGATGCCCGAACTGCCCAAAGGTGAGGTCGTCTCCACCTATGACCACTATGCCGATGCTATGCATGCGGTTGATCGTCTCGCGCGCGCAAACTTCCCCGTCAATGAGGTGTCGATTCTTGGCAACGACGTGCGCAGCGTTGAACGTGTGACTGGAAAGCTCACGTACGCTCGTGTTGCTCTGATGGGAGCCCTATCCGGTGCATATTTGGGTCTCTTTCTCGGACTGTTGCTATTCATCTTTCAGCCAGAGAATTCCGCGATATTCGGAGTCTTTATATCGGCAATAGCAATTGGTGCCGGATTTGGCATGCTGTTCGGCGTGCTGTCATATGCTATGAATCGAAATAGAAGAGACTTTTCGTCAGTTATGCAATTTGTGGCTACAAGATATGACCTAATTGCCACGCCCGGTCTCGTGCAACAGGCCCGAGAAATTCTCGCCTAGCCAGTGGCGCTCGAACCTGTCGTGGAGTAACTGCCTAGTGCGCGGTCTCGTACTGAGCGATGAGCGCAGCGGGAATGCGGCCCCGGTCAGATACCTCCAGGCCCTGCGCGCGCAGCCAGGTACGCATCGCCTTGACATTTGAAGTTCCCCCCGTGCCGACTCGCGCACTTGCGCGCGATGCGGAACGTGGAGTGTTTCCTGTTTTGCGCGCGACCACGAGATAAGGCGACAAAGCCTCCCGCATTTCCTTGACGTGTTCGTCGGTGAGATCGATTTCGTAGTTCACGCCCTCAAACGAGAACTTCACAGTACCGCCGGCGCCGGCGGCAATTTCGGTTCCGTCAATATCGTCGACCAGTATTTCAGTAATGCGTTTTGCCATGAGATGTCCTTGCAATTTCAGTCATGCGTGATGAATTCCCGACATATGTTGCATTCGACTCAGAAGAAATGAAGCCAAATGGGGAGAGTAACAAGAAGTATAAGTGACATGGGAATTGAGCGCACAAATCCCACGAAGGCGGGTAATTCGGGAAGTCGCGTTAATGCAGGCTCACCTGTATTCGCTCTCGAAATACAAGTGCGATTATGATCGCTATCGAAATCCCACTCATTCCCGAATGTGCCGGTGCATTCGGCTGCTGCCCCTGCTGCAGGGATGATTTCTCCGACGCGTCGCGTCGTCCTGACGCCCGCACCCCACGCGGTGCTTTGTGGGCTGCCGCCGTGGGCGGCACTGCGGGCTACTCCGACGCGTCGCGTCGTCCTGACGCCCGCACCCCACGCGGTGCTTTGTGGGCTGCCGCCGTGGGCGGCACTGCAGGCTACTCCGACGCGTCGCGTCGTCCTGACGCCCGCACCCATTGCTCGACAGCTTCCGGGGTGCGAGGAATCGCCGCTGACAGGTTGATGCATCCGTCTTCAGTAACGAGGATGTCATCTTCGATGCGCACTCCGATGCCGCGATACTCATAGGGCGCAGTGAGATCATCGGGTTGGAAATAGAGCCCGGGTTCAATGGTGAACACCATTCCAGCCTCTACAACGCCGTCGAGGTACATCTCGCGCCTCGCCTGGGCGCAATCGTGTACGTCTAGCCCGAGATGGTGGCTCGTTCCGTGAACCATGTAGCGACGATGGTAGGGCGTGGTATCACCCTGAGAGGCAGCGGGCAGCAAGCCCCACTCGCGGGTCTTCCGTTCAATAACGCGCATCGCTGCGTCGTGCACATCACCGAAGCGGATCCCAGGCCTCACGATCGCTCGAGCCGCGTCTGCAGCTTCAAGCACTGCCTCGTAGACTCGACGCTGCACTTCGGTGAAGGTGCCCGAGATAGGCACCGTGCGAGTAATATCGGCGGTGTACAGACTGTCGAGCTCAACGCCGGCGTCAAGCAAGAGTAGTTCGCCGTCGCGCACGTCGCCGTCGTTACGCACCCAGTGCAACGTGCAGGCGTGGTCGCCTGCCGCCGCAATCGTCTCGTAGCCTACGGTGTTGCCGTCGAGCCTCGCGCGCTGGTTGAAGACCCCCTCAACCACGCGTTCTCCGCGGGGCGTTCGCGCGGCCTCGCCGAGCGCGCCGAGCACATCATCAAAGCCGCGGGCGGTCGCGTCAACGGCCGATCGCAACTCGCTCACCTCAAACTCATCCTTCACAAGTCGCATTTCAGACGTGACGCGCGCGAGCTCGGTGTCACTGAGTGTGCGGTCCCCGTCGGCCGCCGCGAAGGAATCGAGCGGTGCAGTTCGGATGCCGAGATCAGCCGCCACCTGAGAAAGCGATGGGCGATCACCGATCCAGAACTCGCCGATTTCGGAGTTCGCGAAAAACTCATCTGAGTCGCGGCCGGCGCTCTCGCGAAAGTACAGAGTCGCCACGTGCGTTTCGGCGGATCCACCATCAACGTCAGATGCAACTCCACGGTCGACCAGTGTCTCGACCACAGGCTCGACCGCAGGCTCCACCACAGGCTTGATGCCGGGCTCGGCGCCCGGCATTCCCACCGGGTCGAGCACAAGTATCGCGCCGGGTTCTGCGTCGCTGCCCCATCCCGTCAGATGAGCGAATGCGCTGTGGGCGCGGAACGGGTAGAACGTATCGTTCGAGCGTTGCTTCATAACTCCCGCTGCGATGACGAGCCGCTCTCCGACGAACTGGGCACCGAGAGCCGCGCGACGCCTCGCCGCGAATGCTGCCGCCGGCCGTGCGGAGGGGAGCGGTTGGTCGCGCTCGGCCCAGCCTGACATCACGTAGTGGAGAAACCCATCACCGCTAGGAGTGGTGCTACGACTGCTGTTGTCGATCTCAGCTTCGTGGGTGGCCAATTCGTGGGTGGCCAATTCGTGCGTGCCCGCTTCGGTCTCGCTGTAAGTCATGCCTTCCATTCTTTCACCGGTCGCTGATGCGTCGCCCAGAGACAATACGATGGGAGGATGAGCATTCGGCTGCAGACTGACGGTTCTTCGTCGGAGCTTCTGCGTTTCGACCTGCACACCCATTCCGTTCACTCCGACGGCACGACGACTCCGAGCGAGATTTCGCAGCTCGCCGCGTCGCTGGGACTCGCTGGTTTTGCCCTTACCGACCACGACACCACGGAGGGCTGGGAAGAGGCACGCGCCGCGGCAAGCGCTGCGGGTCTAGCGTTTCTGCCGGGCATGGAGATTACCACGCTGCACGAGGGGCGATCCACTCACCTGTTGGCTTATGGGCTTGACCCGAGTCACGAGGATCTGAATATCGCGCTCGCACGGGTGCGTGAGTCGCGGGTTGGTCGCGCGCGAGAGATGGTGCGTCGCCTCGGCGTTGACTACGACATCGTCTGGGAAACGGTGAACGCCGAAGGTTCAGCGCGCACCGTGGGTCGACCGCACATCGCCGACGCGCTCGTCACTGCGGGCTACTTCGCAGACCGCACTGCCGCCTTTGCCGACGTGCTGCGTCCGGGCTCGCCGTACTACTTGCCGACGTACGCGATCGACACAGTTGAGGCGATTCGCATGGTGCGCGATGCCGGCGGAGTCGCCGTGCTCGCCCACCCAGCTGCGGGCCGGCACCGCCGGGCGGTTGATCTTTCGGCGCTCGCGACCCTGGTCGATGCCGGATTGTGGGGCATCGAACTCGATCACCCTGAGAATCGAAGCGAGTGGATCCCGGTGCTTGCAGAATTTGCCGATGCGCACGGGTTGCAAGTCACAGGTGCGAGCGATTACCACGGGGCAGGGAAGGCCAATTTGCTCGGCGAGCATACGAGCTCGGCAGCGATCTGGGAGGCGATTCGCGGCCAGGTCGCGGTGCCCAGCTAGCACCGAGGGGCTCCCGAGGCCGAAACCTCGAGAGCCCCTCGTGCCTCATTGGTGCTGAGTCAGAACTTACTCTGCGCTTACCCTGCGCTTACTCTGCGGAGTTCGGTGAGACCTGAGCCTCGCCTGCGCCGCCCGCAGATCCCTCGCCGGTTCCCGTGTTCCGGCGGCGACGCCTGCGTCTCCGGGCCGATGTCGAGGTGCCCTCGCCCAACGCGATGGCTTGGATCGCTTCGCGATCCGCGCCCGGCTCGCCGGTACCTTCGCTGTCATGCCCGTGACCCTCGTGGCTGTGCGCCTCATGACGCCCGCGCCCCTTTGGGTTTGCGCTGCGGGTGCGGCTGCGGGTGCGGCTGGATGAGCCCGATCCACCATCTGCTGAACTCGCTGAATCGTCTGAACCGCCGCGAGCTGATCCGCCGCGAGCTGAACCGCTGCGAGTCGACCCACCGCGACCTTGGTCGCCGCGAGGTGCGCGCTCCTTGATGGGCGTTGCTTTGAGTCGCCCCTTGGTGCCCTCGGGAATCTTCAGTTCCTCCATAAAGTGGGGGGAAGAGGAATAGGTTTCGCGGGGTTCGGGGATGCCGAACTCGAGCGCGTTGTTGATGAGCGCCCACTTGTGCATGTCGTCCCAGTCGACGAAGGTGACCGCGATACCGGTGCGCCCGGCCCGCCCGGTGCGCCCGACTCGGTGCAGATAGGCCTTCTCGTCCTCGGGAACGGTGTGATTAATCACGTGCGTGACGTCGTCGACGTCGATACCGCGGGCTGCGACGTCGGTGGCGATCAGGATCTCTTTCTTGCCCGCCTTGAACGAAGCCATTGCGCGCTCGCGCTGCTCCTGATTCAGGTCGCCGTGCACGCTCACCGCAGCGAAGCCGCGATCGGTAAGCTCTTCCTGCAGTCGCGCGGCGGCACGCTTGGTGCGCATGAAGATGACAGTCTTGCCGCGACCTTCGGCCTGCAGGATACGCCCGATGATTTCGTCTTTATCCAGCGAGTGCGCGCGATAAATGATGTGCTCAATGTTCGCCTGCATCTGCCCCTCATCGGGGTCAGTCGCGCGAATGTGAATCGGATTGCTCATGAAGCGGCGAGCTAGCGCCACGATCGTGCCCGGCATCGTGGCCGAGAAGAGCATGGTGTGACGCACCGGCGGAGTCTGCGCGAAGAGCTTTTCGATGTCAGCGAGAAAGCCGAGGTCGAGCATTTTGTCGGCCTCATCGAGCACCATCTCGCGCACGTTCTTGAGGTCGAGGATGCGCTGGCCGGCGAGGTCGAGCAGTCGACCAGGGGTGCCGACGACGACCTGTGCGCCGTCTTTCAGTTGGTCGATCTGGCCCTCATACGCCTTGCCGCCGTAAATCGGCACAATCTTGGTTGCGCGGCCCTTGGCTGCCAGCTCGAGGTCTTCGAAAACCTGCACCGCGAGCTCGCGTGTCGGTACGACCACGAGAGCCTGCACGCCGGGCCCGGGCGCATGACCCAGGCGCTGCAGCAAGGGGAGGCCAAATCCGAAGGTCTTGCCGGTGCCTGTCTTGGCCTGGCCGATGATGTCTTGGCCCGAGAGCGCAAGAGGAATGGTTTCAACTTGAATGGGAAACGCGTCGATGATGCCGGAAGACGCGAGAGCGTCGACCAGGTCTTGTTCGACGCCGAGTTCAGAGAACGTGGTCACGTGAGATCCTGTCGGTAGAGCTGTGCTACGCGCTGACTGAGCCCTACGCGTAGCGCGCCGCTGCTCCTCGGCAGTGGCGCCAAATGACGTGCAGGCGAGAGAAAGAGTCGTCTGCTTGGCCCAGTCTATGCGGTGGGTGCCTGCGAGCGCCGGTACACTGGCCAAGTGTTCGAGTGGATCAAGGGACTGCGCAAGCCGAAGGTGCCCGCGCGCTTGTCAGGCATGCGAAATGGCGATGTCGAGGCAGTGCGCGTTGAACTCGCGGAATTCGCCCCCGGAATTCTGCCGTTTCTCGGCCTGACCGCCTACCTGCAGCTCGAGCTCTACGAGGCCTCGGCCACAGCAGTCGCCGGTGCACCCAACCTGCAAGCTAAAGAGGTGCTCGCCCGCGTCGCCGGGGTGAGCCTACACAAACACCAGAAACTCACCGATGAACTGCGCCGCCGCGAGCATGAGCCGCACAAAGTGATGACACCGTTCACCGAGGTCATCGATAGCTACATCGACCGCATTGAGGTGCGTGACTGGCACCAACACGTGCTCTCGATATACCTCGTGGGCGGGCTGTTCGATGGGTTCTTCGCGGCGCTCGCCGGAGGCCTGAAAGACAGCTATCGCTCCGACGCCGTGTCGATTCTGCGCGATTCCACTGGACGTGATGAGCTGGCCGAGCTGCTCTCCGCTGAGATCGCTGCGGATCCCACGATCGCCCACCGACTTTCGCTCTGGGGCCGCAGGCTGGTCGGAGACACGCTTCTCGTCTCGCGCGCGGTGCTTACGCTGAGTGAAAAACGCGAGTTCGTGGCGAGTGAGGTCGAGCCGGTCTTCACCGAGCTGATCGCTGAACACACCAGGCGCATGGACAGCCTGGGTCTGACCGCTTAGGTGTCCGCGACCGAGGGCATGCCGGTGGCAATTTCCGGGGCGGATCAGCCGCAGCTGCAGTGCCGCTACTTCCGGGCAAATGAGTGTCGTTCCTGTTCGCTCATCGGAACTCCGTATGCGCAGCAAATTGCCGACAAATTCGAGCGTTCCCGCGCACTGCTACCTTCGGTTCCGGCCGGGGCTTGGCTTGAGCCAGTTTCAGGCGGCGACCGCGGGTTTCGCAATCGCGCCAAGCTTGTGGTGGGTGGCCGTCGAGGGAAGGTGACGCTCGGCATCCTGGGGCCGGACGGCCAGGGAGTTGACCTGCGGGAGTGTGCGATCCAATCTCCTGGTATCGCCTCAGAGCTTCCGGCGCTCGCCGGGTTGCTGAACGTTCTCGGCATCGAACCCTACGATGTGCCCGCGCGACGCGGTGAGCTGAAGTTTGTGCACGTCACGGAGGCGCCAGCTGATTCACTGGCGAATGGTGGCGGCGAACTGATGCTGCGGTTCGTCGTGCGAAGCGAGCAGGGCCTATCGCTGCTGCGCTCGGCGCTCGCCTCGATTCGCCGAGCCGTGCCTCGGGCTGCTGTCATCTCAGTAAATCTCTTGCCCGAGCACAAAGCGGTGCTTGAGGGGGAACGAGAGGAAATGCTTCTCGGGAGCTCGCTGCCGATGCGGCTCGGGGGAATCACTCTGCACCTCCAACCTCGGAGCTTCTTCCAGACGAATACGGCCGTGGCACGTGCGCTCTACGCGCAGGTCGCCGTGTGGATAAATGACGTTGCCCCAATCTCGGTCTGGGACCTGTACTGCGGAGTCGGCGGCTTCGCGTTGCACTGCGCGGAGGCAGGTGCAGGTGCAGGTGCAGGTGCAAGTGTGGATTCGGGTGCGAGTGCTGGCGTCAGCTCGGTGGCCGGTCGCGACGTGATTGGCGTCGAACTGAGCTCTGCTGCGGTGAGTGCCGCAACTCGATCCGCACAGGAGGCTGGCGTTCGCGCGCGGTTCGAGGCCAGTGATGCGACCGCATTTGCGCTCGCCGCGGATCCGGACGACCTACCCGAAGCACTCATCGTGAACCCACCCAGACGCGGCATTGGGCAGGAGCTCGCGGCGTGGATCGAGGGCTCGGGCATGCCACACGTGGTCTACTCCAGCTGCAACCCTGAGAGCCTTGCACGCGACCTTGCAGCGATGCCGTCGTACGCAGTGCAGCAAGCGCAGGTGTTTGACATGTTCCCTCATACCCGGCATGTTGAGGTCGCATGCCTGCTCAAAAGACGATAGGAAGAGACTGTGCCAAAGCGTTTATTGTGCAGTGGGTGTGAGCAGCTCCCCAAACTCGTGTTCTCCGAATCCGATGTCTATGTGCATCTACCGACGGATCGACACCTCGTGCTCGTCGAGAGAGAACTCGCGGCGAGCGACTATTCCTTTGCTCGAGTAGACGGCGGTATTCTCGTCTCTGCTGTGGGGTTTGAATCTCTCATCAGCTTCCTCGTCTCCACCGTATTCAACTCCGTTGAACAGAGCGACGTCAAAGTTCTCCCGCTGCCGCCGGGCGAGCAACCGAGCTTTGCCTCGATCAGAAATCTGAAGAGTCTCTCGGAGTGGGAAGTCATCGCACGCGGCCAGGATGTGGTGTCGATCATTGATGAGGCTCGCATCAAGACCCTGTTCCAGCCAATCATTCGCGCGAAAACAGGAGAAATCTACGGCTACGAGGCGCTCAGCCGGGGGATCCTGCCCGACGGCAGTATCATGAACCCGTTTGAGCTGTTTGCGCAGGCGAAGGCGATGGATCTGCTCTTCTACCTCGACCGGGCATGCCGCGAGGCCTCCTTGCGTGCCGCCGCGAGGCAGGGCATCACCCAGAAGGTCTTCATCAATTTCGTGCCCACAGCGATCTACGAGCCGACACTCTGCTTGCAGACTACGGCCCGTGTCTTGGCAGAAGAAGGGCTCGACTCCGAGCAGGTGGTCTTCGAGGTGGTCGAGACTGAGAAAGTGGAAGATTTCGACCATCTAAATCGGATTCTCGACTACTACCGCGATAAGGGATATTCGACCGCACTCGACGACATTGGGAGCGGCTTCTCCGATGTTCGCACGTTACTGCAGCTTCAGCCCGATTACATGAAGATCGATATGGAAGTCATTCGCGACATCCATCTCGATCCTGAGAAGCAGGCGCAACTCGATATGTTTATCGAGAACGGTCAGAAAATCGGCCTGAGTATTCTCGCCGAGGGCATTGAAACACCCGAGGAGTACCGGTATCTGCGCGACAAGGACGTCGATCTCATGCAGGGCTACCTCTTCGGGAAGCCCGAAGAGGTGCCAGCAGCAGTGGTCAGGGTGCCCGCATAGCGACTGGAAGTGTCAGCTGGCGAGACTCAGCGAGTTAGTTGACGAAACCCACGCGACGGCCTGCGTCTGAACCAAGCTCGACGTAGGCGATCGCGGCGGTGGCCACAAGGTAGTGCTTACCCTTGGCGTCGGTGAAGGTAACGAGCGGCTCACTGCCCGAGATTGCATTTCCAACAAGCTCTTGTAGCTCAGCCACAGCAACGTTGGACTCGAAGCTCAGTTCGCGAGGGGAATGGGTAATGCCGATACGAACTTCCACGGGGGCCTCCTGGGGTGAATGACGTCTCAAAACCATTTGCGCGTGGGCGCGAAGAGCTAGGGCTCGAGTCTACGACGTCGCCGCGCGGCAGTTGGTGGATCGGGCCGATCGTTCGCCACCAGCGCAGCCCGAGGCGTGCTGCGTGAAGCTGGTGTCGGCGGGTTAGTGTCGGGGGCTCGCCCTAAGCTGACGGCATGATCACGCACGACCCCTCCCAGCAGTTGGCGCTCGCACTTGACCCCGCCCGCCATGCGCGAGTGCTCGGTGCGCCGGGCAGCGGCAAGTCAGAGATCCTATTGGAGCTGACAGCCCGGCATCTTCGCCTGCCGGGCTGGCGAGAAAGCGATGTTTGGGTGTTGGGCGCGAACCGGGAGGTGGCGGCAGGTCTGCGCAGCAAGCTCGAGCGTCGCATCGACGGGGCGCTGGGGGGCACCCCCGTGCGTACCGCTGCATCGTTTGCTTTTGCGCTGCTGCAGAGGCTCGCTGCGACTGAGGGTCGCACACCTCAGCGATTGCTAACGGGCACAGCCCACGACGAGGCGGTGGCCAGGGCGGTGGAGGCCGCGCTTTCCGCAGGAAGGGAGACGGCGTCTCTATTGCAAAGCGGGGGGCTCCACCCCGATATCTTGCGGGGTGAGGCCTTCCGGGCAGAACTGCGGGAGTTCTCGCGGGTGCTCGACGACTTCGCGATCAACCCGGAAGAACTCTCAGCAAGGCTGCGGACACAGTTACGTGAGAGCGGGGGAGCCCACTCGCTGTTGCCCGACCCCGAACTGGCCGAGCACTGGATCGTCGCCTGTGATCTGGTGGCTGCGGTGCATGCTCACCTTCGTGCGTCCCGCCCCGACGAACTGTCGTCGAGCGAACTTCTCAAAGCAGCTGGTGAGGCGTTGGCTTCAGAGCGTGAGATCGCGGTGCCGCGGTTGGTCTTGGTCGACGACGCGCAGGAGCTGGGTGAGGGTGAGCTCGCACTCTTGGTCGCACTTGTTGGTCGGGGCACCCGCGTCTGGGCGTTCGGCGACCCAGACATCTCGACTGGGGCCTTTCACGGTGAGCGCGTACGGATACTCGCAGGCGTGGGTGCAGAGCTTGCCCGGCGTGGCGCCGCGCGGCTGCCTGCCGGTTTCGATGAACAGCTGGTGGTGCTGACGCACGTCTATCGCCAGGGGGAGACGCTGCGTTCTTTCGTGCAGCAGCTGAGTACGCGGGTCGGTACTGCTGGCGTCGGTCAGCAGCGTGCGGCTCGGGCTGCTGAACGGGCAGCGTGTCTGGAATCCCGGGAATCCGCAGAGCCCAGCACCGAGGCGCAGAGAGCGCTCGAGGGGCGGCGTGTGGGATCAGGAGACAGTGTGCAGTTCGCGACCGTCGCATCGTCAGCTGAGCAGCTAGGTGTGATCGCGCACCGTCTGCGCCGGAGGAGGCTGGGGCTCGACGGCGGGATTCCGGTGGCATGGCGCGACATGGCAGTGATTTGTCGGAGCAGGGGTGAGGTGATCCGCGCCGCGCGAATGTTGGCCGGGCACCAGGTGCCAACGAACGTGGCCGCTGGCGGGGTCGTGTTGCGGGACCATCAGCTCGTGCGGGAGCTGATCCTCGTGCTGCAACACGCGCTCGGTTATGAAGAGCTGACGCCGCGAGATTTGCTCGACTTGTTGGGAGGAGTCATCGGGGGGCTGGACCCTATTGCGCTGCGACGTTTGCGGGGCGAGCTGAGGCTGCAAGAGAACCGACGCGCACGTGCGGAAGAACGCGCTCCGATCGCCGTCGATGAGCTCATCGCGCTTGCCTGCGCTACGCCGGGAACTACACCTGTAGTCGACTCGCGCGCAGGCCGGAGCCTCGGGCGTCTCGGCTCGCTGATTGCGGCAGCGAGGGCGATGGCCTCGCGTGGCGGCACGCCCCGCGAGGTGCTGTGGGAGATCTGGCAGGGCACGGGCCTAGCCCAATCACTGCAGAATGAGGCACTGGAGGGTCGGGGCTCGCGGGCAGACGAAGCTCACCAATCGCTTGATGCGGTGTTGGGGCTTTTCTTCGCGCTCCAGCGGCACGAGGAACAAAACAGCGAGGTACCAGTGCCCGAGCTGCTTCGCGAGCTGCTTGTGAGTTCCGTTCCCCGGGATTCACTTGCCGCTCGAAGCGAACGCGATGTTGTGACGGTGACCACACCGCAGGGGGTGGTCGGTCGTGAGTTTCGGGTGGTGTGTGTGCTTGGCCCGCAGGAGGGGTCGTGGCCAAACCTCCGATCCCGCGGTTCTTTGCTCGGGGTGATTTCCCTCGAACGATGGTTGCGAGGCGAGGCCGCCGTTCCCCCTTCTCGCAAAGACACACTGCACGACGAGCTCCGACTTCTCGTGCACAGCTGCGCCCGAGCGCGTGAGGAGATACTCGCGGTGGCGATTTCAGACGAAGATAGCCACCCCAGCGCATTCTTTGGGCTTGGTCGCGAATATGCGGTTGTCGAGCCGTTGCCGAGTTCCAGACTGACGTTGCGGGGCGCGGTGGCCGAAATGCGGCGTCGTCTGACGGCGAATCTTGCCGATGAAGTGGCGCTTCGGTCTCTGGTAGCGCTCGCTCAGGCGGGGGCCCCCGGCGCACACCCGTCAGAGTGGTACGGAGTCAGGCCCCCGAGCACCGAGCGCCCCCTTGTCGATCTCGCAGGTGAACCCGATGCACGTGTTTCGGTCAGTCCCTCGAGGCTCGAAGATGCCGAGCGGTGTCCTCTTGACTGGGCGATTTCGACGCTCGGTGGGGCAAGTGCCGGCGTGAGCCAGGGAATCGGCACGCTGCTCCATCGCGCCTTGGAAACGGCGGAGGGGGCCGTGAGTGCGGAGAAGCTGGTCGAGGTGGTATTTGCCGAGTGGGGTGGCCTCGTGTTCGAGGCTGAATGGGAGTCGGCGCGAAAGATGGAACTCGTAAAAGACATGGCGCGCGGACTTGCCGACTATCTTGCCGAGTTCGAATCCTCTAATCGCAGAGTTATCGGCCGCGAAGCGAAACTCCGTCTGGAGATTGATCGCGCCCGCATTGTGGGCGTTGCCGATCGCCTTGAGGCGCGGGAGCTTGCCGATGGTCGAGTCGAGATCTCGGTGGTCGACCTGAAAACTGGCGGAAAGTTACCACCTGGGCCGGAGCTCCCTGCGAACGCACAGTTGCAGGCCTACCAGATGGGCCTCATCCACCAGGCGTTTGACCTCGAGGATGGGGCGTCTCCCGCCGACACGGTCAACGGTGGCGCTCGACTGCTGTTTGTGCACCCCGACGTGCGCACTACGCGGGGGGCTGAGGCGGGCAGCACATTTCGTCAGCCGACGCAGCCCTTGCTCGACGATGAGGGGCAGCGCTTGTTCACGGAGCGTGTGTCCGCGGTAGCCGAAGTGATGGCTGGAGGCACGTTTGTGGCGCGCGTCGAACACCACTGCAGCGACCCACACGCGGTTGGCGGATCGTGCCGACTCCACATAATTCCGGCGGTGAGTCACGCATGAATGAGCAAAACACTCGATTCTCCCCGCCGGCCTCAGACCCTGCTGCCGCTCCTGTCTTCTCTGCGGCCCGGGTAGCTGAGATCATGGCGGGGCCTGGTAACGCCGTCATCACCCCCACCACCGAGCAAACCAAGATCATCGAACACCCACTCGGAAACACCACCCTCGTCATTGCTGGCGCTGGCAGTGGTAAGACCGAAACGATGGCGAACCGAGTGGTGTGGCTAGTGGCAAACGGCTTGGTCAGTCCCTCGCAGGTGCTCGGACTCACCTTCACCCGCAAGGCGGCTGGCGAGCTGGGGGAAAGAATCTCGGGACGCCTCATGGCTTTCACTGAGCGGCTGATCGATGCCGGCGAGCGGGGCCTCCTCAGCGCTACTGAGGCAAATCGGGCCCGGTTGCTTTCGGAGTTGCTGGGTGACGGCCTCGACTTGCCCGATGTAAGCACCTACAACGCCTTCGCATCCGGTGTCGTTCAGGAGTTCGGTGCGCTCGCAGGAGTGTCCTCCTCTGCCACGGTGATAGACGAGGCCACGGCGTGGCGCATTGCGCGCGACGTGGTGTGCGAGAGCACCGACCCCGAACTGGTGTCTTCGGGTGACTCAATCGCCCGGGTGGTGAGCCGGGTCATCGAACTCGACCATGCGGTCTCCGACAATCTCACTTCCTTCGATCTCGTCGCGCAGGTGGTGACTGAGTTCGAGCGGGTGGGATCGTTGCCCTACAACGAGAAATCGACGGGCGCGCACAAGGTGTATGCCGACATTCGCGACATCCTCAGGAACATGCGCGGCACCCAGATCGCGCTTCGCCTAGCTCGTGTGTTCGCCGAGGAGAAGCGACGACGCGGTCTCATCGAGTTCTCAGATCAGCTTGCGCTCGCGGTAGAGACCCTGGAGCGCTTTCCCAAGGCTGTAGTTCAACTTCGCCAACGCACCCCGATTGTGCTGCTGGACGAGGTGCAAGACACCTCAGTAGGTCAGACCCGACTTCTGTCGATGCTGTACGCGGGCACTTCGGTTATGGCGGTGGGTGATCCACACCAGTCGATCTATGGTTTCCGTGGAGCGTCTGCCGACAACCTGCGGTCGTTCCATCGAGATTTTCGCGGTGCGGCGGAGGGCGACGCGGTAGGAAGGGAGGACGCTCGGCCGGCCGTTGCAGCCACGACTCTCAGTCTCTCGGTGAGCTGGCGCAACCCGAGCAAGGTGCTCGAAGTCGCGAACTCCATCTCGGCGCCCCTCACAGCAGCTTCTCCCATTGACGTGCCCCGGCTGCGGTCCAAAGAGGAATATCTCGGGGCGGATACGCCGAAGGAGACACCTCCCGCGGTGGAGTGGAGATTTCCTGAGACCTTAGACGAGGAACTTGAGCAACTGTCGATCTGGCTGCGGGAGGCCCGAGCCGAGCACCTGCAGCGCACCGGCACGCCCGCCACCGCAGCCGTCGTGATGCGCGCGCGCAAATGGATGCCTGCAGTGTCGGAAGCGCTCACCCGGGCGGGCGTGCCAAACCGCATCGTGGGCCTGGGAGGCTTGCTTACGACGCCCGAGGTGACCGAGGTGGTAAGCGCGCTGCGCTGCATCTGGTTCGCAGACGCGGGCTCCGACCTCATTCGGCTCCTTGCGAGTCCGAGGTTTCGGGTGGGAGCGGCAGACCTTGCGGGCCTTCGCCAGGCTGCCAGCTGGTTCGCACAACGGGACGTCGGGCAGCAACCCCTTTCCGCGGAAGATTTGCGAGGCGAACGCGTGCTTCCTGACCCCGACCGTCAATTCACCCTGCTCGATGCGGTCGACGAAATCAGCTCGATGAAGCGGCTGGAGCACGTCGCTCTCTCACACATCAGCGAGACAGGTAGGGATCGCATCCGCGAAGCGGGCCAGATGCTTCGACGACTCCGCCAAGCGGTCGGGCGCGACATTCCGAGCCTCCTGCGAACGGTCGAATACGAGCTGCGAATTGACATCGAGCTTGAGGCGAACGAACGCACGGGTTATGAGGGCAGTGCGATCGCCCGCTCAAATCTCGACGCGTTCACTGACCTCATCGAGGTATTTCTTTCGACCGATGAGCAGGGCACACTCGCTTCGGTGCTGGCCTGGCTCGAACGGCTTACGGAGCTTGATCAGGCAGCCGAGCATGTGCCCGAGCCGGAGCCTGGCACGGTGCACCTCATCACCGGTCACGGTGCGAAAGGGCTCGAATGGGATTTGGTCGTGGTGCCGCGTCTCGTCGAGAGCGAGTTTCCGAGCGTGCCGAAGGAGGGAGTGGGGTGGCTGCGGCCAGGGAAGATTCCTGATGAGCTTCGGGGGGATGCCGCGGCGCGGCCGAAGCTCGAATGGCGCATTGCGACGACTCAGGCTGAGCTGAGGGAACGAATTAGGGGGTCGCGCCGCGTCGTTGAGGGCGAGGTCGAAGTGGTGCCGGGCTACGCGGGTCTGCTCGCCGACCGTCATCAAGAGGAAGAACGTCGGCTCGCCTACGTCGCGGTGACCCGTGCCGCCGCCCGGCTACTTCTCACCGGTTCCTTCTGGGGCGGAACCAAAACACCTCGCGGGCCGTCACCCTTCTTGACTGAGCTCGTAGATGCCCAGTTGATTGCGGGGCTTCCCGCACAGAGCGAGCACGATGAAGACCCCCTCGATCGTCCTGAACGCACCGCGGAGTGGCCATTGGATCCGCTGGGCGCGCGCGCTCAGGCGGTGCTCGCCGCCGCGGGAACGCTCGAGCGTGCGCTCGCGGCTGTGGTGGAGTCGGGGGAGCACCAAAAGCCAGGGGAGCCGACGGAGTCAGGGAACCCAGATACGACGAAGTCAGGGAACCCAGATACACAGCGGATCTGCGGCATCGACCCGACGGTTGAACTGCTGCTCGCCGAGCGAGACGCGGCAGGCCCGTCACCTAGCCGGGCGGCACAGGAAGCTGTTTTGGCGACCGCCAGCTCCGCGGCTAGCGAGCATGCGTCCCCGGACAGACTGACGGCATCAACGTTCCATGAGTTCATTGAGGATCCGGAAGAAGCTGAGCGACGCAGGATTCGACCGATTCCCATGCGTCCCTACCGCCGCACCCGCACCGGCAATCGTTTTCATGAGTGGGTGGAGCGTCGGGCAACCACGAGTCTGGGCACATCCGTGCCCCTCTGGGATCTCGATCCGGAAGCCATCGATCTCGTGCCAGTGGAGTTCGACACCGAGGCCGAGCTGCAACCATTGATCGAGCAATTCGAGCGCTCCCGCTTCGCCGACCGTCAACCGATCGCGGTCGAACTTGAGGTGTCGATTCCCTTCGCGGGCAGGCGACTTGTCTGCAAACTCGATGCGGTGTACGAAACTGGCGAGGGCGATGAAACACGAGTGGAGGTAGTTGATTGGAAGTCTGGCCGGCCGCCCAAGAATGATGCGGAACGCCGCTCGCGCTTCCTCCAGCTAGACCTCTATCGGCATGCCTACGCACAGTGGGCGGGCATCGATCCCGAGCGCATCGACGTTACCCTGTTCTATGTTGCCGAGGGCCAAGAGTTGCGCGGTGCAGGCAACCGATCCCTGGCCGAACTCGAACTCCTCTGGCTGACTGCTGCGCAGTCGTTAGGCGGCCCTTCCTAGCTTCTGGCCCCGTGCTACTTCTCGAGCGGATCGATGGGCTGGGTCGCCTGGTCATCACTCTCGCTAGGCGGGGCATCAGTCTCAGGGGTGGACACGGGTTCGATGAAGTCGGTGTCGGTGTGGAACATGCGATCCTCGTCGAGAGCCTCGTATTCCGCTGTTTCGGAACGTGGGTCAAAAGGTACCTCGGGAATCTCGTCGAGCAGTTCCTCGACCTCGCTACCCGAGAGGGTCGTGCGCGCAGGGATGGGGGTACCCAGTCGCTCAAGCCGATCCACCAAGCGATCGAACATGGCAACCGCGTCATCGACGATGGTCGAATCGTGGGTATCGACTCCGTGCAGCAACCACCGAGCGACCTCGAGTTGGTGGTAAAAGTGGGCTCGAGCCCGAAGTTCTCGCATGCCGGTTACCCCGCGAATCGCTGAGTACCTCGCTAGTACCGAATCGAGGGTCTCACCTCCAGAGGCGAGCAACCACGCGAGATCAGTTGCCGGATCGCCGGCTGCGAGCGCATCCCATCCCAAGATGCCGACGATGTGGTCATCGCGCACTATGAGCTGATCTGCGGTCAAGGAGCCGTGCACAACTGTCGGCGCAAAATCCCACAGGGACGGCGAACGGAGAGTATCAAGCCACCGCTGATGCACGGTTTCGGGCAAGAGGTGGGTGTGGGCGGCCCGCTCAACCAGTCGTACTGCCTGGGTGCGCGCCTCCTCAGCCGAACGCATCGGCAACCCGCCCTGTTGGATCAGCGAAGTAGGCAAATTGTGGATCGCGGCGAGCGCTTCGGCAACCGGTTGCAGGAGTAGCGCGTCGGCCTCGACGCTCTGCGCGTCGACCCGCCCTCCCTCGAGGAAAGTGGTGACCACCGCCTTGGTGTCACCCGCGCGAGTAATACCGCGGGTCGCGGGTACCGCAAACGGCAGCGCCTCCCGAGCACCCTCGGCAAGTGCCGCGAGGCCCAACAACTCGGCCGACTGCCGCACCTCGGCGCTGGGTGTGCGAGGAACGCGAATGATGAGATCTTCATCATCGGTGACCAGCACTGCCGAGCTGTATGCTCCGTCACCGTCACCGGTGTGTGGGCGGGTTCCGTGCACGTTCAGCCCGGGCACCGCCGAGGTTGCCAGCGCGGCTAAGGTTAGAGGGGTGCTCGCCATACGTTCAGCGTAGGCATGAGCACGGCGTGGCGGGGCACGCCACGCGCAGAGACTGCGATGCTGGCTGATAGAGGAGCAGAGAATGACGCACCGGGATGCGCCGCCGCTGTCGGGAAGCGGTATCGACCGTGATGCCCGCACTCGCATGAGTGACGACACGCTGAATGCGGCTTGGCAGGAGCCGCAGACGAGACTGCTCCGGTTGCGCGGACCACAGGTGTTGGTGCTTGCAGGCCCAGGTGACCACGTTTCGCTGGCGCTGCACCCAGTCGTTGGCGACCGACCATCGACGTCACTCTTCCTCGGTCGGTGGGAAGGGCGGGCGGTATTCGCGGAGGTCGTTGACGAGCCGACGGAGTCGACGGAGTCGACCGGGTCGACCGGGTCGACCGGTCGTGTCGACCCTCCGGGCACAGAGTGGCGCCATCCCTTCGACTTCAGCTCCAATCTTGACCGCACCGAGCGTGAACTGATGACTACCGCGCTCGCGCTGAGCAACTGGCACGCAAGCCACCCTTTCTCGGCTCGCGACGGCCAGCAGACGGAACCGGCGCTCGGCGGATGGGCCCGACACGACGCGCACGGAGGAGAGCATTTTCCTCGCACTGACCCTGCGGTGATCGTGTTGGTCGAGCACGAAGATCGGCTGCTGCTGGGCTCGAACGTTTTGTGGGAGTCCGGCCGGTTCTCGCTCCTTGCAGGCTTTGTCGAGGCGGGAGAGTCCGCCGAACAGGCGGTCGTGCGCGAGGTGGGAGAAGAAGCCGGAATCCTCGTCGACGACGTGCGCTACGTGGCTTCACAGCCATGGCCGTTTCCGCGCTCGCTGATGCTCGGCTTCCGGGCGAAGCTCGCCCCGGGCGTTCACCCCGACGACATTGCACCCGAGCCCGAAGAGATTTCAGAGCTGCGGTGGTTCACCCGCGCGGAGCTTCGATCTCCGGTGCCTGGCCTGTTGCTTCCGGGCACCCTCTCGATTGCCCGGTGGCTGATCGACGGCTGGGTCGCCGAGGGCAGCAACCCCGACGGAGCCCCGGAGGACGTCGGAGCTGGTTCGTGACCGAGGTGAGGGACGTGCTCGACGGGCTCGACCCCGATCAGCGTGAGATCGCTGAGTGTCTGCGCGGCCCGGTGTTGGTGCTGGCCGGTGCGGGCACGGGAAAAACCCGTACGATCACTCGGAGGATCGCGCACGGCGTGCGCACCGGCGTGTACACCCCCGAACGGGTGCTCGCAGTGACTTTCACGCGGAAAGCCGCCGGCGAGATGCAAGGTCGACTTCGGGCGCTTGGCGCTGAGGGCGTGCGCGCGCAGACCTTTCATGGTGCCGCGCTCGCGCAGCTTGGCTTCTTCTGGCCCCAGCTGGTGGGTGGCCCCGCACCAAAAGTATTGGGGGGGAAGATTCCGACCGTCTCGCAGGCCGCTGAGTCGCTGCACTTACGCCTCCCCACCGAGACCCTGCGCGACATTGCGAGCGAGATCGAGTGGCGCAAGGTGTCGATGCTGAGTCTCGAGAGCTACGCGCTGAGGCTCACCACGTCGATGGATCCGCGTCCCGTCCCCTCAGGCGTCACTGCTGAACAGCTCATCGCGATCCATGAGCGGTACGGAAGCCTGCTCGATGACCGGCGTCAGATCGATTTCGAAGATGTGCTGATTCTCCTGGCTGGCATGCTCGAGACCGAGCCGCGCGCTGCGATACAGGTGCGCGAGCGGTATCGGTTTTTTACGGTCGACGAGTATCAGGACGTGTCGCCGTTGCAGCACGCGGTGCTTCGTGCTTGGCTCGGCGAACGCGATGATGTGTGCGTTGTCGGTGATGCCAGCCAGACCATTTACAGCTTCGCGGGTGCCTCGAGTTCCTTTCTCCTGCGTTTTGCCAGCGAACATCCGAACGCCCGCGAGTTTCGGCTCGAGCGCAACTACCGCTCCAGGGAGGCGATCGTGCGCAGCGCGAACCGACTGATGCGAGATCGGCCGGGGGCCCTCACCCTGACCTCCCAACGAGAGTCGGCTAAGCCTCAGGTCGCCCCGACGGTCGAGTGGTTTGCGAACGAGAAAGATGAGGCGCAGGCCGTTGCCGCCTCGATCAAGGCGAGCATTGCCGCGGGCACACCGGCCAGCGAGATCGCCGTCCTCTTCCGCACGAACGCACAATCTGCGAGTGTGGAGGCTGAGCTTGATCGATTCGGGATCGGGTCTCGGGTGCACGGCGCTCAACGATTCTTCGACCGTGCGGATGTGCGTCAGGCGGTCATGCTCATTCGTGGGCAGTCAAAGGTCGCCGATTCGCGTCCACTGTTCCAGATTGTGAGCGACCTGCTCAGGTCTTGCGGCTGGAGTTCCCAGCCCCCTGCGGGTTCAGCGGGGAGGGAACGCTGGCAGGCCTTGAACGGCATTCTCACCCTTGTTGATGAGCAGCCGCCCGGAACAACGGTGCATGCGTTCAGCGAGGAACTGCTCGCAAGGCAACGCGCGCATCACGAGCCGACGCTCGACACGGTGACACTGAGCGCAGTGCACGCGGCAAAGGGGCTCGAATGGTCGCTGGTGCACCTCGTCGGTATGAGTGAAGGCCTGTTCCCTATCTCCTATGCCACCGACGAGGAGTCGATTGAAGAGGAACGTCGGCTTGTGTACGTGGCTATTACGAGGGCGCGGGATGAGTTGCGTATCTCGGGTTCCGCTGGCCGGGCGCGTGGGGGGCGTCAGCCCTCGCGTTTCATTGCCGAGGCAGGACTCACCATCGCGGGTTGAGCGCCGAAGCCTCGAGCGGTGGGGGCGCAGTGCTCGCCATCGCACACGCGCAGTCTGGATGCACGAGTACCGAGTGCTCCTCGGGAACCGGGCTTGGCATTCCATCGACGACCGCGAGTCGCAGCTGCGTCGCGTGGGACCAGTCCGAACCGCTCAGCCACCGATGCACGTAGGCCAGGGCTAGGGCAGAGGCGACCTCAACGCTCGCGGGGGTTTCTGCTGCGGGAAAGCCTCCCTGAAGTTGCGCGGCGAGCGCAGGCAGACCTGGGTCTGCGGCGACCTCAGTCAAATGCAGGCAGTTGACGCACGGGGCACGGCCAGGCACTACCAGCGGCCCTATGCGGACGCTGCGGTCGGTGAATCGCAGGGTCAAGTGTGGCACCCCAGATGTGGCAAGCGCGTGAAAGGTTGCCGGCGGTTCCATGAAGCGCTCCACCACAATGCATAGGTCAGGCTGAGCTTGGACGGGTGTCATTGAGCCAGGCTGATCCCCGCTGTGTCTGGTCTTGCCGAGCGGCGATGCGTCGCGAGGAGGTCGGTTGTCAGTGAGCGCGTCAGACGGAATCGTGGGCCAATCGAGCGGCACCCACCCCGCTCGAGAGATGGCATGGCAGAGGCTTTCGGTCGCACCTCCCACGCCGAGCACGGCGACTCGGAACTGCGCAGCAAGGTCAGGTACTGGCAACACTCTTGTGTTTCTGCGCGATGTGCCCAGTGCTGTGCCCATTACCGTGCCCATTACCGTGTCCAGTGCTGTGCGTGATGCTGTGCCAGGTACTGTGTTCCGGGCAGAGCGGTTCGGGTTTCTGGCTCCGCGCTCAATTGGCCTGGTGACGAGAACGGGAGCGACCAGCTCGATGAGCGCACGCCGCTCAGCAGCCGTTGCACCAACACGGAGCGATGCCCGAGGTAACTCGGAGAGTGGTAACCCCCGTTGAAGGACCCCGAGGAGTCGCTGGGTGGCCGCAGATGGGGCCACGATACGCGCTTCCGCCCGGTCAAAGCCGAGGCGCAGCGTCTCCGGATCCTCCCAACACAGAGGAAGTGCCGGGTCTATGCAAGCGAACGATTCCTTCATGTCCCCAGCATGCATCGCGTTTCATCGTGGCCCCGGGTTATCCACAGCGACGAAGATCCGAATGCCGAATATTCGCGCTTGCCCGCGCTGTGAGGGAGATTTCAGGGGTGACTATGCAGGGGGAGGCGTCGGCTCCTCGCCACGCAGATTGTCTCGAGAATCGTCGTCTCCTGATCCGCTGATGTAGTCAGATCCACCAGTGGTGCCTGATCCCCTCTCGTCGTCCGCGGGCGGGAGGTCGCCATCGAGCAACAAGGCGAGTTCACGATCGAAATCGTCAGGCTCGGCGGTGGCGGGTTCGGCTCCCGAAAGCCCGAGTCGCTCGAGCAAACGGGCAGGATGGTCGAGTTCCTCGGCGGTTGGAAGCAGATCAGGATGGGACCAGAGCTCATCTCGCCGCGACGTGCTCCCGCGCTCGGCGACCAGACGCCAGACTGCTGCGGCCTCCCGTTGACGGCGTGGGCGAAGCTCGAGGCCAACGAGCGTGCCGAATGCATGCTCAGCGGGGCCTCCGGCGGCGCGACGCCGACGCACCATCTCGGCAATCGCATCGGCGCCGGGCAACCGCGTCACCGCACTGGCCGTGACGACATCGACCCACCCCTCAATGAGCGCAAGCATCGTCTCAAGTCGCGAGTGCGCAGCCACTTGCTCGGGGGTCTTCGGCGGAATGAGGGCTCCGCTCGACACGAGTTCCTGGATCTTTGAGGTGTCAGAGGGATCGAGATCCCTGGCGAGTTCTTCGATGTGCGTTGTGTCGATTCGCATCCCGCGCGCGTAGTCGGTCACCGCCGTGATGAGGTGCAGACGTAGCCACTTCGTGTGGCGAAATAGTCGCGCGTGGGCGAGTTCGCGCACCGCAAGATACAGGGTGACGGCCTCAGCATCTTGGTCGAGGCCGGTCGCGAACGCGGTGACCCCGGCGGGTATTAAACTCCCGCCCTCGCGCCCCGGCCCCTCGAAGAGGGGGATACCCACGTCGCCACCGGCCGCCACCTCGTGCGACAACTTACCGACGATCTGTCCGAGCTGGGTCGCAAAGAGTGCGCCGCCGACGCTCTGGAGCATGGGGCCGAACTGGGCGATCGAACCCGAGAGCTCCTCGGGGAGCTGACCCGTGAGCGCATCGGTGAGAGCGTCGGCGATGGAGTTCGCCACCGGCTCGGCCAGACTGATCCACGTATCGACGCTCTGCTGCACCCACTCGATGCGAGTGATTGCTCGGGGGGCATCGGAAGTCTGGCCGACATCGGTCACCTCATCAAGCCAGAGCGAAGCGACCGGAAAAGCTCGCAACGCTCCGGCCGGATCACCTGACGGTTCGCCACCGCCGGCAATCTCAATCGCCGTGCGTCGCGTGATTGACCAGTCGATGCCCTTTGTCGGGTTCTGCATGGCCCGTTGCAGCGAGGCGAACAGACCTTGGAGGGCCGCAGTGTCGCCCGGGAGGCCCGCTGCCTGAGCGAGAGCAGCCGGATCAAAATTCCCGCCCGCCGGCCCGCCGCCCGCAAGCAATTCACGAAGCATGCGCTGCAATTCATTGAAGGCATCGTCTCCGCTTGCCCCGGGTGTGTCGTCGTGGTCGTGCGCGCTCATCGCTCATCTCCTTGCGTTCGCCTCCACGCTACGGCACACACTCAAGAATCGGCTGCTAGATTGTGCCCACTCGGCTGCATGGGTTCCGCTCACTGCGAACAGGGGTCCCAATCGGGTTGAGAACGGAAGGATATCGTGGCGGAGAACACGAAAGAGGCTGGCAGTGGCGTCAGGGGTGGGTGGTGGATCGCGGCGGCGGTAGTGGCGCTGGTAACTGCGGGGGCCGCTACCATCCCTTCCCCATACGCCATCGAGCGACCGGGTCCCGTGGTTGATGCGTTCGGCACGTTTGAGACTGACGAGGCCCAACTCCCGGTCATCAGCGTCGGGGGAACCGAAACGTTCCCTACGAGCGGTGCTATCAACATATTGAGCGTCACCATCAGTGGGTCGCCTGACCGGCCCCTCGCGTGGCTGGCATTGGCGCGCACCTGGTTCGACCCCACGCAGTCCGTCGTTCCACTCTCTGCGCTCTATCCCGAAGGGATCACGGCCGAGGACCGCGCGGCAGCGAATGCGCAGCTCATGGAGACTTCGAAATTGCAGGCAACTGCTGCGGCGCTTGGGCAGTTGGGTCGCCCTCTCTCTGGTGAGGTGCAGGTGATGTCGGTGATAGAAGGGGGACCGGCCGCAGGGATCTTGGAGCAGGGAGATACCATTCTTGCCGCGGGCGATCGAAGTGTTGGGGGGCTCGGTGAGCTTCAGGCGGCGCTTAACGATGCTGGCTCCGGTGGGGAACTGGCCCTGGATATAGACCGAAAGGGAGAAGATCTGCGCGTGGTGGTGAGCCCGCAGGCGAATGGCACTGATCCACAACCGCTGCTCGGTGTCACGGTCACCACCGAAGTTGAGATTCCGTTTGATGTCGAGATTCAGCTCGGCCAAATCGGAGGCCCGAGCGCAGGACTCACCTTTGCATTGGCTCTGTATGATCTCTTGACTCCGGAGGAGCTAGCAAAGGGTCGCAGTATCAGCGCCACTGGCACGATCGACGAGTTGGGCGCCGTCGGGCCCATCGGGGGCGTGCCCCAGAAACTGTGGGGCGCGGCCAGCGCGGGAACCGACCTCTTCCTCCTTCCGATCGCAAATTGCGCCGACGTTCCGAAATCGGTGCCCTCAGGACTGACCGTCGCACCAGTTGCCACGCTTACCGAGGCGATCGCCGCCATTGACACGTTTAACGCGGGTGCAACGCCGGCTGGACTTGAGCGGTGCGAGGCATCTGCATAGCACGTCAATCTTCCTCACCCACACAGCTTGCCCGAGCTTGCCCAGTGCTTTGTCAGAGCAGACGTATAGGGTTGAAAAGACGCTGAATACGCTACCCCTACAGGAAGTTTCGACGTGACCGACCAGACTCAAGCCAGCTCGCCGGCCCGCCCACGCCGCATTTCACCACTCGCCATCACCGTGGTGCTCGTGGTAGTGCTCATTCTCGGCTTCCTCGCCGCCGCCACCGTCATCGGTGAGGTGATGTGGTTCGATCAGCTTGGCTTCCTGCCGGTGCTCACCACTCAGTGGATCGCCGCAGGTGTAATGTTCCTCATCGGATTCGTGGCAATGGCCGTGCCGGTGTTTTTCGCCATCGATCTCGCGTATCGGAAGCGGCCGGTGTATGCGCGACTCACCGCGCAACTTGACCGGTACCAAGAAATGGTCGAGCCACTTCGCCGACTCATCAAGTGGCTCCTCCCAGCGGTCTTCGGTCTCTTTGCTGGCCTGGCCGCTGCCTCGCAGTGGCAGACCGTGCTGCTGTGGCTGAATGCTGAGCCCACCGGCGAGAAGGATCCTGAGTTCGGCCTCGACATCTCCTTTTACCTCTTCGATTTGCCGCTCTTGCAGGGCGTCGTGGGTTTCGCCTCCGCGATCATTTTGATTAGCCTCCTTGCTGGCGTCGCAACGAGCTATTTGTACGGCGGCATCGCTTTCTCCGGTCGCGACGTGCGTATCTCGAAATCCACACGCATCCAGGCCGCGGTGCTGGCCGCGCTCTACCTGTTGCTGCAGGCCGCGAGTCTTTGGCTCGACCAGTACCTTGCGCTTACCGACGATGCTGGCCTCTTTACCGGCGCAACGTTCGCGAGCGTGAACGCAGTCATTCCCGGCAAGCAGATCCTGGCAGGGATTGCTGCACTGATAGCGATTCTTTTCATCATCACCGCCGTCACCGGAAAATGGCGTCTGCCGGTCACTGGCACCGTGCTGCTCCTAGTGTCGAGTTTGGTTCTCGGCGTCGGTTACCCGTGGGCGGTTCAGCAGTTCCAGGTCACGCCCGATGAGAAGAGTCTCGAGAGCGACTACCTGGCCCGCAACATTGAGGCGACCCGGACGGCGTTTGGAATCGACGATGTCGAGGTCGAACGCTACGACGCGGTTACCACCGCTGAGCCCGGTGCGCTCAGAGACGATGCGGTCGCGACAGCGAATATTCGCATCATCGATCCCGAGGTGGTTTCGGCGACATTCGCGCAGCTCGAGCAGAGCCGACAGTACTACCAGTTCCCCGACTCGCTGAGCGTCGATCGCTACGAGATTGACGGCGAGGTTGTTGACACGGTGTCGGCAGTGCGCGACATCAACGTGGAGAGCCAGACGAGCTGGTTTAACCGCACGCTCGTGTACACCCACGGTTACGGTCTTGTGGCCGCTTACGGTAACCAACGCTCAGAGGGCGGCGAGCCAGTTTTCTTGGAGAGCGGGATCCCGACGAGCGGTCGACTCGGCGAGTTTGAGCCGCGTATCTATTTTGGAATGAACTCGCCTGAGTACTCCATCGTGGGTGGCGAGCGAGACCGTCCAATCGAACTTGACTATCCTGCGGATGACGAGAGCGGGGCACCGGCTCCTGCCGAAGAAGAAGCCGCCACCGAGGAAACGGCTTCAGACGGTGCGGCCACCGAGGGTGCGGCATCCGAAGGGACCCTGGGCGCGGACGCCGCGGCTGAGGAAGAGGCGGCCATCGCGGCTGAGGCTGAGGCGGCTGCTGCCGATGAGGAAGTTGTCGCTGAGTCAGACGGGACCCGGCAGAACCTCACCACCTTCGCCGGTGGCGGCGGGCCAGTGCTTTCGAACATTTTCACCAAGTTGATTTATGCCTTGAAGTTCCAAGACATGGAGGTGCTGCTGTCGGGCGCCGTGGTCAACGGTTCGGAGATCCTCTACGATCGGAATCCAGTTGATCGTGTCTCGAAGGTTGCTCCGTACCTCACGATCGATTCAGCACCATACGCATCGGTTGTTGATGGACGCGTGGTGTGGATCATCGATGGCTACACAACCTCGTCGGATTACCCGTACTCTGACCTCAATGATTTCAACGCGCTGAAGGTAGACGCCGACAACCCCCGGACCTCTGCGCTTATTGATCCGGTGAACTACATTCGTAACTCGGTAAAGGCCACGGTTGATGCCTACGACGGTTCAGTGAATCTGTACGCATGGGACACGGAGGATCCGCTGCTGAAGGCTTGGGGCAACGTGTTCCCCGACACATTGAAGCCGGTCGAGGAGATGAGCGGCGACCTGCTGAGCCATGTTCGTTACCCGGGTGATCTGTTCCGCGCGCAGCGTGAGGTGCTCTCGAAGTACCACGTGACTGATGCGGGCGCGTTCTACTCTTCGGAGGATGCGTGGCGCACGCCGAACGATCCAGTGTCTGCGACGGCTGGGAGCGCCGACGCGTTGCGTCAGCCGCCGTACTACTTGACGCTGTCTGCTGGTACTGGCGCGGAGCCGAACTTCTCGATCTACTCGACCTATATTCCCGCAGCGGAAGGTGAAGGGCAGCGCGACATCCTGACGGGCTACCTCGCCGCAAACGCCAACGCAGGTTCCGAAGACGGCGTCGTGGCTGAGGGGTATGGCACACTCAAGCTGTTGACGTTGCCCAAGGGCAACACGGTCCCCGGACCCGGCCAGGTTCAGAACAGCTTCACCACTGATTCGCAGGTCTCGAACCTGCTGAACATTCTGCGTCAGGGTGAGAGCCAGGTCATCAGCGGCAACCTACTGACGCTGCCCCTCGGCGGCGGTCTGCTCTACGTGCAGCCCGTCTACGTGCAGGCTTCGTCGGGAACCAGTTTCCCGATTCTCCAAAAGGTGCTCGTCTCCTTCGGCGACCAGATTGCGTTCGAAGACACCCTCGATCAGGCGCTTGATTCGCTCTTCGGCGGCAACTCGGGTGCGCAGGCTGGTGACGGAGACGTGCCGGTAGGCGAGGGCGAGGATCCCGCTGGAGACGGTGTGAGTGATGGCGGCGAAGTCGTCACTCCGAGCGCACCTTCGGCCACCCAATCGGCCGCGATGCAGTCTGCCCTCCAAGCGATGCAGCAGGCTATCGCTGATCGCGATCAGGCCATGAAGGACGGCGACTGGACGGCGTACGGCGAAGCGGATGAGCGCCTCCGGGCTGCTCTGGAGCAGGCGATTCAGGCAGAGTAACTGTGGCGGCTGATGCGCCCCTCGTGGGGTGGCATGCCGGTTAACACTAGGCGCTCACAGGCGGGCTCGGAACATGTTTCCGAGCCCGTTTCTGTTTCCGGGCAACGGGAGGATTCGCCGGGGATGGCTGCGAGCAATGCTGAGGGCGTTCCAGCGGGGAACCTCGCCCACATGTGGCAGAAATGCGAATGGCTCCTGATCGGGAAATCCCTGATCAGGAGCCATTCTCCAGTTGCGGGGGCAGGATTTGAACCTACGACCTCCGGGTTATGAGCCCGGCGAGCTACCGAACTGCTCCACCCCGCGGCACAAGAACTTACTCTAGCACGGATCTTCGTTCGGCACGAATCGAGGCCGACTGGGCGCGTTTCTGTGGCAGGGGTGAGCCTGTGGATAACGCGGGCGGCGCGGGCGCGCGTTCACGCATGCTGGGGAAACCAAATCGAAGGGACCCCCATGACTCATCTACGAGTGCGTACGTTCACACTTGCCCGCATGCTCGCGCTTGGTCTTGCGCTGGTGCTGGGTTTCTCGCTCGCCGCGCTTCCGGGGCCGGGCCAGCCCCCAGCATCGGCGTACACCCCCGGGAGCATGATCGACTTCAACGGTTGGCCGGTCGGAACCTTCCAGCTGGCAAACGGCCAGTTCGTCTATTGCATCGAGCCGGGGGCAGACCCGCCCCAGCTCACTCAACAGTCTGCAGAAGTGGTGGACGAGTTGCGGGGGTACTCGGTTGACATGTCAGATGTGACCGGTTGGTCGGGTCGAGTATCGACGACCCCCATCAGCGGCGAGCCGCTCCGGAGAATCAACTATGTGCTGTCCGCACACGGCGACACTCAAAACGCGGACACCGCCGTAGCCGTGCAATTCGCGATCTGGATGCTCCGACAGGGTGCCGGCGAGGCAGCGTGGCTGAACCATCACATCAGCTGGGTGGAGCAGCACGGGGGTGCCGGACACATCAGTCAGGCTCGCGCACTGGCTGCTGAGGCCATCGCTTCGGCTTTGCCACCGTCCACGCCGAGCCCGGCTGGACTGCAACTGCGGGAGGACGGACGATTCGGCGAGGGCGTTGTTGCCTATCCACTCGGTGCCACCGAATTGAGAATCACCGGCGGTACCTTCGCCGATGGCACGACCGTATTGTCGCTTGATGGCAGTGCAGCAGGGGAGGTGCGATGGAGTGCGGACCTGCACCCAAACGGGTGGCAACGACTGCACCAGGTGCGGGTCAGCGGGTCGTGGAGCCTTCCCTCACACGGTTGGCCCGCACAGCTCGAGATCTACCCGTCCCTCGTGCCTGAGGAGCAAACGCTGACTTGGTCGGTCGGTGCGGTGACCGAGACCCACGTGGGAGAGTGGGAACCGGTTGAATTGATGATCGATACGCAGTTCTCACCTGTCCTCACTACGCAGGTCGTCGAGCGATGGATTCCCCGGGAGAGCGCGCCGTTTGCGGACACCGTCACCCTGTCTCAAGGCGAGGGCAGTGCGCCGTGGGCCCAGCGAGTCACCGAGGGAGGCAACTTGGTCTATGCGCCGATCGTGGCAAATGGGGTGATTTACGGCCCGTTCAACCGGCCCCAGACGCCGAGCGTCACGGTTCCCGCTGGGGCCCCGGTTGCTGGCACCGCTCAGTTGCTGGCTCAGCGTGGTCCAGGAACCTACGAGATCGTAAGCACGCAGATGTCCGACGAATCGGGATACTACTACTGGGTGTGGGAGATCGAAGAGTCGGCGCAGGTCGCCGAGGTGCGCGCGGCCCAGCTCATACCTCAGGGATACCTCTTCCGTGACGAATTCGGACTCGTTGAGGAGGGACATGTGACGCCCACCCGTTTGCGTTGGGCCACCGAGCTGGTGAGCAACGAACTGACCCTCGATCAGATGCACCTGACCGATCGCGTAACGGTTACCCTGCACGGCGGCGCCTGGCTGCGCGATGAGACGGGGAAAAGAATCCCGGCGCGCATTCGCCTGAGCGTCTACGGATCCACCGATCAGCCTCGTCAGCAGAGCGAGGTTCCTGAGGGGGCGGAGGTGATCGCTCAGGGGTTTGTTGAGGTGAATGCACCAAACCGGATGGTCACCTCGGACCCAATTTCTCTACCCTCAAGCACACGGGGTTGGGTGACCATTCGAGCATGCTTGGTGGCCGAAGATCAGCCGGAGGAATGGCGCGGGTACATTGAGGAGTGGTGTGATGACTATGGCGTTCCTGCAGAGACCGCCCGGATTGTCGAACCTGAGGCGCTTGCAACCACGGGTGGAGCCGGAACTGGCGGGCTGGTGACCGGAGGCATCGCCGTCTTCGCTGCAGGAGCCGCGCTGCTGACTATTTCTCGCGTGCGTCGGCTGTAGGCGGAGGAGAGGTGCTGCATATTTCAGGCGGGTGTTGAAACGTGCAGCACCTCTCCAGTGCCTACAAATCGAATTCATAGAAACACCGGGCATGCTGGTCACACGAGAAAGGGAGCCCCAATGACTCAGACCCCGGATGAGTATCAGCCGACCACCCCATATCCTGCGTTCATGCAACAGCCCGCTCCGCAGGCCCCGCAATCTCAGCGCAGCCGGAACGGTGGGCTGGTCGCCGGCATCGCCATCGGAGCCATTATTGGCGGGCTTGTCGGCGGGGGCGCAGCGGCCGTCATCGCTACGAATGTCGGAGAAACCTCAGTGGTTCAAGCGGCTGGAGGTACGCTGACCCTTTCCAATGTGGATTCTGCCACCGCGATCTCCGGCGTCGCAGCGGTCGCGACGCCCAGCGTGGTGACACTGCAGGTAAGTTCAGCAGCGGGAAGCGGATCAGGCTCTGGCGTCATCTTTACGGAGGACGGCTACATCATCACGAACGCCCACGTCGCCACGCTCTCTGGGGCGACCGCGGAGCCCGAGATCAGCGTGAGATTGAGCGACGGCACCCGGCTCGACGCGGTGCTCGTTGGTAGCGACCCGTACGCCGACATCGCGGTGGTGAAGGTCGAGGCCGAGGGACTCACCCCGATCGCGATCGCTGATTCCGACGCGATCAACGTCGGCGACCTTGCGGTTGCTATTGGTGCGCCACTCAATCTTTCGAACACGGTCACGAGTGGAGTCGTGAGCGCGCTCAATCGAGGAATCTCGATCGCCAGCTCCATGGTGCCGGAGGGTGCGGATGACGAGATTGCCGAGGAAGATCCGAACGGCAGTAACCAGTTCCCATGGGATTTTAGGTTCGAGACACCTGAAGACCAGGGGCAGCGGCAAATGGGCGCGAGTTCAAGTGTCGCGGTGCCTGTCTTGCAGACGGATGCTTCGATCAACCCAGGAAACTCTGGCGGCGCGCTGCTCAATTCGCAGGCCGAACTCATCGGCATCAACGTCGCGCTAGCGTCCAACGACAACTCAGAAACAGCTGGAAGCGACGGACTCGGGTTCGCAATACCCTCGAATCTCGCGGTTAGGGTAGCGGAGGCGATCGTGGCAGGCGAGCAGCCATCGCACGGCCTGCTCGGTGTCAGTGTAGTGGCGGCAAGCCAAGACACTGATGAAGACGCTCAGCGTGAAGGAGGGCTGATCGCTGAGGTTGTCCCAGGTGGGGCCGCAGAGCAGGCAGGCCTGCGTGCCGGCGATGTGATCACTGCGGTTGACGGCGTCACTGTTGACTCAAGCACCGCGGTCTCCGCCATGATCCGCTATCACGCCGGGGGTAGCGACGTGATCATCACTTACTCCCGGGGTGGCGAGTTGAGCGACGTAGAGGTCACCCTCGGCACGCTTGAGTGGTAATAGATCGAACCGCGAGACGCCGCGGGCGCCGCGCACCGGGCCGGAACCGGTTGTGCGGCGCCCGCGGCGTCTCGCCGTGTCGCATTACGGCACATGCCATAGGGTGGCAGTCGTGAGTGCTGGCGGACTGAACTTTGCGCGCGCGAACCTGAAGAAGCTCCTGTCGCTTCCTACGTTCGCCCTCGCCTGGCTCCTCGCACTCGTTGTGCCTCGGACTTCTGCGCGCTGGCTGTTTGGCAGCGGCAGCGGAGTTGGGGAGGGTGCCCTCGCCGTCGCGCGAGTTCTGCGGCAGGCTCACCCAGAGGCGCACATCACCTGGGCTGTGGCGACCGATGATGAGGCGCAGGCGGCAGGCGCTGAAGGATTCCTTCCCGTCCGGCGAGGCAGTTGGGCGGGGTTTTGGTCCACGCTCCGGGCCGGACAGATTGTTGTCACGCACGGGCATGGTGACGCGAACCGGTTCGGCGTGTTCGGCGCCCGAGTCACGCATTTGATTCACGGTGCGCCGCTCAAGCGGCTGCATCTTGACTCCGCCGTTACGACCCAATTTTCTGGCCCGATCTTCGTTCGTGCGCTCTTGCAGCGTATGTACCTGGCGGGGAGCAAGCGGATTGAGCTCTTTGTGGCAGGTTCAGTTCTCGCCGCAGAACGTCTTCGCACCGCATACCGCGTGGCTCCCGGGCGTGTCCGGGTGCTCGGAGACCCTCGCGACGATGTACTTGCGGCCCAGGCCACAGAGCCCCGACTAGCTGCCATGGCTCGAGCCGAGATGCGGGAGATCCTGGGGCTCCCGCAAGAGGTAGCACCGGAGGTTCGGCCGGAGCCGATGGTGCTGTACGCGCCGACCTGGAGAGACGGAGATCCAGACCCCGGGGTGCCGACCGCAGAGGAGGCCGCGTCGATCCACGACCTCATGGAGCGAATGGGCGCTCGATTGGTACTGCGGCCTCACCCTTTGGGGGTGGGGGCCTACGCCGACGTAACCGGCGGGCGGGTGCACTTGCTGAGTGCCGACAAGGTGCGCGACATTACGCCCATGCTCGGCGCATTTGACGCGATCATCACCGATTACTCGTCGATCGCGGTCGACTACTCGTTGCTTGCACGGCCCATCGTCTGGTTCGCTCCGGATCTCGAGCAGTACGGCAGAACGCGGGGGCTCTACGAGCCGCTGGAGGTCACCTCTGCTGGCCAGCTGCGAAGAGATTGGACGGGGACACTCGATCGTCTCGCCGAGGTGATCGAGCCAGGGTCACGGGCTCGTCGGGCCGCCGAATCAGATGCGCGTGCCCTAGCAAAACGCTTTCATGCGCACCCCGAGGGGGGTGCCGCCGAGCGCGTTCTCGCGGAAATACTGCGGCTTGGCCAGCCCGAGCGTGAACGTATCCTTGAGGGCGCAGTTTTTTTCGAGAGCTACTACGGGCGGCAGGTGAGCTGCAATCCACTCGCCATCGATCGCGAGATTGCGCGCCGACACCCCGAGGTGCCGAGATACTGGAGTGTCATCAGCGAGCGGATCATCCCGCCACCGGGGGCGATTCCCGTGCTGGTGGGCGGGGCTGATTGGTTTGCTGTTCGACGCCGCGCCCGTCTTCTGGTGGTCAATGACTGGCTCCGGCACAGTTTTCGCAGGCGCCGGGGGCAGACCGTGTTGCAGACCTGGCACGGCACGATGCTCAAACACCTGGCGCTCGGCCGTCCCGGGGTGGGCCTGCGCACGCGACTTGCGATCCGTCGAGAGAGCAGTCGCTGGAACCTACTGCTGTCACAGAACCCCCACTCCACAGCTCAGTTCCGCAGCAGCTATGCCTACCGCGGGGAGATCCTAGAAACCGGCTACCCGCGAGACGATCGCCTGGCGAATGCCCTTGCGGGAGCGCAACGAAGTCCGGTCCGCGTTGAGACCGCCAAGCGACTGCTCGGTGTGCCCGTCGGTCGACGCGTGCTTGTCTACGCGCCCACCTGGCGCGACGCAGGACTCACACTCGTAGACGAACTGAACGTACGTGCGCTTGCGGTGGAACTCGGCGACGACTGGGTCGTCGTTGCCCGGGGTCACACACGTACGCACGGACTGGGGACGTATGAGGGGGTCGACGTCGGGGCCTCGGGAACGCTCATCGACGCTTCGACGCATCCCGACGTGAACGACGTCATCCTCGCCGCCGACTTGCTCGTCACCGACTATTCATCGGTGATGTTTGATGCGGCGGTCGCGCGTGTGCCCACCGTGTGTTTCGTGCCCGACCTCGTGCAGTACCGAGACCGCGAACGGGGCTTCACGTTTGATTTCGCGTCGCTTGCGCCGGGTCCGTTGCTCACCGAACGCGCTGCGGTCGTCGCGTTCGCGCGCGAACTTGCGGCTGGCGGCGTGGCCGCAGGGTGGGTGTGCGAGTACTCCGAGACGGCCGAACGTTTTCGCCATACCTTCGTGCCTCACGACGATGGCGGCGCCTCGGGTCGCGTGGTCGATGCTCTTGAGGCGCGAGGCGCGCTACCTCGCCCGTGATCGATCGACGGTGCGGCTCGCCCCCCCCGCTATGCCGACCAGGAAGCCTACCCCCCAGCTCACATGCATGGTAGCGAGCACAGAGCCACCCAGCAGACGCTCCCGCGCACCCCGCAACGCGGGGAGCTTCGTCGCCGCGAACGCAACTGCGCCGAGGTAAGTGATGGGAAGGACATGCACCATCGACCACCAGGTCCACGGTAGGAGTCCGAAGCCCTGCAAGATCAGAACGATCGCGCTGGTGGACAGGCCGAGCACCAAGGTGCCCGGGACGAAGAAGCGCCACGGGTGCGCGCGGGGGTAACGCCGCACCAGAACGGCCCGCCAGGCACCGGTTGCGAAGAACTGGCGCGCAAGGTCAGGAAGGCTCGCGCGCGGCCAGTAGGTGACGCGAAGCGATGGATCGAACCACACGATTCCTCCAGCGCGACGGATGCGAAGGTTGAGCTCCCAATCCTCGCCTCGGCGAATCTCAGGGTCGTAGCCGCCGACCGCTTCGATCGCCTCTCTGCGAAAGATTCCCAGGTAGGCGCTCTCCGCTGGCCCCGGGGTCCCGTCGCCGTGATACGCGCCGCCGCCCAGGCCATAGGGGCTGTTGTAGCCAGCCGCGATCGCGCGTTGCACCGTTGTGCGACCCGCAGCCTGCATGACACCTCCGACATTTGCAGCGCCCTCGCGTCGCAATGCCGCGATGCCGGCGCTCGTGTACTCGGGCACGAGCTCGCTGTGAGCGTCTACCCGCACAATGATGGGAAACTGGCTGGCCGCGATCGCGAGATTCAACCCGATCGGAATATCTCGTCCGGGGTTGTCGACGAGCCGCACGCGGGGATCCGCTGCGGCGAGGCGATCCGCAATTTCGCTGCTGCGATCAGTCGACGGCCCCAGCGCCAGCACAATCTCTTTGTCGCCCGCGTACTGCTGCGCAAGGATCGTGCGCACGGCGGCTTCAAGATGCTCTTCTTCGTTGAGGACAGGCATCACATAGCTCACCGCTGGAAGCGGGGGCAGGGGAGTCAGGTGCACTCAACGATCTTCCCACGCGGCGCTCGGGAGGATCGTCACAGACCCCGCGGCTAGGCTTGAGGGATGCAGTTTTCCAAGGACAGTCGACGTGCCATTCGGCTCGCCAAACGGGTACTCAAGGGGCGGCGGGCATTTTTCGAGGTGCGCGAGCTGCTCGCGACTCGAGGCCCTTTGCCCGAAGGCCACTTCCGCGTCGGGGTATATTTCGCTGACAGTGATGTCAACATTTATCAGATGCGGCAGTGGTATGCCCCGCTGCGCGAACTCTCGAAGACACACCCGGTTGTGTTGATCGCTCGCAACGCGGCCGGAGCCCGACAGCTCATGCGCGAGAGCGGCCTGGACGTCACCTTCGAGCCAAAGGTCACCGGTCTCGAGCGTTTGGTTGATGAGCAGCCCCTTGAGGTGATTCTGTACGTCAATCAGAACACCCGCAATTTTCAGATGATGCGGTACGGGAGTCGCTGGCATGTGTTCATCAACCATGGCGAGAGCGACAAGATGTACATGACGAGCAATCAGCACAAGGCATACGATTTCGCGTTTGTCGCAGGAGAGGCCGCGCGTGCGCGACTGTCGAAGGCACTCTGGGACTATGAGGTAGATGAGCGCACGGTCGCGATCGGAAGGCCGCAAGCTGATCACCTCACGGGAGAACCACCCTATCCCGCCGATGACCGTACCGTGGTGTTGTACGCTCCGACCTGGGAAGGCGACCGACCCGCTGCAAGCTACGGCTCGGTTGTAACCCACGGCGAGGCGCTGGTGCGTCGCCTACTCGAAACCGGTCGTCACCGGGTGGTATATCGGCCGCACCCGCGCAGCGGGGTCGTGGATCCTGCCTTCGGTGCGGCAAATCAGCGCATCATTGCGGCGCTCGCTGACGCGAACCGGCGTGACCCCTCTGCGCATCACGTCTTCGACCAGTCGCCACAGCTCGGATGGCAATTGAGTCTGCCAGATGTCGCTATTTGCGATGTTTCAGCGATGATTTATGATCGACTCGCGACGGGCAAGCCCCTCATGGTGACGCGGCCGCTCGCGCCCGAGGCAGAGATCGATGAAGGCGGGTACCTCAGCGTCTGCGAGTGGCTCGGCTCCGAAGACACTGAAGGCATCGACGCCGTACTCGATCGGGTCATCGGAGACGACGCAGCGCGCGAGCGTTTGGGAACGTGGTCACAGCACTACTTCGGCGACACCACCCCGGGGGCGCCGAGCAGACGCTTCCGCGAAGCCGTCGAAGCTCTCCTCTTGCGCGCTGAAGACCGCAAGGCGCTCATGCGGTCGTAGCCTCAAACGTCAGTTCGCCAGGGCTCGCAGGTGGATCCCCGGCTAGCTATTGTGCTCGGTATTGTAGCGGTGCAACACGTCATCGATCGGGCCATCAAGCTGGAGCTTTCCCTGGTCGAGGTAGAGGCCGCGGCTACAGAACCGACGCAAGTCGCGTTCGCTGTGGGAAACGAGAAACAGGGTTTTTCCCTCGGCGAGCAGCGCGTCGATGCGCCGATAACACTTGGTGCGGAACGCCTTGTCACCGACGGCGAGCACCTCGTCAACGAGGAGAACTGGCTCATCGAGCTGCGACACCACCGAGAATGCTACGCGCACTTTCATACCGCTCGATAGGTGCTTGAATGGCGTATCGAGCACACCCTCAGCGCCCGCGAACTCGACGATCGAGTCAAATCGCTCGGCAAGCTCGAGTCGACTGAGTCCGTGCAGTCCAGCCGTGAGGTGAATGTTGTCACGCACCGTGAGGTCGCCCGCAAAGCCACCAGTGAGCTCGATCAGCGGGGCGACCCCGCCGTGCACTGTGACGTGGCCGGTGTCTGGAAGGAGAACCCCCGCGACGAGCTTCAACAAGGTGGACTTTCCCTGACCGTTGCGGCCCACGACCCCGATTGCTTCGCCCGCGTGAACGGTGAATGAGACGTCCCGCAACGCCCAGAACTCACCCGCGGCAGAACGCCGTTGCTTGCCAGCGAACAGGTCCTTGAAGCTGCGTCTCGCCCCCCGGTTTCGCCGGAATCGGACACCGAGATTGGACGCGGTGATAATCGTTGAGGCGCTGCTTGGGTCGTGCTGAGAGTCGACCCCGTTCGACGCATCTGCTGGGTGAGATGAGGTCACGTCACAACTCCTTTAAGACGCCACCGACGCTGCGGCGGAAAACGAGGATTCCGACGATGAGCGTGACTACGGTGATCGACGTTGAGACGGCGATCAGGGCCCAATCAAGCTGCTCGGGGAAGAAGCCCGCGCGGAAGAGGGAGAAAATGCCTGAGAGCGGGTTGACCCACGCGAGCGGAGCAACCACCGCGGGGAGGTCGTTCGCTGCGTAGATCACGGGTGAGGCGTAGAAAAGCACGCGCAGTACTAGCTTCGCCGCACGCTCGAGATCGCGGAAGAAGACTACCAACGGCGCCAAGATGAGCCCGACGCCCAGAATGAGGGCTCCCATCAGGATGACCCCGAGTGGGAATAACAGGATGTACCAACTTACGCTCGCCCCGTTGAGGAGAGCGAACAAGACGAGTACGGGCAAGCTGAGTAAGAACTCGACGCCCTTCGCGCAGACGATGCGAGCAACCCAGATCCACCGCGGGAGCGCAACAGAACGCACGAGTTTGACATCTCGCAGGAATGCGCGAGTCGAATCTCCGACGGCGCCGTTGAACCACACCCAGGGCAACATGGCAGTCAGGAGAAACACGATGTACGGTTCCTCGCCCAGGCTTCGGGGAAGGAGCTGGCTGAAAATGAACCAGTAGATGAGGCTCATTAGAAGTGGATCGAGAATCGACCAGAAATAACCGAGAACCGAGGTTGAATAGCGAACCTTGAGGTCCCGAACCGTCAGGAGCCGTAGTGAACGCCATGCGCTCGCGCGGGGTGAGCCCGGGGCGCGATGCCTGCGGGTGTCGGCGGGTGAAGTCACAGGGCTATTCTGCCTGTATTCCGAGAGTCAATGCTGGAGGACGCTCGCGAACCGCGGGCGTAGGGGTTTGGTAGGTTAGGTGTGTGTCACATTTGCCCCCCAGCGCTGATCTCACGCCCGACTCCGGTCCGGGCGACCTGACTGGCCTCGATACGGAGGGCCTCACCAGTGCAGATGCGGATCCGGGCCTGCCGCGAACGGTGAAACGACGCCCGCAGCGACGGGCTGGATCCAGTGGGGCGATCCGAAATTCGACGGCGATTGCTCCTGCCGACAAACCTGAAGGGTCCGACACGCCCGACACCTCCGATGCGACCGAAACGCAGGAGACAAGCGGGCTAGTTCCTGCGCCGGACAGCGCGGAGCCGGCGCCCGAAACGTTGCCAGAGCCAGAGTCAGAGCCAGAGTCAGAGCCCAGCGTTTTGTCGGAGGTGGAGACCACGTCTGGGCCGGAGCCAGATCTCCCGCCAGAGTCGGAGCCTGAGCCTTTGCCCGCGTCCGAAGTTTTGCCCGCGTCCGAAGCATTGCCCGAGCCTGAAGCGCCGTCGATTTCCTCAACTCCGCCTCGCACTGGTCGCATTGAAATCCCCGTTCCCTCGATAGTCCGTGCGCGTGAGCGCGCCGCAGCAGCAGCCGGCAATCCGGTAGTCCTGCGCACCGAGCAGCTCACGAAGAGTTACGGGCAAGTACTTGCCGCGGCAGAGGTCTCCCTCGAAGTCCGGGCCGGATCCTTCACCGGAATTGTCGGACCCAACGGCGCTGGCAAGACCACGGTGCTTTCGATGATCAGCGGGGTGAATCGTCCGACCTCGGGCCGGATCACGGTGCACGACATTGACGTGTGGTCTGATGGGCCCGCGGCAAAACGGGTTCTCGGTACGCTCCCTGACCGTTTGCGCCTGTTCGATCGGCTCAGCGGCGCACAATTGCTGTACTACGCGGGCGTGCTGCACGGCATCGATGAGTCTTCGCTCGCCAAACGCACAGCTGAACTCGCAAAAGCTTTCGGCCTTGAGCCCGCGCTTGACCGCCCGGTGTCCGACTACTCGGCCGGTATGCAGAAGAAAATCGGCCTCGCGTGCGCCATGATCCATGCGCCCGATGTGCTGGTGCTTGACGAACCGTTTGAAGCGATCGATCCGGTCTCGGCCTCAAACGTAACTGAAATTCTCGAGAAATTCGTTGCTGGGGGCGGCAGCATCATCATGTCGAGCCATAGCCTCGACTTGATCCAGCGCGTCTGTGACCATGTCGCAGTGATCGTCGACGGTTCGGTGATCGCTCAAGGCACGGTGGATGAGGTGCGGGACGGATTAAGCCTCGAAGATCGATTCCGGCATCTCACAGATTCCCCCGAGACAGGGAAGGGGCTGGAGTGGTTGCACGGCTCTGCAGACTCCGAGTAGCTCTTCTCCTCAGCGTTTTCCGCGGCATTCCTTCGGCCGTCGCGCGGTCCGTCGGCATCGGGGCGTTAGCTTTGGTTGGCGCCATCGCTCTTGCGTTCTTGCCCCAGTGGATCGTGCGTTCGACAGACGCTCACACGGGCATTGACACAGTGCTCGTTTCCGTGGTGTTGGCGGCCGCGGGCATCGTGCCGCTGTTTGCGAATCGAAAGCATCTCGAGCCGAGACACTTCGCTCAGTTCCCTGCGAATCCGTCACAGATTGCCTCAGGAATGCTTGTGAGCACCTTCCTCGGGTGGCCGACCCTCTGGCTCGTAGCTTGGTGGGTATCGCTCATTGCGCTGCGTCCCGAATGGCATACGGCGTGGTGGGCTGTGGTAGTTGGCGCGGTACTCGCGCTCCTTCTCGCAGTTGCCGGTGCCAGAGTCGCATCCGCATTTGCGAAGCTGGTCGTCTCGCAGCGAAACGCTGGGGCCGTTCGTGCGACGGGTTTACTGCTACTCGTCGCCGCACTTCCAGTTGTAGTGTTCGCGGTGACACAGGCACTCAGCTCGCCGGGCGGCAAACTCACGAGTGACGCGGCACAGGTTCTCGGCTGGACCCCCGTGGGTGCGCCCGCAGCCGGAATAGCCCTTGCCGCGGCTGGTGACATCGAGGGTGCTCTGCTGCGCTTCGGTGTGGTTCTGGCGACGGTGTTTGTCTTGGTGCTCGCGTGGTACGCGATCGTGCGAGTCTCGCTCGAACGCATTGATCGACCCATTGACCCGAACGTCGCTCGGCAGGGGCTTGACTGGTTTGACCGATTCCCCGCAAAACCAGGCCCGGTGATCGGTGCTCGTGCGCTCACGTACTGGCTGCGCGACCCGCGATATCGGGTAGCCCTCGCCGCGATCCCACTGGCACCGGTGTTCATAGTGGTCGCGCTCTGGGTTGCCGGTGTCGAACCTCATATTTTGGCGCTGGTGCCACTTCCGGTTGTTTTGCTCCTGCTTGGGTGGTCGCTTCACAATGACGTGGCCATGGACTCTACCGCCCTGTGGATCCACGTGGCCAGCGGCACACGCGGACGAGACGATCGCTTTGGCCGACTCTCGCCAGTCCTGCTCCTTGGACTTCCGCTCGTGCTTGTCGGGTCTAGCATCACTGTCACCGTCATGGGTGACTGGCGTGTGCTTCCTGCTGTCATTGGAATGAATCTCGGCGTGTTGCTTGCGGCGGCGGGTGTCTCAAGTGTGTTCTCGGCCATGCTGCCCTACCCCACGACCCGCCCGGGAGATAGCCCCTTCGCACAGCCAGCCGTCGCGGGCACTGGGTCGGGACTTGCCCAGACCCTCTCGATGTTGGGAGCACTCGTGCTTGCAGTGCCACCGATCTGGATTTCGTTTTCCGCAATCGACCAGATCAGTTTCGGAATGAATCTTTGGGCGCTTGTGTTTGGTGCTGGCTATGGACTCGTCGTGGTGACACTCGGGGTCTTCATCGGCGGTCGCATCTTTGACCGTGCCGCGCCTGAACTACTCGCGCTCACGCAGACCTTCGATTAATGCACAGCTAAGGTCGACTGGTCGGTGCCCCGGGCCTCAATATGTTCATCGCTATCTTGGTGTGATCAGCGATGCCCCCGAGCTATGTCGTGAGGTGGTTCTCCGGAACGAGGCGTAGAATCATTCACATGGGTATCTTCACACGCGACAATCCGGCTGGCGGCGGAGGCACTGATGTGCTCGACCGCGAGCTTGAGCAACTGCTGAACGAGGAGCAGGTCGAAGACGGCGATCACGAGCGCTTCTCCCACTTCGTGCCGAAAGACAAGATCCTCGAGTCTGCTGTTACCGGGAAACCGGTTCGCGCTCTGTGCGGCAAGAAATGGACTCCGTCGCGCGACCCGGAGAAGTTTCCCGTGTGCCCCGACTGCAAGAAGGTTTACGATCGGATGCGGAAGTAACCACTACTCTGGCCGATTTGATTCGTCGGTCGGTGTGGCTGGGTGCAGTGTGACCCTGCCTGTGTGATGACTCTGCACCGCGTGATTCCGTACTGCGTGATTCCGTGCGGCGGAACTAATCCTGCGCCGAGCCCCGACTCGAGCGGTATTCCGTGGAGATTGCCGGTTCGCCTCGGGTGAGGCTCATCGCGATCGGAGGCAGCTCGGCCACGCTGTGACGGTGGCGCTCGCGTGCCGCGAGGATGCCGGCCTTCCCGAGGTGTTGCGGCTGGGAAACTCCCTCGAGTACCAGCGGCACGATGAGTTCACGCGAGTTGGCCGCAAGTTCGGCTCCCTCCGTTTCTCCACCGGGTCCGTCCCCGAGGAAGACCACATCTGCGACCGCAACACCACGCGTGTTAAACAGACGGCGGACGCTCTTGCGCCCACCCACCGAGGCCTTGTCGGTGGATTTCTTCGCTACCGGAACCCATTCGTCATCGTCGCCTTTGCGCGCAACGAGTTTGTACACCATGCCCATAGTCGGAGATCCCGAACCGACGACCACGGAGGTTCCTACTCCGAAGCTGTCAACTGGGGCTGCGGCGAGGGCTGCAACCGTATACTCGTCGAGATCGTTGGTCACCGTGATCTTGGTGGCGGTGGCTCCGAGTTCATCCAGCAACTGCCGCACCCGGGCTACTACTACGGGAAGGTCGCCGGAGTCGATACGTACGGCCCCGAGCGACGGCCCGGCTACCTCAACGGCCGTGCGCACTCCCTGCTCAATGTCGTAGGTGTCGACGAGCAGGGTGGTGTCTGACCCGAGGGTGGCGACCTGTGCGGCGAAAGCATCCCGCTCGCTGTCATGGAGCAGCGTAAACGAGTGTGCTGCGGTTCCCATGGTGGGAATACCGAATCGCCTGCCTGCCTCGAGATTCGAGGTCGCGCTGAAGCCTGCAACATAGGCCGCCCGAGCGGCCGTGACTGCGCTTTGCTCGCCCGTGCGGCGGCTTCCCATTTCTGCGAGCGGTTTGCCTCCGGCAGCGTGCACCATGCGCGAGGCCGCGGTCGCGATCGCGGAGTCGGCGTTCAGCACGCTGAGCGCCAATGTTTCGAGCACGACTCCCTCGGCGAAGGTTGACTCGACGGTGAGTAGGGGAGTACCAGGAAAGAACACTTCACCCTCGGGGTATCCCCAAATGTCACCTGAGAACCGGTAGTTCGCGAGCCAGTCGAGCGTTTCGCTGCGCAGAAAGGCCTGTGTTGTGAGCCAGTCGAGTTGGGTATCGGTGAAGCGAAATCGTTCGATCGCCTCGAGCAGACGACCGGTGCCGGCGACCACGCCATACCTGCGGGCTCCGGTGAGACGACGTGCAAAGAGCTCGAAGACGCACGCTCGATCTGCGGTGCCCGCAGCGAGAGCCGCGTCGACCATCGTCAGCTCGTAGTGGTCGGTCAGGAGTGCCGTTGATGTGCTCACTTCGCCAGCCTAATGAAAATCACGTGAGGAGACAGCGGTTGGCGCGGCAAGCGGCTCGAAACGGTGCGCGATTACGTTGCAGACTCCCTCAGGCGTGCGCTCGAGCACTCCGGTGATCACCAGCGCGGGTGAGGTGCGAGCTACCAGCCGATACCTCGCCCAGACTCCCGTAAAGATCACGACGTTCACGGTGCCCGACTCGTCCTCGAGGGTAAGGAACGTGATGCCGCCTGCGGTGCCTGGGCGTTGCCGGTGCGTGACCAAGCCCGCCACCGTTACAACCCCTCCCGGCCGTGCCCGGGCTATCCGATCTGAGCGGGTGATGCCCCGCGCGTCAAGACTGTCACGCAGCAGCGCGAGCGGGTGTGCTCCCGTGACCACTCCGGTGCTCCACAGATCCAGAGAGCTTTGTTCGGCTGCCGTGAGTACCGGGAGTAGGGGTGGTTGCACGTGTACGGCGATGCCCGGAAGATATCGCTCGCGATTATCGGCGGCGGGGCTGGCGGCCCAGAGCGCCTCCCGACGCCCGATGCCCAGGCCGTCGCATCCACCAGCCGCACCGAGCGCCTCCAGTTTCACGCGATCAAGGTCCGCGCGGCGAGCCAGGTCCGCGAGATCCACAAAGGGGCCATCGCGACGCGCGCGGACAATGCGCTCGGCGGTCGCGGCGTCGATGCCGCGCACTTCTGCGAGGCCGAGGCGTACCGCAAACGCGCCGTCTCTGCGGTGCTGCATGCTTGTGTCAGGGGTATGCGGGGTGAACGGCGGCACCTGGGGCTGCGTAAACGCAAGGCAGGTGTCGAGACCGGTGGGCTTTGCGTGATCCACCATTTTCTCGAGTTCGGCGAGCACACCCGACCGCTGCACATCGGCGGGGCGCACCTCCACCCCGTGACGCCGCGCGTCTTCGACCAGCGTGCGCGGCGCATAGAATCCCATCGGCTGCGAGCGCAGCAGACCCGCGAGAAACGCGGCGGGGTAGTGCAGCTTGAACCAGGCGCTCGTGTACACGAGCAGGGCGAAGCTGATGGAGTGGCTCTCAGCAAAGCCGAATGCCGCGAACGCCTCGATCTGCGCGTAGATGCGCTCGGCGGTAACGGTGTCGATGCCGTTCGCCGCCATCCCTGCGAAAAGACGGGTGCGCAGCCGTTCGATCTTTTCTACCCCACGCTTTGACCCCATGGCCCGCCGCAGTAGATCGGCATCTTCGGCGGTGCAGCCGCCCACGGCCATTGCCATCTGCATGAGCTGCTCTTGAAACAGCGGCACCCCCAGGGTACGTTCTAGCACTGGCTCGAGTGATGGGTGCGGGTAGGTGATGGCTTCGGTACCTGCCCGCCGACGCAGGTAGGGGTGGATCGCGCCGCCCTGCAGTGGGCCTGGACGAATGAGGGCGATCTCGACGACCAAGTCGTAAAAGCAACGTGGACGGAGCCGGGGCAGCGTGTTCAACTGGGCGCGGCTCTCGAGCTGGAACACCCCGATCGCGTCGGCGCGGCACAGCATGTCGTACACCCCTGCCTCGTCGCGGGGCAGCGTCTCGAGACTCCATCTCTCGCCGGTGGCTTCCGCCGCGAGTTCCATGGTGACCTGCAGGGCGCTGAGCATGCCGAGGCCGAGCAGGTCGAACTTCACGAGACCCATTGACGCGCAGTCGTCTTTGTCCCACTGCAGCACGGTGCGCCCGGGCATGCGTGCGTGTTCGATCGGACAGACCTCGCCTACTGGCCGCTCGGTGAGCACCATGCCCCCCGAGTGGATACCGAGGTGGCGTGGTGCGCGCATGAGCTGACCCGCGAGGTTGAGCACATCGGGCGGGATCACTGGCCCGTCGTGCTCGGCACTGTCGGGCAGGGCACTCCATCGCTCCAGGCCCCGAGTCCACGCACGTTGCTGCCCGCTGCTGAAACCGAGCGCCTTCGCGGCATCACGCACCGCGCTCTTCGGCCGGTAGCTGATGACATTCGCGACCTGAGCCGCGTTCCGTCTGCCGTAGGTGGCGTAGACATACTGGATCACCTCCTCGCGTCGGTCGCTCTCGAAATCGACGTCGATGTCGGGTTCTTCTTCACGCATGCTCGAAAGAAAACGCTCGAAGGGCAGTTGGTAGTGGATCGAGTCGACTGCGGTGATCCCGAGTACGTAACAGACCGCCGAGTTCGCTGCGGATCCCCTGCCCTGGCACAGGATGCCGCGGCTGCGTGCGAACTGCACGATGTCGCGCACGATAAGGAAGTACCCGGGGAAGTCTTTTGCTTCGATGAGCGCCAGCTCTTTCTCGAGCCGGGCAGTGATGTCGGGATTGGGTAGGCGGTACCTCTGCGTGGCGCCCTGATAAACGAGTTCCCGCAGCCAACTCATGAGAGTGTGTCCGTCGGGGGGCTGCAGCTTCGGCAGCTTTGGCCGTGCCGTGCGCAGGGGGAAGGCCAGCTCCCGTGCGAGCGGTGCTGTGCGGGTGACCGCGGCCGGGTGCCGCGCGAATCGGCGGTGCATGGCGGCCCCTGAGCGCAGTCGCGCAGCTCCGCTCGCGGGGAGAAACGGGTCGAGCTCATCGAGGCTGCGCCGGGCGCGGATCGCGGCGACGGCCTCCGCCAGAGGGGCCTCTGCTGCCGTGGCAAAGTGCACCGCGCCGGTGGCGAGGGTCGGGAGTCGTTCTTCGTGAGCGAGCGCGGCGAGACGGTCATTACGTATGTCGTCACCGGGATGGCCGTGATCGGTGAGCTCGACGAACACCCGGTCGCGCCCGAAGAGTGACGTGAGTTGATCGAGTGCGACACGTGCCGCATGCTCGCCGTCAGAGCGGTTAGAGGCGTTCGCAAGTGCGCGGCGCACACTCCCTTTGCGGCACCCGGTGAGCACCACCCATTCCTCGCCGCTCGCCGCGGCCAGTTCCTCAAGATCGTAAACGGGGCGTCCCTTATGTCCGCCTGCCAATTGGCCCTCGGTGATGGCGCTTGAGAGGCGGTGATATCCGTCGACTCCCTGGGCAAGGAGAAGGAGGTGAGTGCCCTGTGGGTCAGCGACACCCAATTGCGGTGCGTTAAGCCCGAGCGAGAGCTCGGCGCCGAAGACCGTGGCTAGATCTGGGTGCTCTGCCGCAGCCTCGGCGAAACGCGCGGCACCCTGAAACCCGTCATGATCAGTAATCGCGAGTCCGAAAAGACCGAGCCGGACTGCCTCGGTGACGAGCGACTCGGGGGAGCTCGCCCCGTCAAGGAAGCTAAAGTGCGAGTGTGCGTGCAGCTCAGCGTAGGGGAACGCCGCGGAGGGTGCGTGCCCTGCGAGCGTATCCGCTTCAGTTGTTGGCCCTCCCGTGAGTCCTTCCGTGAGCCCTGATGGAGGGCCGGCCGCGAGCTCAGCTGTGGATCGTGGTGTGGGTGTGGGTGTGGGTGTGGGTGTGGGCGTGGATGTGGGCGTGGGCGTGAGCGAGCGTGAGGACGAAGCTGCGGGCGGTGATGCTGAATGCAGCGGGCCACGCCCAGAGAGCATTCGCTCAAGCTCGCCCCAGGGGATGGCCGGATTATTCCAACCCATGACTGCTTCCTTTCGGCGTGATACGACTACGCGTAATGGGCCTCAACGAACCATCGCCCAGCGGCTTGAGCTGCGTGGTCGCTTACTGAACTAGACGCGAGGTGTGGCACTGGGTGAGTTCCCAGGTCAGGTTTAGGCCCAGATGCCTGATCATGCGATTCCTGCGGTTCGCCGTGTTCGTACCGCAGAAGCCAGGCATCACCGTCCTCGAGGAGCACCTGGAGACGGTAACCAGCCCGGCCTCCTGCCCACCATCTTTCGTGCAGCGGCCAGGGAGCAGACCATGCGTGGACGGCCGCAGGCAAGAGTTTGCCGCCCACGCTCAGACGTGACGGATTGGACGCGAGGACATCGTCATTGGTCGGTTGCACGACGACGCCCGCGTCATCGTGCAACTCTGCACCCACCTCCTGCGTGAAGATGGTGTTGGGGAGTGCACCTGTGATGCGGCCCGGCCATGGGCCATCGCGCAGGCGAATGCGGGAGCGGGGTGCGCGCCGAGTCTCCGCGCGAGTGCCCCACGGCACTAATCGCTGCCGCTCTGCAGTGAGCCTGCCGCCGGTGAGCTCGCCCGTGCCGACGCCCTCATGGCCGACGAGGCTCTGCACGCGGCTGAGGTGGTGATGTACCCGCTCGTCAGGCGCTGTGTTCCACAGACCTGGCTCGTGCTTCGCGGCGTGCGCCGTGCGGATCGGGGTGAGGCGTACCTCGGCGATGCCCGAACCCCCTCGGTCGGGGTCTCGGGGCACGGTGGCTGACTGCCAGCGCACACGATTGATCACGTCGACGGCGGTGAAGTGGCTGGGGTGCGCCCAGGTGCGTTCATATCGAAGCCCGATGTCGTCGGTGAGTTCGACCCCCAATTCCGTGCAGACGAGACCGTGCTCAATTAATCTGCGCGTGAACACCTCGGCAGCGCCGCTGCAGGCAAAAGCGAGCTGGTCTGCGCCGTCGAGCGGGGGTTCGAACGCGCAGTCGATCGAGAGTTCGATCTCGGGGTCACGTGGTCGCACCTCGGCGGCGTGCGCGGCCCCCAGCCCGCGTGCGCGGCGATGAGCTACGACGCCAGCGGATCCGAACCGCTGGCGCACCGCATCTTCGGGGAGCGCGGCCAACGCGCCGAGCGTGCGAATGCCCAGCCGGGTGAGCGTATCGGCGAAATCGGGAGAGGTTGCCCGGGCAATCGAGAGAGGGCCGAGGAACGCGGCTGTGTGCTCGGTGCGGACGATGCGCACCCCGGGCAGGGGGGACTCCACACCCGGGTCTGTGTCGTGCGCTCGCGTGGCCTGTTCGGCGGCAAAACGCCCGCTGGCCACCCCAACCCGCGACTCCGGAAACCCCACCTCCACCAGGCGGGCTATCAGTGCTGCCGCTGCAGCCTCCTCGCTGCCAAAATAGCGTGCAGGCCCGCGAGCGCGCATGGCGCAGAGCCCCGGGCGGAGAGGCTCCACCCCTGGAATGGTCTGTTCGATCGCCGCGAGTACCGGCGCGAAACGGCGAGCATCAACCTCTGGGTCGTGTGGATGTACTTCAAGGTCGGGGCACCGCGAGCGTGCTTCGCGCTCGCGAAGACCGGTGCGCACGCCGGCCACTCTGGCAGCGGACGAGCACGCGACAACTTGATGTTGAGTCGTGAGCGCGAGCATCAACGGTTCATGGGAGTCTCGCTCCGCCTCGTGTTCACTGAGGTATGCGTGCACGGGCCAGTCCGGCACCCACAGCACCATCACCCGCTCAGCTTGCTCGTTCATGACATACCCACTCTTGTCATACCCACTCGTGGAAGCGCCCCGGACAAGCGACCGCCTCGGAACACCACGGTGTGTTGCCGAGGCCCGCGTCGATCGTTGGAACGGACGGTCAGTTCGTGGGTGAGGAGCATTCCGTGGCCACGGCCGAGCCCGCTCCAGCGGGATCCCGTCACGCGAAGCGTGCTTTCGGCTTTCGGCCACTGCCCCAGCACGACGAGTGCGGTGCCATGATCGCGCAGTCGCGCAGCCAGTCGTTCTGCATCTTGCGGCCGCACCTGGCTTGACGGCCGCAGAAGCATCACCGTGAGAACCTCACTCAAGGTGCCCGCAATATTGATCGTGTGTGGCCCGGGATTGGGTACGAGTACAAATCGATCGAGCGCCATCCCAAGCTCGGCAGCCGCTTCCGCCCCGAACTCGGGGAAGCCGATGGCTCCGCACCAAGCGCCCGATGCGGAAGCGGCGGAAACTAGCGCGAGGGAAAGCTGCAGCGATCCCGCAACTATCGTCGCACTGCCTCGCCGCAGCGCACCCCCGGGGAAAAGATCGCGCAACTCAGGCGGAGTGGGTAGGGCATCGTCAGTGAGCCGCAGGGGTTGCATCTGACTGATGCGCTCCTGCAGTGTGCGAACTGTCGCAGCCTGATTCATGCAGCAATGTTCGAACATATGTTCGAACAAGTCAAGTTGAAATATCACTCACCGGCGCGTCGTCTTGTGTGCGCAGGAACCTCGGGCGCGATCCACTCGCGAGACTCGGAAAAGGGTGCCTGAGGGAACCAAGTAGGATGGGCGTGATGAATGAAGATGACCTTGACGATTACGAGCGTGAAGCAGAACTTTCGCTGTTTCGTGAGTACCGCGATGTCGCTGGCCAGTTCCGCTACGTCGTCGAAACTGAGCGACGTTTCTACCTGGCGAACGACGTGCAGCTGCAGCGTCAAGATGCCGGGAGCGATTTCTATTTTGAACTCACGATGACCGACGTGTGGGTGTGGGATGTGTATCGCGCCGACCGGTTCGTCAAGTCGGTGCGGGTACTCACCTTCAAAGATGTGAACGTCGAAGAGCTCACAGCGCGCGAGTTCAAGCTGCCTCAAGAGCTCTCCATCGACGAATAGGGCGCTCGTTTCTATGCGCCTTTTGCCGCTCACACGTCTGTGAGAGCTGTGGATCACCTGACCTCTTCACAGACTCGTTCTGCCAGCCGCGCAGCCCTGGGCGCCGAGTCAGGCTGGTCGTATGAACACATCGACGACACCTCAGCCTCACCCAGGGCAACACAATCGCTCTGTCGGGGCCCACGGTGAGCAACTCGCGGCCGACTATTTAGAAACGCTTGGCTATCGCCTGCTCGCAAGAAACTGGCGTGGAGGCAGACAGGGCGAGCTCGACCTCGTCGCCCGCGACGGCGACTGCATCGTCGCGATTGAGGTGAAGACGCGAAGCGGCAGCGGGTACGGGCACCCGCTGGAAGCGATCACCGCACAGAAGGCTGGTCGACTGCGGAGGCTGTTGCTCAGCTGGGTGCGTGAGATGTCGCCAGGCTCAGCGCGGCTCCGGGTCGACGCGGTAGGCATCACCTTGTGTGCTGGCGAACGGCCTCGGATCGATCATGTGCGAGGCATTGGATGAGCGCCACCGTCTGTCGCGTGGCCGCAATCGCTTTGACCGGGTTGCACGGAACGCGGGTGCTCGTAGAAGCGGCGGTGTCGAACCAGCTCCCTGGTATGGCGATCATCGGGCTTCCAGACACCGCGCTTGCTGAAGCTAAGCAGCGGGTGCGGCTGGCCACACAGCAGGTGGGTCTGGCGCTGTCCGATCGTTTCATCGTGGTGAATCTCAGCCCCGCGGCGCTCCCCAAACAGGGGTCTGGCTTCGACCTCGCCATCGCGCTCGCGGCGCTTGCCGCATCGGCGCACCTGCCCACGGGTCGTCTCGCTGAGACTGCACATCTCGGGGAACTGAGCCTCGATGGTGAGCTGCGACGGCCGCCCGGGCTCCTCAGCGCGGTGCTCGCGGCGCGCGAGTTGGGCTTCAAGCGAGTAATGGTGCCCGCAAGCGGTGTCCGAGAAGCCTCCCTGGTGCCGGGCATCGAAGTGGTTGCCGCACGCGATCTCCGTGACGCGGTCGCTTGGCACCGCGGAGAGAGTAGCGGCTTGGAGATTTCGGAGGCGGTGGAGGGATCTCCCGCAGACTCGGCTATCGAAGCCGGCGCGCAGGCGGATGGACTGCGATCCCTCGACTACGTCGGCGGCGAGCCCGACATGTTTGATGTGATCGGCCAGCCAGACGCGGTGGAAGCCCTGTTGGTGGCCGCAGCTGGGCGGCACCATGTTTCGATGATGGGACCTCCGGGCGCGGGGAAGACGCTACTGGCGACCCGTCTGCCGTCGATCTTGCCCGATCTCAGCCTTGATGAATCGATCGTGGCGAGCAGCATCGCATCGCTCGGGGGAGCTGGACTGACCGAACTCGTCCGGCGGCCTCCGTTCGAAAGCCCACATCATACGTCTTCGAAGATCTCAATCATTGGAGGGGGCGATTCTGGCTCGGTGCGGCCGGGCGCGGTCACGAGATCATGTTTTGGGGTGTTGTTCCTTGATGAAGCACCTGAGTTTCCCAGCGCGGTGCTCGATGCGTTGCGGCAACCGTTGGAATCCGGAGAAGTCGAGATACATCGAGCCCGGATTCGTGCGACGTTGCCCGCACGCGTGCAGCTCGTGATCGCAGCTAACCCCTGTCCCTGCGGCAACGCCGACTCAGTCGACACCACAGAGCGCTGCCGATGCACCCCGAGCACGCGTGTGCGCTACCGCAACCGGCTTTCCGGTCCCCTGACCGACCGCATCGACCTGCGCCTGAATGTTCGCCGCGTCTCAACCGTATTGCTCGGCCAGGTCGAATCGTTTCCCCGGCCCACCAGTGCAGAGCTGCGACATCGCGTGGTGAACGCCCGTGCGGCGATGGCTGACCGCCTTCGAAATACGCCTTGGTCGGTGAACGCAGACGTGCCAGGTCACTGGCTTCGCGATTCCTTTGCAGCGCTCCCAAAAAGTGTCACGACGGTGTTGGACACCGCGCTGGGAAGGGGTTCCCTTACCCTGCGCGGGTACGATCGCACCCTGAAACTCGCATGGTCATTGAGTGATCTTGCGGGCAGAGGCAGCCCAGGGCGAGACGAAATTGCGCACGCATTGGCTTTACGCGGAGGAGCTACCCCATGAACACACAGCCATCGCCTCCGCTCTCCGGAAGCGATCAGCTCGCCGACGATCCGCAGCTGCGGGGTTTGCTCGCACGCCTCGCCAGGAGCACTGACGTCGGCCAAGAGCACGCTAACGGCATGCTCGCGCGCATTGCTTGGTCGCGCATCGCTGAGCCAGGGGACGGAGTGGCGGGCGAACTTCTAGCGGCGCTCGGTGCTGAGTTCGCCCTGCAGCTTCTCATTCAGGGCGCAACACCTGTGCAACTGAGAAATTCTGCGGCTGAAGGGGGAGTGAACCTCGGCACCCGCGCAGCTGAATCCGCACTCGGCCGATGGCTTCCCAGGGTGGACCGTGCGGAGACCATCCGAGATATCGAACGGGGTATCGAAGCCGGTCTTCGGGTGATTCTGCCCGACGACGAATCCTGGCCGATCCTGCTTGATGACCTAGGTCCGCATGCGCCACTTCTCCTCTGGGTACGAGGCGACCCCGCGCATCTCGCCACCCCATCGCTCTCAGTCGTTGGTGCTCGCGCCGCGACCGGATACGGTACCCATGTCACGGCGGAGATCGTTGACGGTGTGTGTGCGGCAGGCTTCAGCATCGTGTCCGGCGCTGCGTACGGAATTGACGCGGTAGCGCATCGCACGGCGCTTGCCGCAGAGACCCCTACCGTAGCCGTGCTCGCAGGAGGCGCGGATCGCGCCTATCCTCAGTCGCACGATGGGTTGCTAGGAAAAGTGAGCGAGACCGGCGCGGTCTGTGCGGAGATGGTTCCCGGAGCCGCTCCCACGCGTTGGCGTTTCCTGCAACGAAATCGCATCATTGCTGCGCTTTCCTCCGCGACGCTGGTCACCGAGGCGGGCGTGCGCTCGGGAACCCTGAATACTGCGGGGCATGCGGCCGAACTCGGGCGGTCCCTTGGGGCGGTTCCCGGTCCCGTTACCTCCGCCGCTTCAGCCGGGTGCCACAAACTCATCCGAGAATATGGGGCAGACCTCATCACCAACGCACGCGAAGCGTGCGAGCTCGCTGGCCTAGGAAACGGAGTCGAGGTCTTGCGGGAAGGTGCCAACACAGTGGGGGAGACGCTCAGCCCCGCACGCCAACCGTCTAGACACGGCCGTGTGCTTGACGCGCTGCCGCTGCGCGGAAGTCGAACGCTGCTCGAGATCGCAAGGCTCTCGGGTCTCAGTGTCGGAGACGTGCGCACCACTGTGGCTGAGCTCGAGCTTCTGCAGGCGGTGACTCGACGCGATGCCCCCGGCGCGGCAGAACAAAAGTGGGCCCTGGCGCGCTCACAATAGGGGTATGCGGCTAGACGGGGCGATCGAGGGCTTTCTTTTCGCGGTCGAGTTTGAATACGGCTACTCAGCCCACACAGTGAAGGCGTATCGGCGGGATCTGCGCTCCTTGGCTGAATACGTGGCCTCAGACCTCAACGTTCCCAATGCCGGTGATGTCGACATCGACACACTCGATCTCGAGCGACTGCGGGGCTGGCTCTGGCGGCGGCAACAAGAGGGTCTTGCTCCTAGCACGCTCGCGCGAAACGTCGCCACCGTCAAATCTTTCGGGAGCTGGCTCGAGCGGCGGCAACTCGTTCTCGGAAGTCCTGCGTCGAGACTACGGGCACCGAAATCTGCCCGCACACTTCCACGAGTTCTCAGCGAGGATCAGATCACAAAAATTCTCGACCGGGCTGCGGGTCGTGCAGAGACCGGTGATCCAGTGGCGCTGCGAGATCGTGCAGTCCTGGAGCTGCTGTATGCCACCGCGCTGCGTGTCACGGAGCTCTGCACTCTTCCACTCGAAGGGCTCGACCTGAAGGAACGCACCGTTCGAGTGACAGGAAAAGGCAATAAACAGCGAGTCGTGCCTCTTGGTGCTCCGGCGGCGCGCGCGCTCGAAACCTATCTCATCAGTGCTCGGCACATGCTCGCTGCTCGCGCCGTAGAACTACCTCGTACCCCTCGGGTTTTGCCGTCCAACGCTCACTCCGGGTATGCGGTGCCGCGAGGCTCGGAGGATCACGTTGTGTTTTTGGGAAATACAGGCCGCGCCCTCACTACGCAGTCCGTGTACCGTCTGGTTGCACGCGAGCTGGAGCAGGAGCCAGGAAGCGGCCCGAGAGGTCCGCACACGCTGCGACACACGGCAGCCACCCACTTACTCAACGGGGGGGCAGACCTGCGTGTGGTGCAGGAGATGCTGGGGCACGCGAGCCTCGGTAGCACCCAGGTGTACACCCATGTGTCGACCGATCGTCTTGCTGCGGCCTACCGCCAGGCCCATCCGCGCGCGTGAAGCGGCAGCCTGACACGCGGACTCAGTGTTCAGTGCTCAAGCGAGGGGAGGAGCACTGGTTTGTGTCTCAAAAACCTTAATGGGTTCACATACTCACCATCGACGCGTGCTCCGAGGTGTAGGCATGATGCCAGACAGTGCCCACCGGTCCCGACCTCGCCGATGACTTCGCCCCGGAGCACCTCATCGCCCTCGCGAAGGGTGCTGGAGAGGGGTTCGAAGGACACCAGAGTGCGGGCGTCGATGCGCAGGGTGAGGACGGGCCGATCCACCACGGTGCCCACAAACGTGACCCTGCCAGATGCAGGGGCGCGCACCGTATCGCCCGTCCTTGCCGGGAGGTCGATGCCCCGGTGGCCCGCGGCGTAAGGACCACCGGCTAGAGAGAACGGCGAGTTTACCGTGAGCGGGTGCCCAAGCGGAGGCAGCCAGAGCGGTCCCACGAAGCCGACGAACGTCACGAGGGTTGCGGCGATCAAGAGGCGGTGAAGTCCGTGCATGCGTAAACGGTGCCACCGACCAGATCGCTACGACGGGGCCCGCAGGCATCTGTGGAATATGTCGACTGCTGTGTGTGCTGATGGGGGGTGTGAGCGGGAAATCCGGCTCCTCCGGGTGCGCAGGACCGTGGTGCTGCCGGTGCTACACTTGTGGGGCACCTCTCACGAGGTGACTTCGCGTGCCCACTCAACGGAGCACCGCCAACGGTCCCCACCGTGCTGTCTCGCTTGCGAGTTCGACACAGGGGCGGCGGAGCCTGGGGGCACCAGGATTCGGGAATCATCCCGAGAATATCAACCGCAAGAGTGCGCCCGGTCGGGGCGTGCAGAACAGGAGAACGGCAATGGCCGTCGTTACTATTCGTCAGCTGCTCGACAGCGGCGTTCACTTTGGACATCAGACGCGTCGCTGGAACCCGAAGATGAAGCGTTTCATCTTCACCGAGCGCTCGGGCATCTACATCATCGACCTGCAGCAGTCGCTCGGGTACATCGACGACGCTTACGCGTTCGTGAAGCAGACCGTCGCTCGTGGCGGAAATATCCTGTTCGTTGGCACGAAGAAGCAGGCTCAGGAAGCGATCGCCGAGCAGGCCGACCGTGTGAACCAGCCCTACGTGAACCAGCGCTGGTTGGGCGGTCTGTTGACCAACTTCCAGACCGTTACCGGCCGCCTCGAGCGTATGAAGGAGCTCGAGCAGCTTGACTACGAGGGTGGCACCAGCGGCTTCACCAAGAAGGAGCTGCTGCTGAAGAAGCGCGAGCTCGAGAAGCTGCAGAAGTCGCTCGGCGGTATTCGTCATATGACCAAGACTCCGTCGGCCCTTTGGGTGGTCGACACTAAGAAGGAGCACCTCGCGATCGACGAGGCGAAGAAGCTGGGTATCCCCGTTATCGCTATCCTCGACACGAACTGCGACCCCGACGAGGTCACCTACCCCATCCCCGGTAACGACGACGCAATTCGTTCGGTGGCGCTGCTCACCCGCGTTATTGCTGACGCTATCGCTGAGGGCCTCATGGAGCGTCACCAGAAGAACGACGGCGGCGCTGTCGCCGCTGAGCCCCTCGCCGAGTGGGAGGTCGAGTTGCTGAACACCGACAAGGCTGACGCACCCGCCGAGAATGCCGTTGCTGAGGCGCCCGCCGCTGAAGACACCGCCGCTGAGGCTCCCGCTGCAGAGGAAGCCGCCGCTGAGGCCCCCGCTGCTGAGGCTGAAGCAACCGCCGCCGAGTAATTCGGCGTTTCTTCCACTTTCCACGAACTGACCAAGAACTGACTAAAGGAGTCATCTATGGCATCGGTGAGCATGGCCGCCGTTAAGGAGCTACGCGACCGTTTGGGCGCTGGCATGGTCGATAGCAAGAACGCGTTGGTTGAGGCCGAGGGCGACATCGAGAAAGCAATCGAGATCCTTCGTCTCAAGGGCCTTAAGGGCGTCGCAAAGCGCGAGGGTCGAGAGGCAAGCGAGGGTCTTGTCGCAGTGGCGCAGACCGAAGGTCGCGCGACAATGATCGAGCTCGTGTGCGAGACCGACTTCGTCGCGAAGAACGAGAAGTTCATTGCGCTCGGTGAGAAGGTGCTGGGGGCAATTGCGTCCGCAGGCGCTAAGACTCTCGAAGAGGCGCTGGCTGCTCCCCTTGAGAATGGAACCGTTGAGTCCGTCATCACTGACGAGTCAGCGATCCTGGGCGAGAAGCTCGTATTGCGCCGCGTTTCGGTAGTTGAAGCTCCGAAGACCGCGTTCTACCTGCACCGGACCTCAAAGGATCTGCCGCCGCAGATCGGCGTGGTCGTCGGGTACGACGGTGACGACGATAAGACTGCGTTGAGCATCGCCCAGCACATCTCGTTCGCTGAGCCACAGTATGTGACCCGTGAAGAGGTGCCGCAGGCAGATGTCGACAAGGAGCGCGACATCGTCACGGAGATCTCGAAGAACGAGGGCAAGCCCGAGGCTGCTCTGCCGAAGATTATTGAGGGTCGCCTCGATGCGTTCTTCAAGCAGATCGTTCTGAACGAGCAGGTACACGCACTTGACGAGCAGAAGCGGTCTGTTGCCGCAGTGGCTTCGGCCACGGGCACGACGGTGATCGGGTTCGCCCGCTCGAAGGTCGGTTCCTAACACCTCTGTCATGAGACCCGGACCCTGGCGGGTCCGGGTCTCATGCTGTACCCGCTACCCTGATACCAGAGGCAGAATCAAGGAGATCCCCACGATGACCACATATCGTAAACGACGCGTGCTACTCAAGCTCTCTGGCGAGGCGTTCGGTGGGGGCACCCTGGGAGTGAATCCCGATGTCGTGAGTCAGATCGCCCGCGAAATCGCGGCAGCGACGGACGAGGCCGAGGTTGCTGTAGTCGTCGGCGGCGGCAATTTCTTCCGCGGTGCAGAGCTTTCCCAACGCGGCATGGATCGCGCGCGGGCCGACTACATGGGCATGCTGGGCACCGTCATGAACGCGCTCGCGCTGCAGGACTTCTTGGAGCAGGCAGGAGTTTCGAGTCGGGTCCAGTCAGCGATCACCATGACACAGGTTGCTGAAACATATATCCCACTGCGCGCCATTAGACACCTGGAGAAGGGTCGCGTGGTCATTTTTGGTGCCGGCGCTGGACTGCCGTACTTCTCCACCGACACCGTAGCCGCTCAGCGCGCCCTCGAGGTGCGCGCAGATGAGGTCCTGGTCGCGAAGCATGGCGTCGACGGTGTCTACACAGCGGATCCTCGGACTGATCCGGATGCGACTCTGATCGATGAGATTACCTACAACGATGCGCTCGTGCGTGGACTGAAGGTCGTCGATTCCACCTCCTTTAGCCTGTGCATGGATAACGGAATGCCGATGCGCGTCTTCGGAATGGAACCAGCGGGCAACGTCACCGCAGCACTCCGTGGCGAACCGCTCGGCACCCTCGTGCACTGCTGAGCGCCAGTACACTCAATCAAACGAATTCACCAAAGGAGCACACCGTGATTGATGAGGTCTTCGCAGACGTCAAGGATCGGATGACCAAAGCGGTCGACTCGACCAAAGAGAATTTCGCTACCGTCCGCACCGGTCGGGCAGCCCCGTCAATGCTGCAGAACCTTCTTGTCGATTACTACGGCACCCCGACCCCGCTCCCGCAGCTTGCGTCAGTGCAGAACCAGGATGCGCGAAGCCTGATCATTACCCCTTACGACAAGGGTGCGATGAAAGGAATCGAGCAGGCGATTCGAGACATGCCGAACCTTGGTGCGAACCCATCTAATGATGGAACGGTGATTCGACTCGCTCTTCCGGAGCTGACGGAAGATCGCCGTAAGGAATTCGTCAAGATAGTGAAGGCAAAGGCTGAGGATGGTCGGGTGGCCGTGCGTAACCTGCGCCGCCAGGCGAAGGATTCTTTCGATGAACTCAAGGGCGAGGTCGGCGAAGATGATGTAGCGCGAGCGGAAAAAGAGCTTGAGGCGGTGACCAAGCAGTTCATTGAGCAGATCGACGAGGCAATGAAGCGCAAGGAAGCCGAGTTGATGGAGGTCTAACTCGTGTCGGGGCAGGACCGGCGAGAAGAGCTGCGGGCACAGTTCGAGCTGACGAAGGCGAGTCTGGAAGCAACCAGCGCCAGGATTGAGCAGAAAGCTGGTCGCAACCTCTTTGTCGCGTTCGGATCAGCCCTGGTCTTTGGGGGCCTGTTTCTCGGAAGCCTCTTCTTTATCGAGCAGCTGTTTATTCTTTTCTTGGCCGTGCTCTTTTCAATCGCTCTCGTTGAACTCGCTTCAGCGTTTCGTGTCGCCGGTCGACGTGTTCCGCGAGTGGGCGTCGTTCTCGGCGGACTCATCATCATTGCAGGCGCGTATTTCTTTGGTGCCGAGGGCATGCTGCTGGGCCTGTTCGCAGGCTCGGTTCTCCTTACCCTGTGGCGCCTTGCCGAGGGACTCTTTTCTCGGGGGGAGACCGCCTCGCGCACGCTCACCCGTGATGTGTTCTCGGGCCTATTTTCGCTCGTCTACATCCCGTTCCTGGGCTCCTACGCGATACTCCTCATGCAGGGGGATCGAGGGGAATGGTGGGTGTTCGCCATGGTGCTCGTGGTCGTGTCGGTTGACGTGGGGGCCTACGCTGCGGGGGTCACGCTGGGTAAGCACAAGATGACCCCGCGCATTAGTCCCAACAAGACCTGGGAGGGATTCGCTGGTGCGGCGGTCTTCGCCGTGATCCTGGGCGTGTTGATCTCGATGCTCGCACTTGATCAGCCATGGTGGGTGGGCATGATTCTCGGTGTCATTGTGCTATTCACCGCTACCGGTGGCGACCTCACCGAATCGCTCATCAAGCGAAACCTGGGCGTGAAAGATATGAGTTCGTGGATCCCCGGTCACGGCGGCTTCCTGGACCGTCTAGATTCGCTGTTGCCGTCAACGGTTGGGGTTTACGCCCTCGCGCTGAGCCTCGGTGTTCTGGCGTGAGCGAGTCGAAGCGCACTTCCACAGATCGGGCAAGGCAGAATAGTACGGTGAGCACCGCATTTCCCCGAGCAACCGGCAGACAGTTCGGATATCGACCCGAGCAGGTGGACAAGTTTCTTGAGCAAGCGCGCGCGACGTTCGAACAATCGGCCACCGCATCCGATGCGATGAAAGCCACCGATATTCGGCACACAGCCTTTTCGCTGAAGCGGGGGGGCTACTCTGCTCGACATGTCGATGCGGCGATGGATCGGTTGGAAGAGGTCTTCGCCCAGCGCGAGCGCCGCGCATATATGGCTGAGATCGGCGAGGACGCCTGGTGGGCCGAAGTGCAGCAACTGCTTTCAGAGATTCGTGGGCGGCTCGAGCGAGAGCGCGGAAAGCGCTTTAATTGCCGTGGCATTTTTGCAATGGGGTATCGGCGCTCTCAGGTCGATGCGTTTCTCGATCGGGTACAGGCGTTGCTCGCGGGGACAGGGAGCCTGTCTCCTGCGCAGGTGCGCAACGTCGTGTTCCACGCACAATGGCGGGGGTACGACGAGGACCAGGTCGACGCGTTCCTTGACGCGGTGGTCGACCTCATGCTCGCCACCACCGACTGAGCAAACCTGGCTGATCACTCCGCCATGAGATAGAATCGTTATATTGTGACTTCTTCGACTGCTGCCGACCGCCCGCCCATTTCTCGCTTGACCCGTTTTCGTGGGCTTTTTGCGGGCATCGCTGCTGTAGGTTTTTTCGGCACCGCGGTCGTAGCGCCCCTTTCCATTCCGACCACGGCACTCGCCGACGAGGCATTCTACGAACGTATTCATCAAGAATTCGTGCCCGAGATGTCAGAGTTGGCACTCGACGTGAGTGTCTCGCCGCTCGAAGAGATCCCCGAACCGAAGCCTGAACCGGTTGTCGCGACCGCACCTGCCGCGGCAGCCCCGGTAAGTTTTGCGCCGCTTATGTACACCGGCGGCGGATCGCCGGCCGAGTGGATGGCAGCTGCAGGAATTCCCCAGAATGACTGGGGCTACGTGGACTTTATTGTCAGCCGTGAAAGCGGGTGGAACCCGAACGCAACCAACAGCAGCTCGGGCGCATGTGGGCTCGTGCAGGCTCTGCCCTGCAGCAAGGTTCCCGGTGGAAACGGGTACGACCCTGTCGCCAACCTGTCGTGGGCCAACGGTTATGCCGTGGGTCGTTACGGTAGCTGGGCTGGCGCGCACGCGTTCTGGACTTCGAACCAGTGGTGGTAGGCAGCCCTCGCTATGCCGCGAAAGCATCGGCGATCGGAATCTGAGCCGCTCGGAGATATCTCGCGACTCGCTCATGGAGGTGCCCGCCTTGAGACGCGTCGAGGCCGTGAGTACTACGTGCGCGACATCCCGGCGCAGCGAGCTGAGAAGGCCTATCGATGCCCGGGTTGCGCTCAGGACGTGCCGGCTGGTCAGCCACACCTGGTGGTATGGAGTGCCGACCATTTCTTCGGAGACGACGCCGCGGTAAGAGACCGTCGGCATTGGCACAGCCATTGCTGGCGACTGATTTGAGCTCACCGCGGTGAACCGCGCAGTTAGAACAGCGTTGGGGGTGCAGCTTCGGAGGTCGGGAGTTCGACTGCGGGAGTGTGACCGCTCCCGCCGAGAAGACCGGGCCCAGCAGGTGGCGTGGTGCCCCGCTGGTAGGCGGTCGCAGCCGCCCGAGCGCGTTCGTCCGCTGCCTCGTTGAGTGGATGACCCGCATGACCCTTCACCCATTCAAAGCGCACGTCGCGCCCTGAAATCGCCTCGTCGAGTGATTCGAGTAGCTCGCGGTTGAGCACCGGCTTACCATCGGCCTTGCGCCAGCCCCGGCGCTTCCACCCCGGCATCCACTGCGTGACAGAGTTGATGACGTACTGGCTGTCGCACAGTATCACGAGGGGAGTGTCTGCCTGATCCGCCGTGGCGTGCAGCAGATCGATGACGGCCATCAATTCGCCCTGATTATTTGTCGCGCGAGGCCATCCGCCCGCCCGCCACTGCGTTTCGTCGATGTACCAGGCCCATCCGGCGGGCCCAGGGTTGCCGAGGGCAGAGCCGTCTGCGGCTGCGGTAATGGTCATCCTTCAATCTTGCCAGAGGCCAGACCTCTAGCATTGACGGGGAGAGCCGAAGGGGCGGAAATGAAAGATATCACCAGTGGATCGGTGCTGAGAGCGCATCGCGAAGACATTGAATTACACACATCCGACGGGCTGACGCTCGTCGGCGAGTTGGCGTTGCCGTCCGATCGCCCGCCGCGCGCTACCCTTGTGACGCTGCACCCCCTGCCAACTGCTGGCGGGTACATGGACTCGCACGTGCTGCGGAAAGCCTCCTGGAGACTCCCTGAGCTGGCTGATGTCGCGGTGCTACGGTTTAACACCCGCGGCACCGCCTCTCCGCGCGGCACGAGTGAGGGATCCTTCGACGGGGGAATAGCGGAACGCGCCGATGTCGAGGCGGCCATGCGCTTTGTTACCGAGCGCGGGCTGCCGAACCCATGGCTGGTCGGCTGGTCTTTCGGCACCGAACTGGCGTTGAAATACGGGCTCGAACACCCCATTTGCGGTGCAATCCTGCTTTCCCCTCCGTTGCACCGCGCCACCGATGGAGACCTGCTCGCGTGGGCAGATGCCAAAGCTGAATTGCACGTACTCGTGCCCGAACTCGACGACTTTCTTCGGCCGGAGGAGGCGAGCCGGCGCTTTGCACTGGTGCCTCGGGTTGACGTCGTGGGAGTTGAGGGAGCGAAACACCTGTGGGTGGGGGAGAAGTACGTGCGGCGCGTCCTCGATGAGATCGTAGAGATAGTCGGTGCTGCAGAAGCCCCGCTCCCCGAAGCCGTGGAGGAGGAGCGGTTCGCGAAGTAGCGCTACCCGCTATTCCCCGCTGCCCGACCGATCGGTGGGCGAGGGCAACTGTGAAGCTGATCGCTCGGTAGCGTTCTCCGTTGCGGACTCGAGCTTGCGCGCGTTGCTGACCACCTCACCCAGGCTCTCAAAGTAGCGGGCCACGGCAACGCGTTCGACCTTCAACTGCGACATGCGGTCTTCCGCGTCAAGGAGCACCTTTGTGGCTCGGTTTTCAGCCTCTGTGAAGGTCGCGTGCGCGCGTCGTTCAGCTTCCTGCACGATATCCGCAGCCTGTCGCTCGGCCTCCGACCGGATAGCGTTCGCCTCGCTGGCAGCGGCCTGAGTGAGGGCGGCTACCTCGACCCGGAGCTTCTCGGCCTGCTGCGCCAGCTGAGCGATTTCGGATTCCGCCGCCTGGCGTGCCTCGAGCGCAGCTGCAGCAGCCGTCCGTTTCCGGTCGGCAATCTCGCGTTCCAGCTGCTCAGTGCGGTCGGCCATGTTGGTAGTGAACTCAGCGAGTTCCTGCGCCAGCCTGTGCTTTTGCGCCGAGGTAGCGTCTTCGGTTTCGGTCCGCATTGCCGCGAGCGCTTCCTCCTCCGAGGCACGGAAGGTTGCGAGCTCCTCGCGGGTGTCTGCGCGAAGCAGCCGCACTTCCTCGCTTACCTGAGCCCGCTCGCGTGCGACCTCGCTCGCAACCGCAGCGGCTGCGTGCTCGCGATCGTTCGCGAGGGACACCGTGTGAGCTTCCAGTTCGGCTGCCAGCCTCCGATCATGATCGGCGCGCTCCCGGGCGAGGTCAGACTCGAGACTCGTGCGATCCCGATCCACTTGGAGTTGAAACTGTTCGCGCTCCAGCCCGAGAACTGCGGCAACCTCCTCCTGCTCAAGTCGGAGCCGCTCAGCTTGCGCGACACTCTGGTCGGCGAGCGCGCGCTCGTGGTCGGCGAGTTCGGTTGCGAGTCGGGCATCATGGGCCGCTCGCTCCTCGGCGAGGCGCATTTCTTGTTTCTGCGCCGCCAGCTCAAGGTCCGCCGTGTGGCGTCTCACGAGCTGCTGCAGCTCCTGCTCCTGACTCTCGCGCTCGTTCGCGATGAGTCGCTCATGCTCTGCCCTTTCGCTGGCGACCGACGCATCGTGGTGCTCTCGTTCCGCGGCGATCGCTCGGTCGTGGATCTCTCGTTCCCCAGCGATGGCCCGCTCGTGACTGTCTCGCTCGCGCTCAAGCTGCGCACGCTGCGCCTCGCGTTCAGCGGCCAGCTGTGCCTCGTGCCCCTCGATTTCGTCCCGCAACATTTGGTCGTGCTCAGCCAGTTCTTCGGCCAGCTCATCGTCGTGCAAGGCGCGAGCGGAGGCGAGTTCGGAGTCGAGGAGCGCTCGCGCATTTCCCAGTTCGAGTGCGGACTGCTTTGCCTGCTCTGCCAGGGTGGCTTGCTGCGCTTCGGCCGCGCGCGCCAGTTCTGCCGTGTGCGCCTCGAGTTCCGCGGCTAGGCGAGCGACGTGAGATTGCTCTGCCTGAACCTGGTAAAGCTTAAAGGCCTCGCGTTCCTCAGCAATTGAACGATCGTGCTCGGAACGCTCCTGTGCAATCTTGGCTCGAAGCGTTTCTATTTCGTCAGTCAGATGCAGCCTGAGGGCATCGGTCTCGGCGATCAGTGCGTGCTCGCGCTCAGAGTAGCGGCTCTCTAGTTCAGTTTCGCGCTCGTGCACTCGGGCCGCAAACTCGGCCTCACGACGCTCACGTTCGCTCTCAAACTGCGTGCGAGCAAGTTCAGCGTCGCGCGTGGCGATCTCGCGGTCACGCTCGAACTGTGTGGCCGAGAGTTGCGTGCGCTGCCGTAACTCGTCTGCGGCGGCATCGGCGTCGATGATGAGTCGTTCCGCTCGTGCCTTTGCCTCGGCGAGCAGCGCGCGAGCCTCCGCCTGCGCGGCTTCAAGTTCGGCCGCCGTTTCGCGTGTTGAGGAAGTTCGGAGCAGTTGCGCCGATCGCTGAGCCTCGTCGTTGAGACGCTTGCTTTCCGCTTGGGTTCGTGCGGTCAACTCGTCTGACTCGCGTCGCGACTCAGCGAGGAGTTTTTCGGCTAATTCAGTTGCCGAGGTGACGAGTTCATCGGCGCGGGCCTGCGCATGCTCGAGCAACCGTTTCGTCTCTTGCTCGGTCTTACGACGCAAACGCTCGGCATCGATGTCTGCTTGGGCGATCAGCGTTTCTGCATGCTGCTCCGCTATCTGCAGGCTTTTTTCAACCCGGAGTCCCAGCCCGCTGTATCCAGTTGCCCCGAGCTCCGCGACCTGTGCGCGGAGATCCTCGATCAGTGAATGCTGCTCGCCCGCGGTACGAATAGCCTCTGCATAGCTGTTCTGCAACGACTCTGTGTGGGCTTGGAGCGTCGCGATGTGCTGGGTCAGGGTACTGATCTGGGAGTCGACCTCGGCGCGGTTATAACCGCGAAGGGCCGGAGTGAACTGCGGGCTAGCTTCGGTCACGACGTCCTCCGATGGCAGGGTGGTATCACCTCAGGTGCAACTTGCAGAGGCTTCCCTAGCAGTGCTCATGATAGTTCGGTTGGCTGGAGGGCCACCCCGATTCCGAAAGTCAGCCGCGACCTACCGCACCATACTCACGGAAAGCTCCGGTAGCGTTGATTCACAAAGTATGCAACCATTCCGGTTTGCAGCAATGGTAACTAGACCCGAGTGGACAGGAGGCACCCATGAGATTTGGGCTCGCTATCGCGGCTCTCGTACTCTCAGGCATCTTCCTTATTTTGGGAATCGGGCAGCGAACGTTCCTCGCTGGGCCTTCTGAGATCGTGTATGAGACCGCACTCGAGGCAGAAACGGGCTTCGCAGTCATTCCGGGCGAGGTCCTCTTGGCGGTTCCCGGCCAAGCCAACGTGGTGGTCACCGGGACTGCTGCATTTGCGGCAACGGGATCCTCCGCAGATATTGCGGCGTGGGTGGAGCCGTTCGAGCACGCCGAGATTGATGCTGACCCTGCCGAGTCACGACTCGTGGGCACGTTAGTGCCGGGTGCTGCCCAGGAGGCAGAGGAGCCAGGGGTCCCGGACGACAACGACAGTGCCGCACCCGCGGTCGATGACGCAGCCTCTGCAACGACATCCTCCGCCGATGACAAGCCTGACTTACTCGATCCACGGGGAAGCGATTTGTGGATGGAAGAGCGAAGCCTTGCTCCAGCAATCGACAGTGACACCGAAACGGACGAGGCTGCAGGCGAAGCAACCGCAGATAGTGGATCGGGTTCTGCCGGCTCAGACACGGGCGGCAAGATTCGCCTCCCGCTTAATCTCGATGACGGCGATGCCGTCCTCGTCTCCGTTGACGCGTCAACAGGTGACACGGGCAAGGTTGCGATCGAGTGGGTCCAGGATCAGCGAACCCCGCTCGCCGGACCTTTCCTTGCTGCGGGAGGCCTCCTGGCCGTGGTCGGTGCCGTCCTCTACCTACTCGCAGTCGATCACGATCGGCGAGGGCTGGGGCCGAGGCGAGGCAGAAAGGGGCCTCTTCTGGGGATCAGGGACACAGTGACACGTCGCAAGCGTGTCGAACAAGCGCCCAAGCGCGTGGACTCGCTGGGCACCAACACCTCCCAAGCCACGCACCAGCGACATACCTTGCGCAGGCTTGCGCTTCCTAGCCTCGGGCTTGTATTTGCGCTGGGTCTCAGCGGCTGTTCCGCGAGCTACTGGCCAGACTTCAGTCCGGCAGCAAGCGAGCTCGAGGATCAAGACGACGACGGCGAGTCCGCAGTAGCGCCCGTGCCGGTAACCCGTGCACAGATCGATCGCATCGTCGGCGACATTGCCGCGGTCGCGGGCGAAGCCGACGACGCGCTCGACGCAGAGATACTCGAGTCTCGGTTTACTGGCGATGCGCTCGCTCAAAGATCAGCTAACTACACCATCAGGCAGGCTGTGCCGGACTATGCAGTCGTGCCGCCGCGCATTACGAGCGAGGCCCTGGGGTATGAACTCGTCCAGTCCACCGAAGGTTGGCCGCGAACGGTATTTGTAACCGTCGCCTCCGAGAGTGGCACGGAGACGCTGCCTGAGGAGGAATCTGAAGCTACCAGTCCGCCCGCGGAAGGCGAGGAGGGCGAAGCGAGCTCCGAGACTGTCGAGCCCGCCGCCTCGCCTTCCCTCGCGATCATCATGACTCAGGCCGCGCCGCATGAGAACTTCATGGTCTCGCGAGTGATTTCGCTTCGCGGTGGCATCACGATGCCAGAGGCGGCGCCCGCAGAAGAGGGCACCGCGCTGCTGACAGACGACTTGCAGACTCTGGTGCTCTCACCTGGGGAGGTGGGCTCAGCCTACGCGGCGGTGCTCGCCGGCGGCCCTGAGGTGGAGCAGGCTGCGCTCTTCGATCTCGATTCAGACTCGCTGATCGAGCGCAGCGGTGCCGCCTGGGCAGCCCAGTCGCAAGCTACGGCCGACGCTGCGGGCCAGGGTGTCGTGTACTCGGTCACCGCTGAGCAGTCCGACTCCAAGATCATCAGCCTTTCTACCGGAGTCGGTGGCGCGCTCGTCGCGACGACGGTGCAGGAGAACCGCATTGAGGAGCCCGGCTCCAGCCGTTGGAAGCCCACCCCGCCCGCCAGCGTCACCGCGCTCTCCGGGCTGAGTGGACAGCAAGACCGCCTCGTAAGCGAAGTGAAGCATCAGCTGCTTTTCTTCGTGCCAAGCAAGACCAGCAACGCCCCCATTCAGTTGCTGGGGTTCGCCAGTGATCTCGTGGGAGCAAGGAACTAACTATGTCGCAACAGATTCCCGAACGACTTCCCGGTGGAGGGATTGACCTCAGTCACCTCGCCGCACGCGGGCAAGGTCAGGCTGGACCCGGGGCGTCTGGGAACACCCAGGCTGGAGCCGCGGGACAGACGGTAGATGTCCCTGCCCTCATGTTTGACGTCACCGAGGAGACCCTGCAGCAGGCGGCTCAGCTGTCGATGGTGGTCCCCGTGATCGTAGAACTGTCGTCGAACACCGCGCCCGACTCGGCGACCATGGGGCCGGTATTTGAGAAGCTCACGAAGGAATTCCGCGGCCGCTTCGTGGTGGCCAGGGTCGACGTCGACACGAACCCGGGCCTCGCGCAGGCCTTTCAGGTGCAGGCGGTGCCCGCCGCCGTGGCGCTAGTGGGAGGGCGCCCTGTGCCCTTGTTTCAGGGTCAGGTGTCAGAAGAACAGGTGCGAGATGTCTTGAATCAGCTGTTGCAACTTGCCGCGCAGCAGGGTGTGAACGGCCGAGTGAACGCACCCGAGCAAAGCGGCGATTCATCAGCGCCTCAGGAGCCGGCACAGCCTCCGGTGAATCCGGCACACGCCGAGGCTCTCGCCGCCCTCGGGCGCGGCGATTTCTCGGCTGCGGTCGCAGCTTACGAGCAAGTTCTCCTGAAGGCGCCCGCTGACGATGAGGCACGCGCGGCGCTCGTGCAGGTTCGCCTCCTCGACCGGTTGCAAGGGCTTTCCGCTGACACGGTGCGTGCTGAGGCGGCGACGGCGCCCAGCGATGTTGCGGCACAGCTGCGCGTGGCAGATCTCGATCTGTCTGGTGGGCACGTAGAGGATGCCTTCCTGCGGCTTCTGGAATTGTTTGCCGCTTCGACTGAGTCCTCCGAGCGCTCAGTCATTCGTGAGCGTCTGCTTGAGCTTTTCGAAGTAGTGGGTGTGGCCGATCCTCGTGTGCAGGCCGCGCGGACACGTCTCGCAAACCTGCTCTACTAGGAAATCCCTTGGCTCCTGATCGGGTGTACCTCGACCACGCCGCGACCTCACCCATGCCTGAGCAGGTACTTGAGGCATACACCGCGGCGCTGCGAACCGTGGGTAACCCTGCTTCGACACACGCCCACGGCCAGTCAGCAAGCGAGCTTCTCGAGAGCGCGCGCGAGCGGATCGCTGAGGCACTCCGTTGTGGATCGGCAGAAGTAACACTCACGAGCGGTGGTACGGAGTCGATTAATCTCGCGCTGAAGGGCACGTACTGGGCGCGCCGCAACCAAGGAGCGGGCCCGGTCATCCTGATCCCAGAAGGTGAGCACCACGCGACCATTGAGGCCGCGGAGTGGCTGCGCGATGCCCAGGGAGCCGATCTGCGGTGGCTGCCCATCGACCATCAAGGAGTACTGCACCCGGAGGTGCTCGCGAGCGCGATCGAACGCGCCGGAGCGGGCAACGTAGCCCTCGTGTCGTTTCTCTGGGCAAACAACGAGGTCGGTAGCGTGCAACCGGTGCGAAGTCTGGCCCGGGTGGCGCGATCCGCTGGAATACCGGTTCACGTAGATGCGGTGTCAGCCTTGGGCCAGGTGCCGATTGATTTTCGTGCTTCCGGAGCCTCGTCGCTCAGTGTTTCGGCGCATAAGCTCGGTGGCCCGGTCGGAGTCGGGGCGCTCGTGCTCGGTCGCGATGCGAGCGCCGATCCACTGTTTCATGGCGGGGCACAACAGCGGGCAAGGTCGGGCACACAGAACGTTGCCGGCGCGGTGGCGTTCGCAGCCGCCCTCGAATTCGCCGAAGTGAATGTCGCTGATCGGATGACGGTGAGCGCGGTGAACCGGCACACTCAGATGGCATCATTGCGCGATCGACTCATTACTGGCCTGCTCGAGCGAGTTCCGGACGCGGTGCTGCGTGGAGCACCGCCTGGCGAGGGGCGTTTGCCAGGCAATGCACATTTTACGTTCCCCGAATGCCAGGGCGATTCGCTCGTCTTCCTGCTCGACGCTGCGGGTATTTCGGCCTCCGTCGGGTCCGCTTGTCAGGCGGGTGTGGCCGAGGTGTCGCACGTGCTGCTCGCGATGGGGGTTTCCGAGGAAGACGCGATCGGCTCGCTGCGCTTCACCCTGGGACCGGATTCCACCAGCGCTGAGGTCGATGCGCTGCTCGCGGTTTTGCCGGACGCAGTCGCGCGCGCTCGTGTTGCCGGGCTGAGCTGAGATTCGCAGGCGCGCAGAATCGCACTGCGGAGATGCCGATTGCCCGGCCCCCCGATAGACTGCCCTGATGAAGATTTTGGCTGCGATGAGCGGAGGGGTCGACTCGGCGGTCGCAGCAGCTCGAGCGGTCGAGGCTGGGCACGACGTTGTCGGGGTGCACCTCGCCCTCAGCCGAATGCCGGGCACGTTGCGCACCGGCTCCCGGGGTTGCTGCACCATTGAAGACTCGATGGATGCCAGGCGAGCCGCGAATCTCCTGGGCATCCCTTTTTACGTGTGGGATTTTAGCGAGCGATTCAAAGAAGACGTGGTTGACGATTTTGTTGCCGAATACGCTGCAGGGCGCACGCCGAACCCGTGCCTGCGCTGCAACGAGAAAATTAAGTTCCAGGCACTGCTCGACAAGGCCATCGCCCTAGGGTTCGACGCAGTCGCCACCGGCCACTACGCGACGCTGATCGACACGCCTGACGGGCGTGAGCTGCATCGGGCAAGTGCCTGGGCGAAAGACCAGTCCTATGTGCTCGGAGTGCTCACCGCTGAGCAACTGGCGTATTGCTACTTTCCGCTCGGAGATACCCCCTCCAAGGAGCTCATTCGCCGCGAGGCTGAAGAGCGCGGTTTGCAGGTGGCTCAGAAGCCCGATAGCCACGATATTTGCTTCATTCCCGACGGTGACACCCGTGGATGGTTATCCGGGCATCTGGAGCGCACCGCAGGTCAGATCGTTGACGAGTCCGGCGACGTAGTCGGTACTCACGACGGCGCACACGGCTTTACCGTGGGTCAGCGCCGTGGGCTACAGCTCGGCAGGCCGGCCTCCGATGGTCAGCCGCGTTACGTGCTGTCAATTCGGCCCGTGTCGAACCAAGTAGTCGTCGGGCCGAAGGATCGGCTGGCGATCGGCCGAATCGCCGGGGGGCGATACAGCTTCACTGGCGCGCCGGGATTCAATCTGGAAACGCCCTTTGCCTGTGAGGTGCAGATCCGTGCGCACGCGGACCCGGTGCCGGCCAAGGCCTGGCTGCGCAAGGTAAGTGAGGCTGACCGCACGGAGCAGCATCGCGCGGAGGCGACGCACGAAATCGTGGTGGAGATTGATCTTGTGCACGCGGAACCGCTGCTTGGAGTGGCTCCGGGCCAGAGCGCCGTTCTCTACATTGGCACACGCGTTCTCGGTCAGTTCACGATCGATCGCGCCGAAGCTGCCGAGACGATGTCTGCTGTCGCTTCTACACTGTCTGTGTGAGCACTGAGCCTTTTGACCCTGCCGCCACGGCACCAGTACCGACCGACTTCGCCAGCGCGCGCGCGGCCAGCGAACAGCTGACCGAGCTCATCGAACGCTTCCGACTGGCCTACTACTCAGAAGCAACCAGTCTGGTGTCCGATGCCGAGTATGACGGCTTGATCCATCAGCTGGAAGCGATCGAGCAGGCGTTTCCTGAGCTTGCGGGTCTCGATAGTCCCACGCAGCAAGTCGGCGCCGCGGTGGTCTCTGCAGGCTTTCCTGACCACGAGCATGCAGAGCGGATGCTCAGCCTTGACAACGTGTTTTCGACAGATGAGTTCGCCGAGTGGGCTGAGAAAACCCGGGCTTCAGCAGGCCGCGAGGTGCGCTGGTTGAGTGAACTCAAAATCGACGGTGCCGCGATTTCTCTGGCCTACCGCAACGGGCAGCTGGAGACCGCCACGACCCGGGGAACCGGCCGCGTGGGTGAAGACATTACCGAGAATGTGCGATTCATTTCGGCGATTCCCACTGCGCTCACCGGGGAGGGGATCCCCGAGTTTTTCGAGGCGCGGGGAGAGGTGTTCCTCAGGCGCGAAGCGTTCGAGTCGTTGAATCGTCGCCAGCACGAGCTGCAGTTCGAGTTCGAGCAGGAGCAACGAGCGAAGGGTGTTCCTGAAGACAAAATCACGGTGCGTTTTCCCGAGTTTGCAAATGCCCGCAACACCGCCGCTGGGAGCTTGCGCCAGCGCGCCGAGAAGAAGTCGGCACGCGAGCTGGAGCTGATGACAGAGCGTCTCGGGAAGCTCTCGCTCTATGTGCACGGAATCGGGGCCTGGCAGGATCCGCACATCACGAACCAGTCAGATGCCTACCGATTGCTCGGCGAGTGGGGCTTGCCGGTTTCACCGCACTCGCGCGTCTTCGACACTGTCGCTGAGGTCGTGAGCTTCATTGAGGATCGCGGCGAGCATCGCGACCAGGTCGACCATGAAATCGATGGCATCGTCGTCAAAGTTGACGAGTTGGCGCTGCACGCAGAACTCGGTGAGACGAGCCGCGCCCCCCGGTGGGCGATTGCCTATAAGTATCCCCCGGTGGAGGTACACACCCGGCTGCTTGACATACGGGTCGGAATCGGAAGAACGGGGCGGGCCACACCCTACGCGGTCATGGCGCCAATCCGCGTCGCGGGTTCGACCGTCAGCCAGGCGACGTTGCATAACCAGCAGGTGGTCAAGGCCAAGGGCGTGCTCATCGGTGACACTGTGGTGCTGCGAAAGGCTGGAGACGTAATTCCCGAGGTGCTTGGCGCGGTAATTGAGCGACGCGATGGCTCGGAGCGTGAATGGCACATGCCGACGGAATGCCCCGAGTGCGGGTCCGCGCTGCGCCCCATGAAGGAAGGCGACATTGATCTTCGATGCCCCAACAGTCGTGGCTGCCCAGCGCAGCTGCGCGGCAGAGTGGAGCACATTGGATCTCGCGGTGCGCTCGACATTGAAGTGTTGGGCGAGGTTACGGCGGCAGCGCTGACGCAGCCGGAGGTTCCCGCTGATCCGCCGCTCACTACGGAAGCTGGGTTGTTCGATCTCACGCTCGATCAATTGGTGCCCATCGTGGTGATCGTGAGAGACCCAGAAACCGGCGAGCCTAAGACTGATGAGATGGGCGAACCGGTGCGACGCTCACCGTTTCAGAAGACCAGCGTGACCTATCCGCCCGGGTGGGAGGACCGGCCCGCATCTGAGCGGCGAGCCGCTGGGATCAGGAAGAACTTCGCGGTGGTCACCGCGTCCAAAGACGCCGAGACGTTGCTCGCCGAACTTGAAGCAGCGAAAACGAAGCCGCTCTGGCGACTCCTGGTTGCGCTGAATATTCGTCACGTCGGGCCGGTTGCCGCGCGCGCTCTCTCGGAGTGGTTCGGTTCTCTCGATGCCATTCGCACGGCCACGAGCGAAGAGCTCGCGCAGGTCGAGGGAGTCGGTGACACGATCGCCGAGTCGGTGCGTGAATGGTTCGCAGTCGATTGGCACCGGGAGATCGTGGATCGCTGGGCAGCTGCGGGTGTGCAGTGGGCAACCCCGGGGCATCCGGGGCCGGGTGCTTCCATGACCGGCGACGGGGTGCTCTCAGGTCTCACCGTCGTCGCAACTGGCGCGCTCGAGGGGTTTACCCGTGACGGCGCGAAGGAGGCCATCATCCAGGCGGGTGGCAAGGCCGCATCGAGCGTCTCGAAGAAGACGGACTTTGTCGCCGCGGGGCCGGGCGCAGGATCAAAACTTGCGAAGGCGGAGGAGCTTGGCATTCCCGTGCTCGATGCCAGCCAATTCGCCGTGTTGGTGACCAAGGGCCCTGACGCTCTGGAGACCGAGATCTAGGTGACCCATTCTCGCCCTCGGCTCGAGGTTAGGTTGGGTGTTTGCTGAGTTATTCACAGATTTGGTGCAGCGCCACCACGGCGACGATGCGATGCCTAGGCTCGAAGCGGGGGAGCCGCAGAGTACCCACTCCGGGTATCACGAAGGAGATGTCATGCATCAACGCAGCGACCACTGTCGCCCTGCCTGGGCCGATTCCGACCCATTACTGACCGAGTACTACGACACCGAGTGGGGCATGCCCGTGTTCGACGACGTCGGGATGTTTGAACGGCTCTCCCTCGAGGCCTTTCAGTCGGGCCTGTCGTGGCTCACGGTGTTGCGCAAGCGCGCAGCATTCCGGGATGCCTTTGCAGGGTTTGAGCCGAATGCCGTTGCCGCGTATGCGGAGCCTGACATTGAACGGCTACTCGAAAATTCGGGAATTATTCGGAATCGCCGAAAGATAGAGGCGACTATTTCGAATGCCGCTGCCACGCTCGCGTTGCGAGAGCAAGGGCGCGACCTGGCGAGTGTCGTGTGGTCGTTTGCGCCGGATCGATCGCCCGCGCCCCTGACTGAGGAGGAGGTGCCGAGCACCTCCCCGGAATCGATTGAGCTTGCGCGAGAACTCAAACGTCTGGGCTTCGTATTCGTTGGGCCGACGACCGTGTATGCGCTCATGACCGCGGTGGGCGTGGTCGACGCGCACGTGGTGACGAGCCATCGCCGTGGGTGTTCCAAGATGTGGAATCCGGACGGAAGTCGGGCCGAACCGTGGGCCCCAGCAGTGGACGACTCGACCGTGACAGCGGTATCAGCCCCGCGATAGGCTCGCGTTATGTGCACACGGTTTCTCTGGTCATCTGCCGGCCAGCCCGGATCAGGTATTGTCCTCGTCGGTCGCAGCATGGACTGGGTCGAACCCACGCAAACCGTCTTGGCGCTGCGCCCCCGAGGCACCGCGCGGGAGAGCGCGCCCGGCGATCCGGGAAACCTGAGCTGGGTTTCCGATTTCGGCAGCGTCGTTGCGCTAATGTACGGCAAAATCGCGGTTGACGGGCTCAACGAACGCGGGTTTCAGGTGAGCGGGCTCTACCTGGCTGAGTCAGACTACGGGGCACGCGATGCGAGCAGGCCCGGCCTGATGCTGCACCAGGCAGTACAGCTGTTGCTCGATCGGTTCCACACTGTGGCTTCTGCCGTGCAATGGCTCACCGAGAGCAGGGTGCAGATCATCCCCTTGATGATTGGCGATCACCCGGGCACCGCGCACTTATCGATGGCCGACCCGACCGGCGACTCAGCGATTGTGGAATTTCTCGACGGCGAAATTTCTGTGCATCACGGCCCAGAGTTCACGGTCATGACGAACTCACCCGCGTACGATGAGCAGCTGCACATGCTCCGGAACTATCGGGGGCTCGGCGGCGACCAGCCGCTTCCAGGTGGCACCGAATCTCCCGAGCGATTCGCCCGTGCGGCGTTCTATTCGGCACGCCTTCCGGAGACGACGGACGCCCGAGAAGCGGCCACTTTCGTGTTCAGCGTGATCCGCAACGCTTCGGCACCTTATGGCACCGCCGATCCGGTGCGGCCGAACGTCTCGACAACTCGGTGGCGCACGGTGACTGATCTCACAGATCTCGTCTATTTCTTTGAATCGACGCGTTCGCCCAACGTCGTGTGGGTCCCCTTCGCGGAGCTGTCCTTCGCTCCAGGGCCGGAAAAGGTGCTTGACCTGGTGAGCGAACCAGACCGCAGTGGCAACGTCGCGGCGGAATTCGTTGCCGTAGCCGAACGAGCGACAACTCGAGACTAATCGCGAACGGCTTCGCGTCTCTTCGCAGCGTGGTTGGCGCCGGGAGATGGGATCCCGAACGCCGGTAAGATGGTCGAGTTCCCACACGACCACTCCAGATGGAGCAGCATGCCTGAAACCAGCGCGGCGAACGGCGAGATCACGGTGGAAACCGTGAGGCACCTCGCCGGACTCTCCCGAATCGCCTTGACCGACGGAGAACTCGATTCTCTCACCCGTGAGATCGACTCGATCCTGCACAGCATCGCGAAGGTGAGTGAGGTGGCTGCTGCGGATATCCCGCCAACGAGTCACCCGATTCCGATCACTAACGTCACGCGGCCCGACGAGATTGCCGATGTTTTGACGCTCGATCAGGCGCTGCAGAACGCTCCTGACGCGGCAGACGGCATGTTTCGCGTGTCATCGATCCTGGGGGAGGAGCAGTAATGGGCGACCTTATTCGCATGACCGCCGCGGAGCTGGCGGGCGTGCTTGCCACCGGCGAAGTGTCGTCGGAGGAAGCCACCCGCGCCCATCTCGATCGCATTGCAGAAGTAGATGGCGAGTTGCACGCGTTCCTCGCCACCAACCACGACGCGTCGCTTGACGCGGCCCGAGCTATCGATGCTCGGCGCGCCTCGGGTGAAGAGCTCGGCGAGCTCGCGGGCGTGCCGATCGCGATTAAAGACGTGTTGGTTACTACCGACATGCCCTCTACCTCAGGGTCAAAGATTCTCGAAGGGTACCGCTCGCCCTATGACGCAACCGCGGTAGCCAAGGCTCGCGCGGCTGGCCTCATCTCTATTGGCAAGACCAATATGGATGAGTTCGCGATGGGCTCGTCAACTGAGAACTCGGCCTACGGGGTGACCCGAAATCCGTGGGCGCTTGATCGTGTTCCCGGTGGATCCGGCGGCGGATCGGCCGTGGCAGTCAGCGCGTTTGAAGCGCCCCTTGCGCTTGGCAGTGACACGGGTGGCTCCATCCGCCAGCCTGCCGCGCTCACCGGCACGGTGGGTGTGAAGCCCACCTATGGTGGAGTGAGCCGTTACGGAGCCATCGCCCTCGCCTCGTCGCTCGATCAGATCGGGCCGGTTGCGCGCACAGTGCTCGACACCGCCCTGTTGCACGACGTGATCGTGGGTCACGATCGCCACGACTCGACGTCGCTCGACCATGAGTGGCCATCGATGGCCGCAGCGGCCCGTGACGGTGTCAACGGTGATTCGCTCCGGGGGCTTCGGGTGGGGGTGGTCAAGCAGCTCATGCTCGAGGGTGTGCAGCCCGGTGTGAAGGCACGCTTTGAGGAAGCGCTTGCGCTGCTATCGGCGCAGGGGGCCGAGATTATCGAGATCGACGCGCCTCACTTTGAGTACGCTGTCGCCGCGTATTACCTCATTCTTCCCGCCGAAGCATCAAGTAATCTCGCAAAGTTTGACTCGGTGCGGTTCGGTTTGCGGGTCAACCCGCAGGGCGGTGGAACCGTGGAAGACGTGATGAGCGCCTCCCGTGCCGAAGGCTTTGGCGCCGAGGTAAAGCGGCGGATCATTCTCGGCACCTATGCCCTCTCTGCCGGATACTACGACGCCTACTACGGCAGCGCCCAGAAGGTGCGTACGCTCATTCAGCGGGACTTCGCGGCAGCCTTCGCGCAGGTTGATGTCATTGCCTCGCCGACCGCACCCACGACTGCATGGCGGCTGGGGGAACACGCCGGCGACCCAATGCAGGACTACCTCAACGACGCGACGACGATCCCTGCGAACCTCGCCGGAATTCCGGGCCTCAGCCTCCCGATTGGCACTGCTGTCGAGGACGGACTTCCGGTGGGCCTGCAGCTCTTGGCGCCTGCGTACGAAGACGCGCGCCTCTATCGAGCTGGAGCGGCCGTGGAGCGCATTATCGAGGAACGTGACGGTGCGCCGTTTTGGGCGCAGACCCCGTCGCTTGCAGGCATCACCGCCGGAAAGGCAGCACTCTGATGGCGAAGACCAAGCTCATGGACTTTGACCGGGCGCTAGAGCTCTTCGAACCAGTTATCGGGCTCGAGGTGCACGTCGAGTTGAACACACGCACCAAGATGTTCAGTTCCGCACCGAACGTGTTCGGCTCTGAACCGAACACCAACTTGACGCCCGTGTGCCTCGGACTGCCGGGAAGCCTGCCGGTCATCAACGAGCAGGCGGTGCGGTACTCCATCAGTCTCGGGCTTGCCCTGGGCTGTAAAATCGCTGAGGTCTCAGGGTTCGCGCGCAAGAACTACTTCTATCCCGATATGGCGAAGAACTACCAGATCTCGCAGTACGACGATCCCATCGCGTTTGATGGCACGGTTGAGATTGAGCTCGCGTCGGGCAGGGTCGTACATGTGCCAATTGAACGCGCCCACATGGAAGAGGATGCTGGCAAGCTCAACCACATGGGTGGGTCGACCGGCCGCATTCAGGGCGCGGAGTACTCGCTCGTTGACTACAACCGCGCGGGTGTGCCGCTCGTCGAGATCGTTACCCGTCCGATCTTTGGCGGAGAGGCTGACACCCCTGAGATCGCCGCAGCCTACGTCTCGACCATTCGTGATCTCGTTGTCTCCCTTGGCATCTCGGACGCACGAATGGAACGCGGAAACCTGCGTTGCGACGCGAACGTGTCGCTGCGTCCCCGCGGGAACGAAGACGCCGGAATGGCGGTGCTCGGCACGCGCACGGAGACTAAAAACGTGAACTCGCTGCGTTCGGTTGAACGTGCGGTGCGATTTGAAATTCAGCGACAGGCTCAGATTCTGTCAGAGGGTGGTTCCATCACTCAGGAGACCCGTCACTGGCACGAAGACACGGGGGAGACCTCGCCTGGTCGTCCCAAGAGCGACGCTGACGACTACCGCTATTTCCCCGAGCCTGATCTTGCCCCGATGACTCCTTCAAGCGCTCTCGTCGAGGAACTTCGGGCCGCACTCCCGGAACACCCGACGCTGCGCAGGCGCCGGCTGCGCCAGGAGTGGGGCTTTACCGTCCTGGAGTTCCAGGATGTCGTGAACGCAGGTCTCTTGCAGAACATTGAAGAGACGGTCGCCGCTGGCGTGCCGGCCCACACCGCCCGCAAGTGGTGGACGGGGGAGATCGCGCGCATTGCGAACGAGCGATCGGCGTCGCCAAGCGATCTCATCAGTGTGGAACAGCTTGCCGCAGTGGTGACGCTCGTTGACGCGGGCACACTCAACGATAAGCTGGCGCGCCAGGTGATCCAGGGCATCATCGATGGGGAGGGAACGGCGCAAGAAATCGTTGATGCGCGCGGGCTCGCCATTGTCTCTGATGACGGTGCGCTGATCGAGGCGATAGATGCGGCTCTCGCTGAGCAACCCGACGTTCTGGCAAAGATCCGCGACGGGAAGGTACAAGCCGCTGGAGCAGTGATCGGTGCGGTGATGAAGGCAATGCGCGGCCAGGCAGACGCGGCGAGAGTGCGTGAGCTTGTGCTCGAACGGGCTTCCGTATAGCCAGCTTCGTCGTTAGGGTAGGGCCATGAAGGTCACAATTCCGAACGATACCGAACTCGCCGAACTGATCGAGCATCGCAATCCAGCGAGCGTCACTATCTACCTGCCGTCTTCGCCTCGCCCGACCGAGACGGAGCACGTCCAACTCGCGCTGCGAAACGCCGCAGCATCCGCTGATGCTGAGCTCGCGTCGGCGGATGCTGACAAAGCCTCGCGTCGGTCTATTGCGGGCGCGCTGGACGCACTCCAGACCGATCGAGAATTCTGGGAATCTCAGGCTCATTCCGTCGCCATCTTTGCCTGCCCCGAGCGGGTGCGGGTGTTCCACACGGCGAATCGACTGGTCGATTTGGTCGCGGTGGGAGATCGCTTTGACGTCGGTCCACTGCTTCGCTCGCGCTCCTTTCCCGGCGAAGGTTATGTGCTGACAGTCACCCAGGGATCGGTGCATCTGTATGAGTTGCGGGCAGACCAGCGCGCGACAGAAGTCGCCATTGACACCCTCCCGGATGATCTCTCGGACGTGCTGCGGCAGGAGCCGCATGGGGGTCAGGCGGACCGGATCAGCGACACTGGGGCCCTCGGCCCGAAGATCCAGCAGAAAAAGTACTGTTTGCTCATTCAAGAGTCAATCCTGCCGCTCCTTGGCGACACGAATGTTCCACTTATTCTCTGCGCCACCGACGAACTCGACACCGCCTATCGTGCGATCAACAGCTATCAGGGCCTTGTCGATGGGGGCATTGCCGCCCACCCGGATTCGCTCAGCGCCACAGACCTGGACCGCGAGGCTCGGTCAATTCTCGACGCGCTCTACGCGGATGAAATGGTTGAGTGGAAAGAGCGCTTTGAAAACCTGCGCGGAGAGGGGAAGGCAGTGAGCCAGCTCACGGAGGTCGCGCGCGCCGCCACCGCCGGCGCGGTGAGTGAACTGCTTTTCGACATGGACGATACGTCGACAGAGGGCACGATCGACGAAGCTGGGACGATTGATTTCGCTTCCGAGAGAGGCCCCGCCACCGTGGGCTTGCTCGGCGAGATGGCGGCCAGGGTCTTGCGTTCCGGCGGGAAAGTGCTGGCCGTGCGGAAGGAAGATCTTCCCGATGACAGTCCGGTCGCCGCAATCTTACGGTACCCGCCGGTCGGCTGAGTTGGAGCGTACCGACGCCTCGATTCTGCACGTCGACATGGATTCTTTCTTCGTGTCGGTGGAGTTGCTCGATCGACCTGAGTTGCGGGGACTACCAACCGCGGTGGGCCACGAAACCGGGAGATCGGTTGTTTCGAGCGCCAGCTACGAGGCGCGGGCGTATGGAGTGAGGTCGGCAATGCCGGTTGCTCGCGCGAAGCAGCTATGCCCCTCGCTCATTTTGTTGGAGCCCACGTTCGCGAAGTACCGCGACGCCTCCCGCACGGTGATGGGCATCTTTCAGGAGTTCACGCCACTCGTGGAGCCTCTGAGTATTGACGAAGCCTTCCTCGACGTAACGGGTTCGACGAGGCTTTTTGGGCCTCCCGCCGAGATTGCACGGCGACTCCGTGCCACTATTCGTGCGCGAACTGGGCTGCCCGCATCGGTCGGTCTTGCGAGTACCAAGCATGTTGCGAAGCTCGCGTCTCAGCGTGCGAAACCCGACGGTGTGCTCGAAATTCCGCACGCTGGCACGCTGAGCTTCCTGCACCCGCTACCAGTGGAAGCGATCTGGGGAGTGGGCGGAGCGACGGCCAAATCGCTGCACGCTCGCGCGATCCACACGGTCGGAGATCTCGCGCGGGAGCCACTTGCGAGCCTTGAACGGGTGGTCGGTCGGGCCAACGCCGTCAGGCTGCACGAACTCGCGAACGGCAGAGACGCCCGCGAAGTGCGCACCACGCGTGTCGAGAAAAGCATCGGGCATGAGGAAACCTTCGCATTCGACGAGATAGATCCCGCGGTTATCGAACGTGAATTATTGCGGCTGTCGACGCGCACCGCCGAACGGCTCCGGGAGCATGGTGCTGAAGCGCGTACGATCGCGGTGAAGGTGCGGTGGGAGAGCTTCGAGACAGTGTCGCGCTCGCGCACGCTCGCCGAAGCAACGAATTCCACTCAGCGGATCTACCGCACCGCGCGCGAGCTGTACACCTCAATCGGTGCGGCCGGCCGGCCGGTGCGGTTGATCGGCGTGCGCGTCGAACAGTTTCTCCCCGAGGGGCAGCGGCCGGAAGCGCTGTGGGGCGAGGATGACGAGTGGCGAGCGGTGGATCAGGCTGTGGACGAGGTGCGGAGCCGCTTTGGGGCCGTCGGGTTGAGACCGGCACGATTGTTACAGCCCCGTCGTGATGTGGTGGATCCGCGCTCGCTTGAGTCGCCGACGTAGTTTCAGGCCGCGCGCCGCCGAATGACGGCGTCAGTCTTCGTCGGGCGTGGTCTGCATGCGCAGGACCGACTCGAGGATGGCGGCGAGCCAGTCGTACACCAGCACCGTGCCCCGAGTCTCGGTGGCGCCAAGTAACCGTTCGTGATCGTCTTCGGAGTCAAGTCCGATGCGGGCGGCAATGGCCAGCCGCAGCGCTGTTAGCGTGCGCACCCAAGCGGAAAGGGTCGCCCGCGTCACCTCGATCTCGACGGGCTCTGGCTCCTCGTTTTCGGCGGGCCCCGTGCCGAGCCCGAGCTCGGAGGTCACGAGCATTGCATCCTGCAGTTTGCGGTTGATGAGCCCCTGCTCGGTCACGCGACGAAACTGCGATGCTTCGTCGTCGGCCTCGTATGCGTCGGGAAAGAGCCTGGCCAACGCGGGGTCTTCGGGTGTGTCTTCTGACCCGCCGACCTCAAGACTTGCGAAGAGTGGATCGGGGTCGAGCGCTGTACGGCTGTAGCTCTGGAGCAGCTCAATCAGCTGTCCGGTCAGTTGATCGAGAAGATGAGCCTCGTCAAAGTCGAGGCGAACCCGGAGCGCGCCGCTCGGAAGGGGGAGGAGCCTCATGAGTTACCTGCTTGCCGAACGGTCGCCCACAGCCCGTACCCGTGCATCGCTTCGACGTGCAACTCCATCTCCTCCCGAGAACCCTCGGCGACGACGGCGCTGCCTTCGGTGTGGACTCGCAGCATGAGCCTCTCTGACTCCGCCCGGTCGAATCCAAAGTGTTCCTGAAAGACATACGCCACATACGACATGAGGTTCACCGGATCGTCCCAGACCACCGTTTGCCAAGGAAGGTCGGGTAGCGGGGCGATTCGCTCTCGTCGGCGCAACTCTGGTCGCGCGCGTGTCTCAGCCATCATCCCCATCCCAGCTGGTGAATGCGCGCCTCGCTGAGCCCATAGAAGTGCGCGATCTCGTGCACGAGAGTGATCCGAATCTCGGCAATCAGATGCTCGCGATCGTCGCAGTGCTCGAGCAGATTTCGGCGATACAAGATAATCCGGTCCGGTTCTTCGCCGTAACCGTATGAGTTTCGCTCCGCGAGGGAATATCCCTCGTACACGCCCAGCACGTCGCTGCCATCTTCGGGAGCGTCTTCGACCAGAAATATGACGTTGTCGAGCTTGGCAAGCATGTCGTCATGCAAGCTGTCGAGCCCCTCGCCGACGAGGTGCTCGAAGTCTTCAAGCGAGACATCCCACATGCCTTCACCCTACACAGTTCACCCGCGATTCGACTCCGTAAGCCTCAGGGTTTGTTGGTCAGCGCGGGGGTCGGAAAGTAACGATTTGCTGTCGAGTTCAGCGAGTGGTCACTCGTGGTTCACTGGGCGGGCACCCCGCATCAGCTGGCATTGACTGTCTGGCGAGTGGATCCCAATCAGTGCACGGACTATCGTCGGGCACGAACCATCTGAGTCTGAGTTGGAGATGCGAGGCTCAAATGGGATATGATCGTGAGGTTGCCTCGTGAGTTACGCTCGCGTGGTCAGCATGGTGGGCATAGCTCAGTTGGTAGAGCACCGGCTTGTGGTGCCGGTGGTCGCGGGTTCAAGTCCCGTTGTCCACCCCAAATGGGAGAGGTTCAAACCCTCGACAAGGGTATCCACTCTTTGTCCGGTTTGAACCTCTCCTTGTTTCTTCGCTTCGGCCGCCCAGTTCAGGGCGTTCATCTGCTCCTCGGTATCGCAGAGCGCACCGAAGGGTGTTTCGTACTCGACCCGGACATCACCCTCTTCCTCGATGAAAATTCTGTGGAAGAACGCCTGGTTGCACAGTCGTCGGTTCGCGTCATCAGCACGCTGGTAGATGCTGACGATGTTGGCGAGCAGGCCGAGCGAGTCGTCAAGGTTCGCGCGAGCTGACGCATACTCATCGTGGTGCGCTTCAAGCCGGTGCTGAATGTCACCGATCTGGTTCGCGATGCGATCCTGTTCCTGCTTCAACAGGTCGATCGGTACCGCACCCACATAGTGGGCCTGCAACAGCTTCATCCGCTCGTCATCGAGCCGGTCGCGCACGCTCGTCAGCCGTGAAAGCTCCTATCCCGTAACTTGCGACCAAGGTACCCGCTATTGCAGCACCTCCCAGGCCAGGTGCGATGGCAACTGCGTAGATCGGGAGCACTGCGACGGAGAACGCGACGATGATGGTGAGACCGAGGGTGCGGCGCAGCGGCCCGGATCGCCAGATCGTCATCAATGTTCGGGCAGGCGAGGGAACTGCGTTGAGGTCATCGAGTGGTGCCTGACGTGGGAGGGCGAGCACGGCGCCCGCCCCAAGGATCGCCGCTCCGGCAAGGATCAAAGTTGCTGCCAGTGGCCCGGTCGCCGCCGCGACCGCAGCAACAACTGCGGGGCCCATGGTGCCGCTAATGCCGTAACTCGCGACATCCCAGCTTTGCGCCCGCCGTTGACTTTGTTGTGAGGGGCCCGCGATCGAAGGGAGACGGCTACTGATCCCGCCGGTGAGCATCGGTCCAAAGAGACCTGACAGGGTCAGCAGGAGCGCGGGGATCACGGCCCACGTTACAGGCAGGAGTAGAGCCGCTGTGCCGAGGAGAGTGCCGTGGATGACTGCGGAGACGGCGATGATCTTACGTCCGTCTTTCGCGGTGTCCAGACGTCGTGCGATGAACGGCCCCAGCAAATGTGGTGCCGTGATGGAGGCTCCCAGCAACCCTGACACCCACCCTGGCTGCCCTGATGCGCTCGCGAGTAGTACGATCGCGACGACCGCGCCACCGTCGGCCGACCGCACCAGGGTAGCGGCAAACACGTAACGTGCCAGCGCCCACCCACCTCCGGCTGGCTTCTTGAGGCGGTTGGGGTCAGGCTAGGCCCAGCTCGTAGATCACTGCGGCAACGTGGGCACGCTGTTCCTCGGTGAGGCCCTGGATCGGTAGCGGTAGGCACCGGCTTGAGGCGAGGCCGAGGTGTTCGGCGATCGCTGCGACGACGCGCATGCTTCCTCCGAACTCGGAGAATAGCCCCCACAGTGGTTCAAGCCGATCTGATTCTGCCAGAGCGCTCGCCGAATCTCCCGCTTGTGCTGCTCGAGTGATTGCCAATGCGGGTCCGGGCAGGGTCCCCCCGATAACGGAGTACCAGGCATCGCAGCCTGCGTTCAATCCGGTGGCCGCAAAAGCGTCTCCGGAGACGCCGATTGTGACGTGCTCGGGCACTACGGAGCGAATTGCCGCGACATGTTTGGCTGCTGTCTTGGGGTCGGTGGGCACACCTGGAATCTTGATCGACGCGACGCCCGGCAGTTCGGCGATTCGTGCGTATAGTTCGGTGCTGAACGTGAAGTGAGTGGTGCCGGGATTGTCGTAGACGATCACCGGCAGGTCTGTTGATTCGGAGACGGTGCGGTAGAGCTCAAGTACGTCGTCCGCAGTGAGTGACTGATAGGTCATTGGTGCCAACAGAACCCCCGCGGCACCCGCAGCTTCGGCGGACTCGATATGCGCGAGAACATGAGAAGTACGCAAGTCGCCGACTCCGACGAACACCGGTGTTGAGCCGGCATGTTCGACCGCGAGCTGGGCGACGCGAGCGCGCTCCTTCTGTGTGAGGTAGGCGTAGGATCCTGTCGAGCCGAGGGCGGTAATCGAGTCCACCCCTGCCGTGATGAGTCGTTCGATAAGTCCGACAAAAGCGTGTTCGTCAACTTGATCGTCGCGCAGCGGTGTGAGAGGGAACGCGCTCAACCCGGTGAAGATGCTGCTCATGCCTGCTCCTGTTCGGGACGATGTTCGAGGCCCAGGATCGGGTTGCCGTAGACGGACTGCACCTCGGAGATCACAACCCGGTACTCTCCCAGCCATTCCCCATAGCGGCTCTTCGCAAGCTGGTGCGTGTCCATGCCCACGAGTTGTCTTAGGGCGTCCATATCGGCCCAGTAGTAGACCTCCGCGTGGAGGCCTGTGTCCTCGTTGTGCCAGGCCTCCTCTCCGAGGAAACCTGGGATCTGGCGGGCACGCTGGGCGATCTCGCTGTCGATGCGGTGGAACTCGTCGGTGAGGTTCGTGGTTTCGAAGATGAACGTGGAACTGTATTTCGGGGATGCGGTCATAATGTCTCCTTCGTAGTTGCCGCGGGCAGGTCGGTGATAAGTGGGTCGGTGTCTCGTCGGCCTCCGCGCTGTGCGGCCGCTCCGGCGACGATGACGATCGCGATTCCGACGAGCTGCATGAGCGTCGGTGTCTGCGCGAGCACGAGCAGGCCGATGAGGATTCCGAACGCGGGCTCGATGGACAGCAGAGTGCCGAACGCGGTGTGGGTCATGCGTCGCAGAGCGAGCATCTCGAGTCCAAACGCGATCACCGGCGTGATCAGTGCGATCCCAGCCGCCGCGGGGAGCACCCACCAGGTGAACTCACCGCTAACGACTTGCGGCAATCCGAGCGGGAGGGTTGCGATGGCCGCAACGGGGATCGTAAGAGATAGGCCGGAGATGCCGGAGAACCGGTCGCCCACGTGCTGAGTCAGGAGGTTGTACATGCCCCAGCATGTGCCTGCTGCCGCCGCGAACCCGATGCCGGTGAAGTCGATGTTTCCGTGCCATGGCTCGGTCAGTAACACCACTCCGGTAAAGGCTAGGAGTGGCCATACTAGGGCTTTGCGTTGCTTGCTCATCAGGCCAGCCACCGTGAGCGGGCCGAGGAACTCGATCGCGACAGCGGTGCCCAGCGGAATACGATCGACGGCGGCGAGGAAGAACGTCGTCATGAACCCGGTGACCACGCCAAGTGCCAGCAGTGCGGGAAGATCCTTGCGGCGCAGAGAGCGGATCACGGGCCGGGCGATGATCCAGAGGAATAGGACGCCGAAGCACATGCGCAGCCACGCGGTACCGGCCGGGCCAACCTGGTTGATCACCGGCACCGACAACGCGTTCGACAGCTGTACGGCGAGCATCGCCGCGACCGCCATCGACCACGGTGGGACCCCCGTCGTGCTTCGCTCGATCATGCGGCCACCAAGCGTTTCCATACCCGCACGTCATCTCCCAGGCTCTTCAGCGCCTCAACAAGCGCGTCACCGGCGACCTGTAACACCTCGTCGTCGACTGGGGCATTCGCCAACTGTTCGCGGGCGTGAGTCTCGGCTGCTGCCACGAGCGCATCGACGGAGCTGTTGCCTTCGCTGGTTGAGTCTGGGGAAAGACCGTCGACCACGAGCAGTAGCGCACGATAGTCGGGGCGCAGCACAAATACCGCAGGATCCACAGTGCACTTGTCTAGGAACGTTTCAAGGGGATTATTCTCAGGCACTGGTACCCTCCGTTCGGTGTGCGGCTCCCACGCCCGGCTCGTACACCGTGAGCGAAAACCGAGTATGGGCATCGGTCAAGTTCAGATAGGCGTGAGCGGCATCTCCGTGGAATGAAATGGCATCTCCGGTTTCAAGGTCGAAGCGTTCAGCTCCAACTTCCATCGTCAGTGCTCCCTCCTGCACATGGAGTAGTTCACGGGTTCCCTCAGTGTGCGCCTCACTATCGTGCCGTTCACCAGGGGCGAGCACCCATTCCCACAGCTCGACCACGTCAGGCGGCTCGGTTCCCGCCACCAGAACCCCCTTGCCGCCGTCGGGTCCCGTCCATAGCACGGCACCTTCTCCGGCGGGGATGAGTTTTACCCTACGTGGGGTCGGAGGTTCGACCAGAGCTGGGAGCCCAACGCCGAGCGCATCGGAAAGCCGCAAGAGCGTACCGACGCTCGGATTTACAGCCCCTTGCTCGACGTTCACCAGCATTCTTCGGCTCACGCTCGCGAACGCGGCGAGCTGATCGAGAGTCCAGGAGCGACTCTTTCGTTCATGCTTCACACGGGCACCGATTGCCCGTGCCAAAATTTCAGCCTCAGTATCCACAAGGTGCATCATACTGCACTATTTGAGCACAGCGCATGTCGCATGCTAGGTCGAGAGGTCCCAGGACAGATCCTGGTCACGGGATCCGGACCACTAAAAAAGCGATAGCCTCGGCATAGATCGAGTACTCGAATTCCGGCGAGAACCTATTCAATAGTTTGGGGAACCTCTAGCCGTTGCTAGTCATTCGGCTGGTCGTGTCGAAGAGTTCCAGCTCAGCGGGGTGCAGCTGGTGCTGGCACACGAAAGATCGATCCTTGATCCGTCAAAGCCCCTGACCGACGCTGAGATCGTGCATTCGGTTGCGCCAGTACCCCTCACGCAGCGGCTTCTTGAGCTCGCGCTGATCAAGCAGCCCGGAGTCCTGGAGGGGCAGCATGCGAACGTGCCAGCGACCGTTCAGAATCTGGCCCATGCGCTGGTCAAAGAAGGGGCGAGCCGGGTGGTGTTGCCGACGTGTGAGTCCTGCGGACGCGCGGTGAGAATGCGCCACAAGACGCCGGGCGGTGGTCGGCACTGCTCCCGATGCGAGCGGAAGGCCCGGTCCGTCTCCTGCGCGTCCTGTGGCCGGGTCCGGCCCGTGCAGCGCACCATCGACGGACAGCGTTTCTGCCGTGACTGTTGGCGAGCCGACCCTCGATCGTTCGGCGACTGCTCGCGGTGCGGTCAGCACGCGACCATCATCGTCCGTCGCCCGGAACTCGTCTGCCTGGCCTGCTACACCGCACCGATCAAGACCTGTGGTCTTTGCGGAGAACCTGGCCGCGTCGCCTCGCACCTCGACGGACGACGAGTATGCGCGCGCTGCTACTACGCGATGCGCAGACCCCAACCTTGTCCCGAGTGCGCGCGCAGAGTGTTCCTCACCGGGTTCATGAATGGCCAGAAGGTCTGCGCCGACTGCGCGGGCACTCCGATCACGATGGCCTGCCCTGGATGCGGCTCGATCGAGGAAATCCGCAAACATCACCTCTGCGTCGAGTGCCGCCGGCCCGTCGCGATCCAACAGCTGCTCGCCGACGATGCAGGAGATCCGTGAGGATCTCCACCCGCTTGCTGACTATCTGCTCACGCACCATGGCAAAGCGGCGTCGCTCGAACGCTGGCTGCACAAGAGCAAGTGCGCGATGGTGCTCCGCGAGCTCGCGGACGGGACCCTGCCGCTCACCGCCGAGGCGATCATCACCCGAGCCCGGTCGGGACAGTCGGTCGCGTTCCTCCTCTCACTGCTGGTCCGTTCCGGCGTGCTGCCGGAGCTCGACGTCGAGGGCACGCGCTTCGACCACTGGCTCAACGACTGGCTCGGTGGCATCGACCATCCCGAGGACAGGCTGATCCTGCGCCGCTACTGCACCTGGGAGTTCCTCCGATCCACTCGGACACTGCGCAGCGCGTCCAGCCCTGCTTCCGGCTTCCAGAGGCAGAGGGCTGCCCTGAAGTACTGCGCCGCGTTCCTCGGGGAGATCCGGGCGCAGCAGGAGACACTGGCGACGTTCCCGCAGCGCCTACTCGACGCGTATCTGACCGATTCGCCTAGCCAACGCGACGCGCTGGCACCGTTCACTCGCTGGCTGCGAAAACACCGGCTGAGCACCCTTCGGGTCGAGTTTCGAGCCCATCGCCTCGAGGGGCGAGACTACGCCTCTGATCACCGATGGCAGATGGCCCGCAGATTCCTGTCCGATGCCGACATGGACCCGAAGACCCGGGCCGCGGGTCTCCTCGTGCTGCTCTACGGGATCCAGCTGACCCGCATCGTCTCGATCACCCGGGCACAGGTCGACACGAGCTCGCGGCCCGTGACGCTCACCGTCGGGGCCGAGCCGATCGAGGTCCCCGCGATCCTCGGCGACGCCATCGTCGAGCTCGTCGATGCCACAAAGGGCCATCCTGAAGGGTGGTTGTTCCCCGGCCGGAACCCGGGCCGTCACCTCACCCCGGGGCCGCTCAGCCGTCGCCTTCGCGCCGAAGGCCTGCTTGCCGGGAGCGCCCGCACGACAGCGCTCATCGAGCTCACCCGGCAACTGCATCCCCGGATCGTCTCGGATCTCCTCGGCATCACGACGGCATCCGCTGCCTCATGGTCGCGTCTCGCCGGTGGCGAGTGGTCCGATTACCCGGCTCTCCGCTCCACCCACCCCTGATCAAGCATCACCCGTCAGAGCCGGGCCGGAAATCGCTTCGCGCAGTTGCTCGACGGTCGGAGAGCCTCCCAGCCCGGCAGGGGTACGGAACACCCGGCAGGCGAGCCCGACCGGCGTGTGCTCGTCGGCGAAGGGATCGACGCCGTCGACGAGGACGGTCGGTGACCCGTGGAATCCGAGGCGCTCGGCGTCCTCGGAGGTCTCGACCAACTGTCGTGTGACGCGGATATCTGATCGACCGTCGAGCAGCTCAGCAAGCCGGCGGTCGAGTACTTCCCAGTTCGGGCAGCCGTCGAAGTACTGCAGGGTGATCTCCATGGTTGGCCCTCTCAGTTCTCGGTGCCGCGGAGCATCAGGAGCGCTCCGGCAATCGTAGCGGTGACGATCACGATGTCGGCGAGGTTCCCGATGAACCAGTTGCCGTAGGTGAGGAAGTCCACGACGTGCCCCTGCGCGAATCCTGGTTGGCGGAAAAGCCGGTCGCCGGCGTGCGAGGCTGCGGCCCCGCCGAGCGCACCGATCACGATCGCCCATCCGGGGCGTCGGACTCGGAAGGCGAACACGATCGCGGTGACCGTGGCCGCGACGGCGATGAGAGCGAACACCCAGGTGGAGCCCTCGCCGAAGGAGAATGCCGCGCCGGGGTTGTAGGCGAGTTGCAGGCCGAGCAGGTCGCCGATCAGCGGGATGCGCTCGTGCTCCGACAGAGTGGCCTCGGCCCATGCCTTCGTCCCCTGATCGATGAAGACGACGACCACGGCGATCAGGAGTGCCCAGGCAGTGAGCCGCCAGCGCCCCCTCTGCGGCCGCTGTTCCGATGCCGACTCAACGTCTGCGTTCGTGTCCGGAGTCATGCGAGGACCTCGAAGAGACGGACGATGACGCCGGACTCGATCAGGATGAACAGGCCCAGGCCGATGAACACGACCGGGACGAGCCAGTGCTCGACGCGCTCGAGCGTCTCGGTGACCGCCTTGTGCGTGCCGATCAGGCGTCCGGCGGCACACCAGACGGCGACGAGGATCAGGAACACGACGATCATGATCACGACGTCGCCGGGAGTGCTGGTGCGGAAGATCGGCGTGTAGAGGGAGATGTTGTCCGCCCCGTTGGCGATCGTGATCCCCGCGACGCCCCACAGGCCTACTGCGCTGATCTTGTCGTCGTCGTCGTCATCATCGTCGCCGTTGCGGCGCAGGCCGCGCACTAGGGTCCAGATGCCGATGCCGAGCGGGATGAGACCGAGGAAGCCCACCCATTCGTCCGGGACGATCGTGAGACCGAGCGCGGCGATCACGCTGATCACGACGAGGGTGATGAACCCGAGGTACTGGCCAGCAATGATCTGCCACGGCCGTGGCTTTCCCCGGCTGGAGGCAAGGAACAGCACGGTGAGCACGACGATGTCGTCGATGTTGGTCGCCGCGAACAGGCCGATCGCTGAGCCGATGGTTGCGAGCATCAGCTTTCCATTCGTGGTGTGCGGGTGCGTGCGGCGCGCAGGCCGTTGAGGATCACGATGACCTCCGCGACCTCGTGGACCAGGACGACAGCCGCAAGTCCCAGCACACCGAAGAGCGCCAGCGGGAGCAGTGCGGTGATGATCAGCAGGGACAGGATGATGTTCTGGTTGATGATCCGCCGGCCCCGCCGGGCGTGGTCGAACGCCCGCGGGATGAGACGCAGGTCATGGCCGGTGAAGGCCACGTCCGCGGACTCGATCGCTGCATCGGAGCCGGTCGCTCCCATCGCGATGCCGATGTCCGCGGACGCCAGGGCCGGGGTGTCGTTGATGCCGTCGCCGATCATCGCGACCGATCCCGCCTTCGACAACTCGCCGATCGCGGTCGCCTTGTCCTCGGGACGCAGCTCCGCGCGCACGTCACCGATCCCCGCCTGCGCAGCCAGCGCACGAGCGGTGCGGGCGTTGTCCCCGGTGAGCATCGTCACGCCGATACCCTGATCCGCGAGCGTGCGGACGACTTCGGGGACTTCGGGGCGCAGCTCGTCGCGGACACCGATCGCGGTGACCGCCACTCCACCGCGGTGGACGATCACGACGGTCATGCCCTGTTCCTCAAGAAGCGCGACCCGGTCGCCGAGCTCGCCGGCGTCGAGCCAGCGGGGGCTGCCGACGGTGATCGTCACGCCGTCGACGGTGCCTTCGATGCCGTGTCCGGCCTGCTCGGTCACGTCCGCGGCCGCGGGAACGCCCGGGGCGGCGGCGGTGATCGCGGAGGCGAGGGGGTGCGTGCTGTGCTGCTCCAGCGCCGCCGCCCAGGCCAGTGCCTGCGTCTCGGTCACGCCGTCCGCGGTGAGGACGGCGGTGACCGCGGGCTCGTTGCGGGTGAGGGTGCCGGTCTTGTCGACCGCGACGTGCCGGACCGTTCCGAAGCGCTCGAAGACCGCGCCGGATTTGATGATCACGCCGAACTTGCTCGCCGCGCCGATCGCGGCGACGACCGTCAGCGGCACAGAGATCGCCAGCGCGCACGGAGAGGCGGCGACCAGCACGACGAGCGCGCGGGTGATCCATACCTCCGGGTCGCCCAGCAGCGACCCGATGATCGCGACGAGGGCGGCGAGGATCAGCACACCCGGGACCAGCGGCCGCGCGATCCGGTCGGCGAGACGCGCCCGCTCGCCCTTCTCGGTCTGCGCCTGCTCCACCAGCTCGACGATCGTGGTGAGCGAGTTGTCGGTGCCCGCCGCGGTCGTCTCGACCTCCAGCGCGCCGGCGCTGTTGATCGCGCCGGCCGACACCGCAGCGCCGGGCTCGACCTCGACGGGGATCGACTCTCCGGTGATCGCCGAGGTGTCCAGGCTTGAGCGGCCAGAGCGGACGATCCCGTCGGTTGCGATCCGTTCGCCCGGGCGGACCACCATGACCTGGCCGACCGTCAGCTCTTTCGCCTGAACCTGCACGGACACCCCGTCGCGCAGCACTGTCGCCGTCTCCGGCACGAGCTTCAGCAGCGCCCGCAGTCCGCCACGGGCGCGGTCCATCGCCTTGTCCTCGAGGGCCTCTGCGATTGAGTACAGGAACGCCAGCGCCGCGGCCTCTTCGACGTAGCCGAGGATGACCGCGCCGATCGCGCTGATCGTCATCAGCAGCCCGATGCCGAGTTTGCCCTTGAACAGCTTGCGAATCGCGCCGGGCGTGAACGTCGACGCGCCCAGCAACAGGCCGGCCCAGAACAGCATGAGCGCCGGGATCTCGAGAACGGACCACTCGAAGACCAGACCTGTCAGGAACGCGACACCGGAGAAGACCGGCACCATGATCCCGCGGTCCCTCCACCAGGGCCGCTCCACCTCTTCGGGCTCATCCGCCGCAACGGCAGGCTCGTGCTCGCAGCCACACGCCGCACTCACGCGTCCGCCCCTGTACCGCAGCAGCCCGGCACCGTGCACGCTGAGTCCACGCAAGGTGCGTGCTCATCTACAGCCAGCGTCACATCCACGAGCGCGACGAGCGCAGCAGCAAGATGCGGGTCAGCAATCTCGTAGCGAGTCTGGCGGCCCTCAGGCTCAGCGACCACGATCCCGCAGTCTCGCAGACAAGTGAGGTGGTTCGACACGTTCGAGCGAGTTAGGTCGAGCTCACGTGAGAGCACCGCCGGGTAGCTCGGTCCCCCGAGCAACGTCATCAGGATCCGAGAGCGCGTCGGGTCGGCCATGGCCCGGCCAAGCCGGTTCATGACGTCGAGACGCGAAGCAATAGTCAGCATGCACTGAACTATACAGCACCGGCTGATCAATCAGCGCTCCACCAACAAGCGGCACAGCTACCGATTGCTCGTGAATACGCGACTCAGCAACAATCGGCGCTACCAGTAGAACTCATCGGGCGCCACGCCGCCTGGCAAGAGGTGTACTCCATCGACGAATCCTTCGTCGGGCTCACAGGCTCAATAGACGAGCTGCTCAAGGTGGGCCGGTCGATCCGCCACACCGTCTACAAGCACACGGGGATCCCGGTGCGGGTCGCGATCGGCCCCACGAAGACCCTCGCGAAGCTCGCCTCCATCGGGGCGAAGAAGAATCCGGAGTTCGAAGGGGTCTGCCACCTCGGGGTCTACACTGCAGGGCAGCTCGACCACATCATGGAGTCGCTTTCCACCACCGAACTGTGGGGTGTTGCCGGGCGCACCGGGAAAAAGCTTGCCGCAATCGGAGTCCACACGGTGCGGGATCTGCGTGACGCTGACCCGAAGCTGATCCGCAAGAAGTTCTCGGTGGTGCTGCAGCGCACCGTCATGGAGTTGCGGGGGATTCCGTGTATCCCGCTTGAAGAAGAGGCGCGCGCGTACAAGGATCAGTTGATCTACTCGCGTTCGTTTTCGCACAAGATCACCACCCAGGAAGAGATGAAGCAGGTGCTCTCGATCTACGCGCAGCGCGTCTCCGCACGGCTCCGCGCGCAAAGGCAAGTCGCTTCGCAGGTCGGAGTGTGGGTCGCAACGGGCTGGGCAGACACCGGTATGCCTAGGCATTCGGCGCATGTGGCGGTGCCTCTGTCGACACCGTCGGATGACCCGATCACGTTCACGAAAGCCGCCGACAGGGTGATACCGCAGCTGTTCCCGGAGTACCTGTCGGGGGTGCGCTACGCGCGGGCCGGGGTCACTCTGACGGGGTTGAGCCCGGTTGAGCGGATCCAGCCACTCGCGCTGTTTCAGCCCGAGTTCGAGGGCCGCGAGGTGGGGAAGACCCTCGACCTGATCACGAGGCGTCTTGGCGGGGAAGCGATCGGGGTCGGGTTCGGGGGTCTGAAGCAGCCCGCGGGTTGGGAGATGAAACGCGAGCTGCTGTCGCGGCGTGCCACGACGCACTGGGACGAGATCGTTGACGTGCGTGCCTAGCTCGAGTGGCTGGTTGCGGCGCCGATGCGTGAGTTGATGCGCTGCTGCCTGTTTCAGAGTCCGCGGAAAGTAGCGACAGGGCGGGCTTGCGCGAGACGGGTTATGTTGAGGTCTGGAGCCGGGTGAACTGGCGCACGCATGGCGTCGAGCAACCGAACCACATCGGAGCCACTGGTGATCACTTGGGCTTGTCCATCCTGGAGTAACCGATTCGTGCCGGTGCTCGCAGCACTCGTCACCGGGCCAGGCACCGCACCAACTGCGCGGCCAAGAGCCAGCGCCTCCCGCGCAGTGTGGAGCGTGCCCGAACGAGCACCGGCCTCGACGACCACCGACGTACCGGAAATCGCGGCCAGAATCCGCGACCGGTCAATGAACCGTTGCCTCGTCGGGGCGTGGCCAGGTGGCACCTCAGAGATCACCAGACCCTGGCTCGCGATGCGATCGATGAGCACCGTGTGGCCTGCCGGGTAGGGGCGGTCGACCCCTGCGGCGAGCACCGCGATCGTGGAACCGTTCCTCGCAAGCGCGGCTCTGTGCGCGGAGGCCTCAACCCCGTAGGCGCCGCCTGCGACGATGACGCGATCCGCACGGACGAGTTGATCCGCTATCTCTTCGGTGACGTGCACACCGTAGGCTGTCGCAGCGCGCGACCCGGTGATCGTGACCCGCTCACTCGAGTCTCTGGTGAGTAGTGCGGTGTTGCCTTTCGCCCAGAGCACGTAAGGTGCGCGTTCGCCGAGGTCACTGAGCGTGTCAGGCCACTCCGCATCGTCCGGCGTGAGTACCCGAAACCGTTCACTTTCGGCTAACAGGACGGTGAGTCGATCGACGCTTCCATGGGCGCGAGGACGATCACGCCAGACCGCGGCCGCGACCTGATCCATGCCCGGAATGTCGGTGCTGCTTTCGGTGAGAGCAATAAGCTCGACAGCGCCGATCCTTGTGAGTAGCCGCCCGGTCGCCGCATCGTTCGGCGCGCCGATGAGCGAGAGCAGTATGCGGGCGGAGCGTTCGTCGTGTGCAAGGTCGGTAAGGGTAGCCATGATCAAGTTCCTTCGCAGTCAAAATCACTGAGAAGGTGCACACGGGTCACCGGCGGAGGTTAGGCGGCGGTGAGTTGATCTGCTCGCTGCAGGGTGTGATGCCGTGCGCGGGCTTCGGTAATCCGGACTCGCACGAGCAGCCCGACGCTCAAAGGGCCGTTTACTGCGAATTTCAGTGCGTTCCAGATGCACGCAAGCGCGATCACGTAGAGCCAGTTCGGTGCGCCGTCGTCGATGAGTGTGGTGACGTATGCGGCGGCGAAGCAGTAGGGGATTGCCAACAGCATTGCGGGCGCGCCCCATTTGAGGCCTTGCCTGGTGCGGAGCGCATCGAGTGCAATGTTCGTCGGCATGAAATGCCGCATGAAGCTGCGGATGTAGATACTGATGATCCAGATCAGGCGAAACATGATGACAGTCTTCTTCCGGTCGGGGGGCGACAGGTAGAAGAAAATGACTGTCCAGCCAGGGCCGTTGGTCGTGCCAACACTTCGGGTGCTGGCGTAGCAGGTAGAGGCCGCCTACCCACAGGGTACGCTGGGGCTGGGGAAAGCGCCATGCTAATGATCTTGTTCAAAGGATCACGGTGGTGCGCACCGTCTCACAACTTCACCAACTACGTGAGTTGAGCCGCTTCCGCTCTCACCATTCATCGAATGTCATATCTGGTCGATCGCCCTGTGGCAGTGGTATTCGGCGGAGCGGGTCTGATTCTTCCAAGTGCTCCTCAGACCACGAGAGGTAGGCGCCGAGAATCTCGGCGAACTCATGGTCCGGACCGCGCTCCGCGGTGGCCCGGCGAAGACTCGCAACGACTTCGGTCAACTCGCTGTGCCGAACAAAGTCGGCGCGGAGCTGTTCCAGAGTGTCCTACCAGCCCGAATACTTCACAGCACGCTTACGAAGTTCTTCCGCGCGCTCACGGTCCTGTTGCCACTGGATTTCCATCTGGCGACGCCGTTCAGCTAACTCTCGTGCCTCGATGGTGAGCTGTTCGATCCTTTCGACGGCACGCAGCAGCTTGTCTTCGATGCGCGTGTTTGCGGTGTCATCCAGAGTTAGAACGTTAGAGGAACCTGACCGCACGTCGGGACGGAGCCGGTGAGGGTCGAGATCCGCTGTACTTCGCCTGTTCAGCGAGGTGTTTTTCAGTTGGCTCATAATCGACCTTCTTGTGCTTCACTCCGAAACGAATCGACGCGGGTGCATCACCGGCGTCGATTGAGAACAAGTCAGGACCGGGGGAGACACGCTTCCGGCGACCATTCCAGCTAATTTGATTCTGCGCGAGTGTGAACCTCGTTGTATTTTTCTTGCCGTGCCCGGTCGCTGGGCTTCGGGCTGCGACCCGCAGGGATGCAAATTGTCGCCGATATGCGTTCAAGCTGAAGCCTCCTTGAGCATCGCATCTGCTCAGCTGTAATGTTACTATCTACGCATGCATGCGGATAGCAACATTTACGGGACTGGACTCTCGCCGGAGTATGTGGATTTGGCTGCAGAAGTTCTGGGTATCCTTTCGGACCCCACTCGAATCAGGATCGTGCTCGCATTGCGACAATCCGACGAGTTACCAGTGAATGCGATTGCGGAGATAGTGGGCAAGAAGCCATCAGGGGTGTCGCAGCATCTTGCGAGGCTGAGAATGGCCCGGATGGTGACCACCCGACAGCAGGGTACGAGCGTGTTATATCGGCTCACTGACGAGCACGCCCTCGCACTCGTGCTCGAAGCGATCAAACAAGCAGAGCACGCCGTTGCGAACGGGCAGATCCCTCCGCACCACTACGCCCCACCGCAGTAGCCTCGTTACTTCGTCATCAGCCCGTTAGGTGCCTGCAGCATGATCGCCGTTCTCCGAAACCCGACCTATGCCAAGCTGTTCAGTGCGCAGATCATTGCACTGCTGGGCACAGGCCTCCTCACGGTCGCGCTCGGCCTGCTCGCCTTCGACATCGCTGGTGGGGATGCCGGGATCGTGTTGGGCGCCGCAATGACGATCAAAATGGTCGCCTATGTCGCTGTTTCGCCGATCACCACTGCGCTGGCTTCGCGAGTGCCGCGCAAGCCCGTTCTCATCGCGGCCGATCTTGTCCGGGCGGGGGTTGCCATTTCCCTGCCGTTTGTCACCGAGGCGTGGCAAATCTACATCCTGATATTCCTATTGCAATCCGCATCCGCCACCTTTACCCCGACGTTCCAGGCGGTCATCCCGTCCGTACTTCCAAATGAGAAGGACTACACTCGTGCTCTGTCGTTGTCTCGCTTGGCATATGACCTGGAATCGCTGGTCAGTCCAATGCTCGCTGCAGCGCTTTTGACGGTGATCAGCTTCCACAACCTCTTCGTCGGGACCGTGATTGGTTTCTTCGCCTCAGCAGCCTTGGTGATTGCAACTCGCTTTCCGCACATTGAAGTTCCACCGCCGACAGCGTTTTTCGAACGGCTCACCCGCGGGGGCCGGGTGTTCTTGGCCACTCCTGAGCTACGCGGCCTCATGGGTTTGAACCCGGTCGTGGCGACGACTACCGCAATGGTGATCGTGAATACCGTTGTCCTGGTGCAGGGCGATCTCGCTCGCCCCCAGACCGATGTAGCACTCATGCTCGCCGCTTACGGTGGCGGATCCATGCTTATCGCTCTCGGAATACCGAAGTTGTTGGAGACGCTCCCGGATCGACGGGTGATGCTCACCGGGGGAAGTATCCTTCCCATCTTGCTCCTGGCCGGGACCGGGGTCATGGCGTGGATGAGCGGCACGCCTCAGTGGGTCGCTCTCCTAATCGTGTGGACTCTGCTCGGAGCAGCGACTTCTGCGATCCTCACACCCTCAGCACGTCTCCTGCGTCGCAACAGTACCGACCAGAATCGGCCAGCGGTGTTCGCCGCCCAATTCTCTCTCTCCCACGCCTGCTTCCTCATTACCTACCCACTCGCTGGGATCCTCGGGGCTGTCATCGGGCTCCCTGCTGTCGCGCTCGTACTCGTCGCTATCGGCGCCCTGGGCACTGTTCTCGCCACCCTGGCCTGGCGCGACGCATCCAGGCCACTGCTGCAGCGAGTAAGTGCCCAAGGACCCACCAAAACGCAACAGTGATGAGCCCAACAATGATGCCGGAAGCCCGACGTCCGCGAGAAGTGCGTGGGCACCCCCTCCAATGTGCCAAGCCGGCAGAACGACTACCTCAGCTAGTTCTGTCGCCTTTGACGCGCTTTCGAGTTGTGAGTCTGACTACGGGCGAGGAGTATTGTCCGGAGCATCAAATCGTCGTCGATGCATGGAGGTCCATCGCACATGTTTGTGAGTAGTATTCCGAGCCCACCCTCGATGTGGTCGCAATTCGACCTTGGTCCGGTGACGATCCACACCTACGCACTGTGCATTCTCGCAGGCATCATTGCCGCAGTCGTTATAACCCAGCATCGGCTTTCTCAGCGCGGTGGGGAGAAGGGAGTGGTGCTCGATATCGTCATTTGGGCTGTCCCGTTTGGGATCATCGGTGCGCGCTTTTATCACGTGTTCACCCATTTGAGTGACTACTTCTATCCGGGTGCAAACCTCTGGAGCGTCTTCGCGATCTGGGATGGCGGCAATGCGCTCTACGGTTCACTTCTTGGTGGCGCGGTTGGGGCCTACGTCGGATGCCGTCGAACGGGAATCAGTTTTTGGTCCTTCGCCGATGCGCTGGCCCCAGCGATGCTCGTCGCACAGTCACTGGGCCGTGTCGGTAACTACTTTAATCATGAGCTATTTGGTCTGCCGACTACCCTGCCGTGGGGGCTGGAGATCCTGCCGACCGATGCAATGTTTCCGAAGGGAATGCCGGCTGACACTTTATTCCATCCCTTGTTTCTCTACGAGATCATCTGGAACTTATTCGGAGTAGCAATCATCCTGCTACTCGAACGGCGATTCAGGCTGCGGTGGGGACGCACCTTCGGCCTCTATCTGATCTGGTACGGCATTGGGCGCAGTTGGCTCGAAGCGATCCGGATCGACCCCACTAGCGATGCCATGTTTGGAGTACCCGCAAACATCTGGGCATCGTTTGCAGCAATCGTCATTGGCATTGTCCTGTTCTTCGTACAGGCCATTCGACACCCGGACCCTGAGCCCTCGGTGTTTCGAGATAACCGCAGCAGCGAAAGTGCGGTCGAGCCCAAAACGAACGGTGAGGCGTTCTCGGGCTCCGCTGACCGGACGAACAAGGAAAAAGGGTGAGCGCTTCAGCCTGTGAGGTTGGCGGCAACAGCGCAGCTTGTGGAAGAAGTTCCAACCATCGGGGCGACTCACGAAGGGCAACGCACATGCGTATTGATGTTCTCTCTATTGATGATTGCCCGAACTCGCCGGCGGCGATTGATCAGGTGCGTGATGCCCTGGACTCACTCGGTTACCCGGATGTTCCGGTTATCGAGCGTCGGATCACGACTCCAGAGGAAGCCGCAGCCTCCGCATTCGCTGGCTCGCCCACCATCCTGATCAACGGCGTCGACATTGTGCCGGGGACCGTTCCAACGGGCAGCCTTGCGTGCCGGGTTTACCGCACCGACACCGGCATGGCGGGGCGTCCGACCACGGCGCAGATCGCTGAAGCAATCCGAACACACTGACCTGGCAAGGGTAGCTGAGAAGATATTGGTATGAGACCCGGCGTGGAATGGATGGAACGATTCCAGGTATCGCTCTACCTCGCAGCCCTCATCATTGCCGCAGCGGTCGGTCTACTCGTGCCTGCGGTTGCGCGTCCGGCTGAGATCACAATCAATACCGTGCTCGGGCTATTGCTGTACGCTACTTTTCTCGGTGTGCCGTTCGCAAAGATCGGGCAGGCGTTCCGCGACTGGCGATTCCTCGCTGTTCTCACGGTCGTGAACTTCGCCGTCGTTCCGGTGGTGGTGTTTGCCCTGTCGCGGATCGTCGCTCACGACCAGGTGCTGCTGGTCGGGGTGCTGTTCGTGCTCCTGACCCCGTGCGTGGACTATGTGATCGTGTTCACCGGTATCGCTGGGGGTGCGAAAGACCGGTTACTCGCGGCGGCGCCACTGCTGATGCTCGCCCAGATGGTCCTGCTGCCGCTCTATCTATGGTTGTTCGTCGGTGCCGAGTTCGTGCGAACGGTCGATCTTGCTCCGTTCATCGAAGCGTTCCTGCTGCTCATCGTTCTGCCACTGACCCTTGCTGGGCTCACCCAGCTCGCCGCTTCATACACCCGCACCGGGCGGGTCATGCACGAAGTTGTTCTTGGGGCAATGGTGCCACTGATGATGCTGACCCTCGCGGCCGTCGTTGCGTCCCAGATCGCTGGAGTTGGGCAACAACTCAGCAGGTTGCTGCTGGTCGTGCCGGTCTATGTCGTCTTTGCCGTCATCATGATCCCTATCGGCATCGCTGCGGGGCGGGTCGCGCGGCTCGACGCTTCCGGCACGCGGGCTGTTGTGTTTAGCGGTGCAACCCGCAACTCTTTGGTCGTGCTTCCGCTTGTGCTCGCCCTCCCCGACGCGCTCGACCTTGCCCCGCTGGTCGTCGTCACTCAGACATTAGTCGAACTCATCGTCATGATCGTCTTCATCCGGCTGATCCCGCGACTTGTCCGATCCAGATCTTCTACCCTGCAGAATTCCTGAACTCACGGGTCGGTTCCACCTTCTGAGTACCGCGACCGGGTAGCTGGCTGACGCTCAAGCGGCTTCCACTGTTCCCATCATGCCGAGATCTTCGTGGTCGAGGATGTGGCAGTGATAGACGGTTCGGCCAGTGAAATCTTCGAACGGAATTCGCACGGTGATCTGCCCAAACGCAGGGACATTGACTACGTCTAACCAAAGAGGATCGGTGAGGTCTTGGTCGCAACCGCTTACCACCTGCATCGGCCACACATGCAAGTGGACGGGGTGATCCATTGAGCTTGAGTTTGTCAGGGTCCACTCCTCGATGTCGCCGGAGCGGACAGAGGTATCAAGCCGTTCAGCATCGAATTCACTACCGTTGATAGTGAACGACATCATGCCCGCACCGTCGCGGCCCATCATTCCGCCTATGCCAAAATCCAAAACGCGACGGCGGGCGACTGGTTCTTGACGTAAGTCCCGCCGCGCAAGAGCGGTCGGGAATGGCGGTAATTCCGAGACCTGATCTCCGACTATTTTTAACTGGAGAAGCTCTACTGGCTTCTCTTCGCCGGTGCCCGCCGCACCCATCATTCCTCCCACGGTGCCACGGTTCACGGGAGAAGCGAGAAGTGTGGAAATGCCTTTGGAGGTCTCTACAAGCAGCTCCACCCGGTTCCCTGGCGCTAACTCCACCTCGGTCACGTCAACGGGAACCGGAAGGCGACCCATGTCTCGAGAGAGCAATCGAACCTGTTGACCTTCGAGGCTGAGACGCAGGTATCGGGAGGGACACGCGTTAATGATGCGCCAGCGCTCCCTTTCGCCTCCGGTGCCGGCCAACAACGGGCGGATCTGGCCATTGACCAGCACAAGTTGCCCCTCTCGCCCCATCATTCGCTCCATTAGCGAGGCGTCGACGATGTTCCCGGAGGAATCTATGGAAATGTCCGAGACCACCAACAGCCGTTCACGGGTTGTCGGAACCGGTTGGGCCTCCTCGACTATGATCGCGCCATACAGTCCCGCTGCAAGCTGGTCTGCGACCTGCCCGTGAAGGTGAGGGTGATACCAATATGTCCCTGGCGGATGGTCGTCGGGGATCTGATACTCATAATCAAAGGTCGCGCCTGGTTCGATATGCACGAAGGGATTGTCTCCGTTGCCCTCTGGGGAAACGTGCAGACCGTGAACATGAAGATTCGTCGGCGCATCCAGTCTGTTGAGCATCCGCACACGGAGCGTGTCTCCCGGACTCACTCGCAACGTAGGGCCGGGGAGAGAGTTATTGAATGCCAACACTGTTGCCTGGTGTTCACCGATTTGCAACGACGTCGATGCTGCCTCGAGCTCGATTTCGAGGAGGCCATCGACACTGGAGAGCACCACCGGTTCGGAGAAGGAGTCACCGCCTTCGCCTGAATAACCTTCCGTCGCCAACGTGCTGGTCCACCACAATCCCGCGCCTCCGGCAGCCGCCATGCCCGCGCCAGCAAGCCCCAACGCGAGTAGCTGGCGACGGGTCAAGCGATTCACCGCTCGCCCTGCTCCAATACGCGCAGCCGTTCACGAAGATCATCAGCGCTGATCTCACCGCGGGCGTATCGCTCCTCAAGAATCTCCCTAGCACGCCACGAGCCAACCGTCTCTGAGTGCCCTCGTGGGTCCGTTCGTCGGTCATGCCCGGTCGAATTACGGGTGAACACTATGACCAGCACGACCGCGACAATAATCAGGCCTATGGCAAGCAGCGCCCAGAAAACGAGGGCCCATCCCATGCCCCACATCATACCGTCTCCCCACATCATGATGTCCTCCTTGTTTGACTTAATACCCTTGATACTCCTCGTAGTTGCGAATGCCGTGGAAACTAGGAAATAACACCGACCGGGGTGCAGCGGGACGTGACCTCACTCAATCAGAGAAGAGGGCTTCGACCATTCAGGGCCGCACTGCTCGCTGCGATTGCACCGGGCGTAGAAATGGGTTTATCAATTCGTCTTTTCCGCGGGAATAGCACAAGGGATTGCGGGGTTGTATCAGATACCCTGTAGGGGTATTCCAGTTGTTGGATGCATGGTCGAAGTGGCCAGTGACTTCAACTCGAGTTTTGGCAGACCGAGACACAGCGAGTCGTCAGCCTGGCAGTGGTGATGAGAGAAGGAAGCGGATGAGTACATCGACACCTCCCGTTAGCCGATCGGGCATCGAGTTAGAGATCGGTGGGATGACCTGCGCCTCCTGCGCGAACAGGATTGAGAAGAAGCTAAATAAGCTTGACGGTGTCGAGGCAACCGTGAACTACGCCACCGAAAAAGCCAAGGTCACTGTACCCGACGGTTATGACACTTCAGTCCTCATTGCAGAGGTTGAGAAAACCGGCTATACGGCAGAGCTACCGAAGCCAAAGACGAAGTCTGTTGGCTCGAAGCGGACAGACGAGGACGCGGATCCCGAGCTAACAACGCTCCGGCACCGGCTGATCGGTTCGATCGTGCTGACGGCTCCGGTGCTCGCGATGGCAATGATTCCGGCTCTACAATTCACCTACTGGCAGTGGGCCTCGCTCGCGTTAGCGGCCCCAGTGATTGTCTGGGGCGCGTGGCCGTTTCACAAAGCTGCATGGACGAACCTCAAGCACGGTGCCGCGACGATGGACACGCTCATTTCGATGGGCACCTCCGCGGCATTGCTCTGGTCGGTGTATGCGCTCTTCTTTGGCACCGCTGGCGTGCCGGGCATGACGCATCCGTTCGAATTCACGATCGCTCCATCCGATGGCGCGGCGAACATCTACCTCGAAGTCGGTGCCGGGGTGACCATGTTCATTCTTATGGGCCGTTACTTCGAGAAGCGGTCCAAGCGCCAAGCCGGCGCTGCACTACGAGCCTTGCTTGAACTCGGGGCCAAGCAGGTTTCCGTACTCCGAGACGGTCACGAGATCAAAATCCCGACCGAGGAATTGTCGGTCGGCGACGACTTCGTCGTACGTCCGGGGGAGAAGATCGCTACTGATGGCATCGTGGTTTCTGGTACTTCCGCGGTCGATGCCTCTATGCTCACCGGAGAATCTGTTCCCGTCGAGGTTGGTAGAGGCGATACCGTGACCGGTGCCACGGTGAACGCAGGTGGGCGACTGGTAGTCCGTGCGACGCGGGTCGGGTCGGATACTCAGCTCGCACAGATGGCTCAGATGGTGGAGGATGCACAAACCGGCAAGGCTGAAGTGCAGCGCCTAGCCGACCGTATCTCGGGAATTTTCGTACCGATCGTGATCGTGATCGCTGTTGTCGCGCTGGCAGCCTGGCTCGGTGCCGGGTTTCCCGTAGCCGCGGCATTCACCGCCGCCGTAGCAGTGCTGGTCATTGCCTGCCCGTGCGCACTTGGTTTAGCGACCCCGACAGCGCTGCTTGTCGGCACGGGCCGCGGGGCTCAGCTGGGTATCCTGATCAAGGGCCCGGAAGTGCTCGAATCGACTCGGAAGATCGATACCGTCGTGCTGGACAAGACAGGCACGGTCACCACCGGAAAAATGACCCTTGTCGATGTGATCGCTGAGCCCGGCGTGGATCGTGCCGAGCTACTCCGGCTCGCAGGTGCACTTGAGGACGCCTCCGAGCACCCGATCGCGCAGGCGATTGCCAAGGGAGCAACGCAGGAAGTCGGCGTGCTGTCCACAGCTTTGGACTTTGTAAATATTGAAGGCAAGGGCGTGCAGGGCGTCATTGACGGGCACGCAGTCCTCGTAGGACGCGAATCGCTGCTGGCCGAATGGTCCCAAACGCTCAGCCCGGATGTTGCTGCGAGCAAAGCCCGCGCGGAAAGCGAAGGAAAAACTGTCGTCGCTATCGGCTGGGATGGCGCGGCGCGTGGCATCCTCGTCGTTGCCGACGTCGTCAAGCCGACCAGCGCGGAAGCCATCGCCGGACTGAAAGCCATCGGACTCACCCCGATTCTTCTCACCGGCGACAACGAAGCCGTGGCTCGGCAAATTGCCGCCGAAGTAGGTATTGATGAGGTGATCGCCGAGGTCTTACCCAAAGACAAGGTGGACGTGGTTGCCCGACTGCAAAGGGAAGGAAAGGTGGTGGCGATGATCGGCGACGGTATTAACGATGCCCCGGCACTCGCTCAGGCTGACTTGGGCCTGGCGATGGGCACAGGTACCGATGTCGCCATCGAGGCATCCGACATCACGCTTGTGCGGGGTGATCTTCGCAGCGCAGTAGATGCGATCCGACTTTCTCGAAAGACGCTGAAAACGATCAAAACCAACTTGTTCTGGGCCTTTGCCTACAATACGGCCGCGATCCCGGTCGCAGCGCTTGGCATGCTGAACCCCATGCTCGCAGGAGCAGCAATGGCGTTCTCCAGCGTCTTTGTCGTCGGAAACAGCTTACGCCTTCGCGGCTTCACAAGCGTTGCCAAACGGCAAGGCTAACTCTGCCCGAAACGGAAGAGAGTCGAAGGTTGCTTAAGGCGATGACGCGCGCAAATCTAACCTAAATCCTGTACCCAGTACCCCTATGGGGTGTAATGTAATTGACAGACCTCGTGAGGCGCGGCAATCGACCGAGTGATGCGCTCATGAAACTATGCTCAACCCACGAAAGGACAAGACAATGGTAAATATTGAATCCCGTGATCTAGGTCTCAGCAACGTGAATTCCGGCTGCAGCTGCTGCTCGCCGGGCAACGCTTCGGTGGATTCGAAAGAAAAGACGTCGATTCCGGAGGGAGCGGTGGTTTCCGACTTTCTTGTGGAAGGCATGACTTGTTCGCACTGCGTCAGTAGTGTGACAGAGGAACTCGCCGCTATCGAAGGAGTATCGGACGTGAATGTGAACCTCATCGCAGGCGGAACCTCTCTGGTTCGAGTTGCCAGTTCTGCGAAGCTTGACACCGAGCAGGTGCGAATGGCAATTGAGGAGGCCGGGTACTCGCTCGCCTAGTCCTCATGGCATAGCGCGTGTACAGCTGGACTTCCCGGGCCGCCCCGGGGGTATCTCTGCATTGTGCAGATCGAAACATGACAGTTCTCTGGTGGGTGTGTCCTCGAATAGTGGTGCAGCCCCAAGTGAAAGGTAAGGCACATGGCCCAGACCGGACATGGCGGTCACATCTCGACTACTGGTGACACGCGGGCACTGGTGATCTCCGGAGTGCTGACCGGAGTCTATTTTGCGATCGAGTTGGTGATTGGCCTGTGGACCGGGTCGGTGGCTGTAATATCCGACGCTTTCCACACGTTTTCGGCGGTCGGTGGAGTTCTGATCGCCCTGGTCGCCCTTGGCCTGAGTCGTCGACCGGCCACGAGTCGTGAGACCTATGGTTGGGCTCGCGCGGAGATCATCGGTGCCCTCTTCAATGGAGTGTTTCTGGTCATCATGGCTGGTTTCGTGTTCTGGATGGGTGCGATGCGGTTGATGGACCCAGTCGAGCTTCCCACGTCGGTGATGCTCTGGGTCGCCGCCGGAGGCATTGTCACCGAGCTGATTGCATTCTGGCTTTTGTATCAACGCCAGAAGACGAATCTCAACCTCAAAGGTGCCTTCTGGCATATCCTGCAAACTTTCGTCGGCAGCATTATCATCATCATCTCCGCCCTCGTCATCCGCTTCACCGGGTTCTTGGCTATCGATCCGCTGTTGGGCATGGCCTTCGGCTTGGTGCTGTTCTGGGCCTCGTGGAAGATCCTGCGGTCAGCTCTACGAATCCTTTTGCAAGGCGCTCCTGAGGACGTCAATGTTGAGGCTGCCGTGGAGGCGTTGGCAGACATCAGTGGAGTCGAAGACGTCCATCACGCCCACGCGTGGACGCTGACCTCGGGTCAGGATCTGTTTTCCGTTCATCTGCGTGTTGGCGAGCCTGCCCGGGACGGCCAGCGGGTCCTCGCTGAGGCCGCCGATCTATTGAAGGACCAGTTCGGCATCTACTTCTCGACGATCCAGGTCGAGAAAGTCTGCCCACTGCCGAACAAGAACGCCTCCGAAATTGACTTCACCCGGTTAACCGGGGCGGGAGGTACTGCAAGACTCACCTCGGACTGATCGAAGGGGGCGAGCGGAGGAATATGGGGCTAGACGTCCGAGCTGTCACCTATCTCTACGCTTGCCAGATACCCCTAACGGGTATATTTTGGAGATCATGAGCGAATCACACCGGGGGCATGATCAACATCACCCCGACAAGGAAATTCAACGAGCTAGCGCACAGGCTAACGATTTCGCCGAAAGCGCCACGAATCACTCTGAACACGCGGCCCATGATCGCCAAGAGGGTGTCGATCATGGGACACCAATCGGTGCTGACCCTGAAACGCGGCATCGCGATCACGGTAGCGCTCATTCCGAACACGAGTCTCACTCCGGCCACGACCACGGTTCGCATCAAGACGAAGATCATGCATCTCACTCAGGCCATCAAGGCGGATCGCATGCCGGCCACGGGGTCGACCATGTGGCGCAATTCCGCAAACTGTTCTGGGTCATGCTTGTTCTTGCCATACCGCTTGTGGCCTTCAGCCCCATGTTCGCGGGTCTGCTCGGTTACGACCTACCAATTTTCCCTGGCGTTCAGTGGATCTCCCCGGTGCTGGGAACGGTCGTCTATTTCTGGGGCGGGTGGCCCTTCCTCACCGGTGCGATTGACGAATTCAAAGCCCGCAAGCCCGGGATGATGATGCTGATCGGGCTCGCCATCACGGTCGGTTTCATCGCATCATGGGGCGCCAGCCTCGGGTTGCTTGATCACGCGCTCGACTTCTGGTGGGAACTATCGCTTCTCGTGGTGATCATGCTGCTGGGGCACTGGATCGAGATGCGCTCGCTCGCGCAAACGTCCTCCGCTCTTGATTCGCTCGCGGCGCTTCTGCCAGACGTGGCGGAACGCGTTGAAGGCGATGACATCGTAGAGGTGTCTCCCTCGTCGTTGCGCGTGGGTGACCTCGTAATGATACGTCCTGGGGGGCGCATTCCTGCTGATGGCGAAATCGTCAGCGGCACGGCCGACATCGACGAGGCGATGGTAACTGGAGAGTCGCGGCCGGTCACCCGGGCACCGGGTGATTCCGTCGTCGCGGGGACCGTGTCGACCGACACTGCGATTCGAGTTCGGGTGAGTGCAGTTGGCGACGACACTGCACTTGCGGGTATTCAGCGGCTCGTGGCCGACGCGCAAAACTCCTCATCGAGGGCACAAAGAATCGCGGATCGCGCGGCAGGGTGGCTGTTCTGGTTCGCGCTCGCGGCGGGAATCATCACGGCAGTCGTGTGGACAATGTTCGGCAATCCTGACGCCGCGGTCATCCGCACGATCACCGTTCTTGTGATCGCGTGCCCTCATGCGCTCGGATTGGCCATTCCACTGGTGGTCTCCATCGCGACCGAACGAGCTGCAAAGGGCGGGGTTCTGATCAAAGACCGGCTCGCGCTCGAAAGTATGCGAACTGTCACTTCGGTACTCTTCGACAAAACGGGAACCCTGACCAAGGGTGAGCCGATCGTGTCGGCAGTAGAGGCTGTCGGGGACGTGAGCGCGGACGAAGTCGTTACCCTCGCGGCGGCAGCCGAGAGCGATAGCGAACACCCGCTCGCGAAGGCGATTGTCGGAGCTGCGAAGGCTCGCTCGCTCGCTGTGCCAAGGGCAGACCATTTCCAATCCGCTCCTGCAGAAGGAGTCGTCGCGACCGTCGATGGCAAGCGCATTAGCGTGGGTGGTCCTCACCTCCTGGACCGGTATGGGGTCCAACCTTTGGAAGCGACGGAGGCATGGAAATTTGAGGGGGCGATCATTTTGCACGTCCTCTCGGAGGGCAAGGTGATTGGTGCACTGAAACTAGCCGATGAGATTCGACCAGAGTCTCGTGATGCCGTCGACGCGCTGCACAACCTCGGCATCGAGGTCGTCATGATCACGGGCGATGCAGAGGCAGTGGCCAACAAGGTCGGTGCCGACTTGGGTATTGACCTCGTGCTGGCCGGAGTCCGCCCCGAAAACAAGTCCGCGAAGGTCGCCGAACTTCAGAGTCAGGGCCGCAAGGTTGCGATGGTCGGCGATGGAGTCAATGATGCGCCGGCCTTGGCTCAGGCCGACGTTGGTATTGCGATTGGTGCCGGCACGGATGTTGCGATCGCATCGGCGGGCGTGATCCTCGCTTCCAGCGATCCCAGGTCAGTGTTGTCGATTGTCGAACTCTCCAACGCGAGCTATCGCAAGATGAAGCAGAATCTGTGGTGGGCTACCGGATACAACGTAATCGCCGTACCGCTCGCGGCCGGGGTTCTCGCGCCCATCGGAATCGTGCTCCCAATGTCGGTCGGGGCCATCTTGATGTCGGTGTCAACCTTAGTCGTAGCTTTGAACGCTCAACTGTTGCGACGGCTGGACTTGCGCCCTGAGCGGAGCGCGCAAGCCGCGCTTCGCAAAAGCGCGAGTGAGCGGCGCGACCTTGTCGGCGCGCAGTCGAGCTAGCCGATCAGAGATCAACAGAGAGCAGGATCCGATGCCTCAGCCCATACGCGTAGCTGTGAATGGTTACGGCGTGATCGGGAAGCGGGTTGCAGACGCGGTGCGCCTCCAACCCGACATGCAACTGGTCGGAATCGGTGACATCACCGCTGACTACCGTGTCAAGACTGCGGTGTCCCAGGAAATTCCTGTGTTCGCTGCGACTCACAAGTCGGAAGCCGCCATGCGGGATGCAGGTTTTCCGGTCGCTGGACATCTTCATGATCTGCTCGACCAAGTCGATGTCGTCGTCGATGCCACCCCGTCTGGGTTCGGAGCCTCTAACTTCGACCACTACCGCGAACACGGCGTCAAGACGGTATTTCAAGGTGGTGAAAGCCACACTCTGCCTGGTCATTCATTTGTTGCCCACGTGAATTTCGACACTGCCAGGGGGAGGGATGCGACGCGCGTCGTGTCGTGCAACACGACGGCGGCCGTCCGGACACTTGCCGCCCTGCGAAATGCCGATTTGCTCTTACGTGCTCGGGGGGTACTGATCCGGCGCGCTACTGACCCCTGGGAATCCGATCACTCCGGCATCATGAACACAGTTGTCCCGGAATCATCGATCCCGAGCCATCAGGGGCCCGACGCTCAGACGGTGATCCCGGAACTGGACGTGTCCACAATCGCAGCTAAGGGATCTCACACCCAAAATCATGCGCACTTCTGGACGATCGATCTGACGCGAGCTGCGGATAAGGACGAAGTCCTCCACGCCCTCCGTGCTATGCCGCGAATCGCGTTCATTCGCCACTCGGAGGGGGTAGTCGCACTCAACAGCATCATCGAGTTGATGAATGACATCCACCGTCCGCGCGGCGACATGTACGAAGTTGCTGTGTGGGAGGACATCCTCAAGGTTCAGGGAAAGGAACTCTTCTTTGTCTCTGCGGTCGACAATCAGGCCATCGTGATTCCAGAGAATATTGATGCCGTGCGCGCCCTATCGGGCCGGAGCACAGGCGAGCAGTCGACGAGCATGACCGACGAAGCCCTCGGTGTGAGAGCCGATTTCTTGTGACATGACTCATCGCTGACCCATTCGCGGCCGGTATCCTTGCCCTGTGGGGTGGGTGTTACCGATGACCGCGGGTTTCATCCGGATGTCACGGTTACCATGGTCCTTGTACTTTATGTGCGACGCATCGACCGCCCTCTTAAATTCGATACGCGCTCCGTTTGGGAGTGCTTGAAGTAAGGACATACCCATGACGGAGGCAAACGAGCCTCACGCCCATCACCACGGCTATATTGAGGACAAGAAGGCCTATCTCCAGCGCATGAAGCGCATTGAAGGTCAGGCACGCGGTATCGAGAAGATGATCAATGAAGAGCAGTACTGCATCGATATCCTCACCCAGATCAGTGCCCTCACTCGCGCGATCCAGGGCGTCGCCACGGGTCTACTCGAAGACCACCTGAAGCATTGTGTTCTCGATGCCGCAAAACTTGGTGACGAAGCAGCAAGTGCAAAGATCAAAGAAGCCACCGACGCGATTAACCGACTCGTCCGCTCTTGAGGCGGTCGCCTTTGATTTTCACAGGTGCCAGACCCGCCGTTCCGAGATGACGCAGCGAGGTCATGATGAAGGACCAAGGACACGCCCTCGGGATCGTCGATATGCAGCATGCGCAACACGCCACCGCGACTGGGACCCGAATTCGGGCACCAGTCGCGGCCATCTCTTGGACGAGCGGGAACCCTATTTAGCGGCGTGATGTGTAGCTGTGGCAACTAGGCTGCCACACGGCACAACACTTCGTTCTCATCATCGGCCCCAGTCACGCCTCATATGAGATCAGGCCGTCCATGCCACCCTCAGCGTGGTAGATGTTGTGGCAGTGGAATAACCACTGGCCAGGATTGTTCGCGTCGAAATCGACGGCAAGAGTTTCCCCCGGTAGCACGATGGACGTATCTTTGCGAGGGCCACCATCAAGTAGCTGGTAAGTATGGCCGTGTAGGTGGATGGGGTGCCACATGGTGGTGGTGTTTTCGAACAGCAAACGTACGCGCTCTCCTGATCGAATGCCGCGAGTGCTTCGTTCCACCTGTGCGGGGTCGAAGGGCACGCCGTCAAATGCCCAATTGAACTTTTCCATCGACCCGGTCAGCTTCACGGCGATCTCCCGGTCTGGCGTTTTCCGTGGCAGCGCGACGCTCTCCACCGCACGGAGGGCGGCTCCGACGCCGATGTTGCGCCTCAGTTCGGGCAGCACGACGGTCGAGTCCGGCGCACCTCCGGTCCCGGTGCGAACGAGGGCGAACGCGCGTTCGCCCTTGCCTTCGGCTTCTGCCACGAGGGGGAACACACCGTCTCCGAGGGTCACCAGCACGTCGTAGCGCTCGCCCATTGCTAAGAGCACCCCGTCGACTTCCACAGGTTCCACGGGAAATCCGTCGGAATGGGTAATGGTCATGCGGTGACCGCCAAGAGCGACGCGAAATGCCGTATCGGATCCGGCGTTGATCATACGAAGCCGCACGCGCGTTCCGGGGCGCGCGGTATACGTCTCCGGGTCTGCGGGCGGCCGCCCGTTGATAAGGTAATGCGGGTAAAAGACGTCGCCCGAGTCGCCGCCTAAGAGGTCCGAGTTCGTGCCCATGAGCATGTTACCCATCCGCATGACATGCCCCTCCATGCCCGGCATCGGGGCCATCCCGCCACGAAGGTCTTCGAGCACCTCCGGTGGGGTTGCGGTTACTCCGTCGAGCCAGTCGTCGAAGACGACTACCCATTCCTCATCGTAGGCGAGCGGTTCGTTCGGGTCGTCGATAATCAGCGCACCATAGAGACCGCGATCGAGCTGCGTCCCGACGTGCGGGTGGAACCAGTAGGTACCGGCGTCAGGCGCGATGAAGCGGTAGGTGAACTCATCGCTAGCCGCGACGGGGTTTTGTGTGATGCCGGGGACACCGTCCATGTCGTTGCGCAGTGCGAGACCATGCCAGTGGATGGTGGTCTCCTCGGGCAACCCGTTGATAAGGGTCGCTTCGATGGTGTCGCCGACGTTCGCGCGGATGATGGGAGCGGGAATCGAACCAAAGCTCCACGTCGGAACCTGTGTCCCGGCGAGATCCAGTGTCGTCGCCTGCGCGCGCAACGACGTTGTGACCACGCGTCCGGTGGAGTTCCGGGCTGTCTCCGCGCTACCGACCGCGGCGGCCGTCGGCGAGATGTACCGGGGGGTTGGGGCGCACCCCGCCAACAGGACTGCCGCAGCACCCGCAAGTCCAGCGCCGAGCGCGGCCCGGCGGGTTAGGGGCAGCGCGAGAAATCGTCGTTCGTACATAGGGGAAGCTCATTTCGTCGATCAGTGATCAGATGTGGCGGACGTCGGGCGCGAGACTGCACCCCAGTCACGCCTATCTACGATCGATCGACAGCACGAGCCGGATTGGGAACGTTCGGACCAAGATTCCCGGGCCGCCCCGCACGAGAACGCGCGGGCATGGGTGCGTAACAATGCCACGTCGGAACGGCAACAGGCGCAGGCCGAGGCCCAACGAAACAAGCACGAAGAGAATGAACACCGCGAAGCCCAGAAACGGTCCGGCTCCTCCCTCGGCCTGATCCATAAGCATCGGATCAGTCGGTGCCAAGTCGTCTTGAGCTGACGAAACGACCAGGCTCGTTGCATACACACCGGTGAGAGGCTCGTCCAGTTCGTCGCCGGGGGTCTGGGCAGCGTCGGTCGAGAAGGCCGTCTCAGCGGGTACCACGCCGGCGTGTGCCACCATGGTGCGCGTGTCGTTCATCCCGTGCATGAGGACGAGTGTGACAAACACCGCTGCCAATGCCACCAGCGAGACAATCGCAGTGTGCACTGAGATCGCTCTTCGGCGTGATGCGGCGCCTCTGAACCCCATGTGGTGACCCTCCTCTTCAGTCATGATACCCCCTACTGGTATTTGCGAGCTCAAGATCAGAATCGAAAACTCATCCGTGACCGGGCGGGCCGATGGTTCCCGGCGCAGCCGGGATAACAGCTGACGTTCAAGTTGTTGCACCCTCCGGAATTTTGGCTTGGATTCGGAGAGCCCGTTCTCGTCGAGGTATCCAGCCGGTCTTTTCTCACGGCTACTCAGGCAGTCCCACCGTCCTGGTGCCCTGCCAACTGGAACTCCTCTTGTTCCCCTCCCGAAAGGGTGACGTATCTTCCACGGACCCCGATTTGGACAGGCGAAGCGGTACTGGGCCGCAGCCTAATTGCAAGATTCTCGGTACTCAGAACAACGTCTATGAGGTGTCCGCGGTAGTGAATCTGGAACTCGACTTTTCCCAGGTGGGCGGGCAACTTGGGGGCAAAGAAGAGCGCATTGTCTTCGATCAGAAGCCCCGCGAATGAGCGGACAATAATGTCGATTGTCCCTGACATGGCCCCTAAGTGGATTCCTTCGCGCGTAGTGCCGCCCTGGGTGTCGTCCAAATCGGCGACAAGCGCTTCGCGGAACAAGGCCCAGGCCTGGGATTCATCGAACCTGCTGAGAACCGAGGCATGAACGACCCGGCTCAGCGTGGATCCCTCTGAGGTGCGGGAGATGTAGTAGTTTACGGTTCGTTTCAAGTCAGCTTGGCTGAGGGGATACCCGAGCCGGTTCAGCTGGCTGACCACGCCGGTCGGTCCCAGCAGGTAGATAAGCATCAGCACGTCGGCTTGCTTGGCAAGCTTGTAGCGGTTCGTCGAATCGTTTTCGGCTTCCAAGATCAGGTCTAGCCGCCCGATGTTGCCATACTTCTTTCGGTAGTGGGGCCAGTCGAGTTCGATTAAGTCCTCGTACCCATCGAACTGGCTGATGACTCCGTCGGCATGGAATGAAACGGCGAGCGAGCCAGCTAGCCGCGACCAGTGGCTAATCTCGTCGGGGGTAATCTGGAGCCGGTTAATGAGATCATCGGCCTGGTGCCCCGCTAATTCCGCCAGTGTGTCGGCCGCCCGATCACACACCCAGGAAAGCAGAACGTTGGTGTACGCGCTATCAGTCAGGCCTTCCCCCGGCGCATCGGGGTAGCCGTCGTGGTACTCGTCTGGGCCCATTACTCCTGCCAGGCGATGCCGGTTCGCGGCGGCGTCGAATGTAACCATCGACCCGAACATCCTCACTACCTCGATGATCAGCTCGCCGCCGCGCGCGGCCAGCCACTCTCGATCTCCGGTGCCCTGGAAGTATTGCCACGCGTTGTAGGCGATGGCGAGTCCGACGTGCCGCTGCCGGCTAGAGTTGTCGGGCATCCAACGCGCTGACCGAGTGTTGTAGATCCAGCGAGGAGTCTCCTCTCGTCCGTCGCTGGCGCTCTGCCAGGGAAACAGCGCCCCCCTCAGGCCCTGTGCCTGGGCGGCCGCTCGCGCCGCGTCCATCCGCCGCCACCGGTATTCCAACAGGGCACGACTCACCTGCGGAAGGCGCGACCCAATCACAGGCATGACGAAGAGCTCGTCCCAAAAGACGTGTCCGCGGTAGCCTTCCCCATTCAATCCCCGCGCAGTAACGCCGGCATCCAGAAGCGCGCTGTGTTCCGAGATTGCCTGCAACACGTGAAATACGTGCAGGTTGAGGATTAGCTGAGATTGGCAGTCTGAGTCAAGGGTGATTGCGTACCGGCTCCAAAGGCGGTGCCAAGCCGCTTCGTGATCACCGAGCAGCGCGTCAAACCCGACGCTGTTGCGGGATAGCTCCGCCAAAACAGCGGTCGCCGGCGACGAGATGGCACCGTCCCGGGAGGTTGCCACAGCCACCGTCTTGGTCATCGTGACGGGATCTCCGTCGACCAGACACAGATCGAACTGCCGCAGGTACAGTCCGTTGTTGTTTTCGGCGTCGTGGGGCGTCGCGTCAAGGCCGTCAAATTCGGTTCGCACCGCGAGGGCGATGCCCACTTGGCTCTGGTTTGTCTGGACATCACAGAAAACGATGTTGCCATCCGTTTCGCTGAAGACGGCATTCTTCAGATGAACGTCGCCTGTGCCGGCATAGTCGCGAACGTTGGTATTGGTCACCCGTGCGTCGATGCCAGTGCGGATGCTGACTAGGCCGTTGAAGCCCTGTGCTGTCAGTGTGGTTTCAAGGGCAGCCAGGTGGGGATTGTTCATTGAGACCAGACGGCGCTGTACCACCGTAATATGTCTCCCTCCCGAGCCGGCAAGCGTGCAGTAGCGGGTCAGCAGGCCGCGGCGCAGGTCAAGGTCGCTCCGGTCTTCCAGAACATCGAGCTCGCCCGTCGACCACCAGGGACCGTTGCCGAGACGAACGTCCACGGGCAACCAGTTGGGAACATTGACCAGGTGTTCTTCTTCCATCTCGCGTCCGTGGATGATGCCAGCCGTGCGGTTGTAGACACCGGCCAGGTAAGTGCCTGGATAGTGGATTCCGTCGGCGCTTCGCTCCGGGCGCGCCCCTCTCGTCGCCATATAACCGTTGCCCAATGCGGTGAGGGTCTCCCGGTGGCCCTCGTGGGCCGGATCGAATCCTTCGTAGCTCAGCGTCCAGGGGTCAGTGCGCGAGGCGCCCAAATCCAGTTGGCTGACGTCTGCCAAAACTACGTCGGCGCCTGCAGCCTCCAGTTGTTCTCGATCTCCCGTCCGGTCGATTCCCACCACGAGTCCGAACCCGCCGCTGCGTGCTGCGCGCACTCCCGAGACGGCGTCCTCAATGACTGCGACTCGCCGGGGCGGCACCCCAAGTCGCCGGGACGCTTCGAGAAACATGGCAGGGTCAGGCTTGCCGGGTAGGCCCAGCTCCCCGGCCATTCGGCCGTCGACTATCGCGTCGAACGCCCCGTCCAATCCCAAATCAGCTAGCAGCATAATGGCGTTTCGGCTAGCTGTGACAAGGCCGACGGCGACCCCACCTGTGCGGAGACGCTCCAACAGTGCGACGGTTCCGGGGTAGGCCTCGACGCCGTCACGCGCCAATGCGGCTAGGAACAGTTCGTCTTTCCGGGCAGCGAACCCCGCCACGGTCCATGCATCCGGGGCATCGCCGGGTGATCCCCCAGGAACTTGGATGCTACGAGAGGCCAGGAAAGCGAGGATGCCGTCCGCTCGGCTCCGTCCGTCTACATAAATCCGGTAATCCTGATCAGGGTCGAATCGGGAGTCCGGCTCGGCACGAGACCTGGGGTCCGCCAGGACAGTGTCGAATAACTCCTGCCAAGCTGCCGCATGCATGGTGGCCGTCTGAGTCACCACTCCGTCCATGTCGAACAGCACGGCGTCATAGGGCACTGCGGTGGGGTGACTGGAACGCTCGTGTGGAGGAAGCCCACCAGAAAGAGAAGCGGTCATGCTAGGCGGGCTCATCCAATGCTTCCTGCTCGCGCTGATTGACCGGTCCGGGGGCCACCGTCCACTGCCAATTCTTGATTTCTGGCATGTCTTCCCCGTTGGCAAGGATGTACTGGCGATGTTCAATGAGCTTGTTCTTGAGTTCCTCACGAACATGCGCCGATACATCCTGAAGGCTTGTCACCCGGTCGATCACGCTGATTGCCAAGTTGAAGCGGTCGATCTGGTTCAACACGCACATGTCAAACGGCGTCGTGGTGGTGCCTTCCTCTTTGTATCCGTGCACGTGGAAGTTGCCGTGGTTGGTGCGCCGGTAGGTGAGACGGTGAATTAGCCACGGGTAACCGTGATAGGCGAAGATCACGGGTTTGTCCGTGGTGAACAGGGCGTCGAACTCTCGGTCAGCTAGACCGTGTGGGTTGTCGGCCTCGTGTTGCAGTCGCAGTAGATCGACGACGTTGATTACCCGGATGGAGAGGTCGGGGAAGTGCGAGCGCAAGATGTCTACGGCGGCGAGGGCTTCCATGGTGGGGACGTCTCCGGCGCAGGCCATAACTACGTCGGGTTCCACATGTGAGTCGGTGCTGGCCCAGTCCCAGATCCCGATGCCCTTTGAGCAATGCGCGATGGCGTCTGCCATGTTCAGGTACTGCAGCTGCGGCTGCTTACCCGCCACAATGACGTTGACATACTGGCGGCTACGCAGGCAGTGATCGGCCACGGACAGCAAGGTGTTTGCGTCCGGTGGCAGGTATACCCGCACGACCTCGGGCTTCTTGTTCAATACGAGGTCGATGAACCCCGGATCTTGGTGCGAGAACCCATTGTGATCCTGCCGCCACACGTGCGACGTCAGGAGGTAGTTGAGCGAAGCGATCGGCCGACGCCACGGAATGCCATTGGCCGTGTCCAGCCACTTAGCATGCTGATTGAACATCGAGTCGACAATGTGGATGAATGCCTCGTAGCAGGAGAACAACCCGTGCCTGCCGGTGAGTAGGTAGCCCTCGAGCCAGCCCTGGCAGGTGTGTTCGGATAGGATTTCCATCACTCGTCCATCAGGAGCCAGGCCATCATCCTCGGGAACGGTGTTCGCGTTCCAAGCACGATCAGTTGCTTCCAGGACCGCTGAGAGGCGGTTGGAATTGTTCTCATCCGGGGCGAAGACGCGAAAGTTGTCCTGGTTTCCGGACATCACGTCCCGCAGCATCTGCCCGAGTACGCGTGTTCCTTCCACCGCCCCGGTGCCAGGTTCTCTTACTGCCACGGCGTAGTCGCGGAAATCTGGCATTCGCAAGTCTCGCAGCAGAATTCCCCCGTTCGCGTGCGGATTGGCGCTCATCCGCTTTGGCCCTGCAGGGTGGAAGTTGCGAATGGATGCGACAGGGGCTCCGGTCTCGTCGAAGAGTTCCTCCGGGCGATAACTACGTAGCCACTGCTCCAGGACCTTGCGGTGGTTCTCGTTTTCCCGAGCGGCGCCGAACGGTACCTGGTGGGACCGCCACGAGCCCTCGACCTTTTTCCCTTCGATCTCGGCCGGACCTGTCCACCCCTTGGGGGACCGAAGAACGATCATCGGCCACCGCGGCCTTTCCGTTTCACCGAATTCTCGGGCGCGGCGTTTGATCTCCTGAATCGCATCTAAACAGGAATCTAAGACGCGGGCGAACTCCTGATGCATGTGTTCCGGGTCGTCCCCCTCAACGTAATACGGTGTGTGGCCGTAGCCGCGCAGTAGACTGTCTAATTCGTCCCTGTCGATTCTGGCTAGCACCGTGGGGTTGGCGATCTTGTAGCCGTTCAAATGCAGGATCGGCAAGACAACGCCGTCACGGACGGGGTTCATGAACTTGTTCGAGTGCCAGCTCGCGGCTAACGGCCCGGTTTCGGCTTCGCCATCGCCCACCACAGCCGCAACGATCAGGTCCGGGTGATCAAATGCGGCGCCGTAGGCATGGGACAGTGCGTACCCCAGTTCCCCGCCTTCGTGAATGGATCCGGGAGTTTCGGGGGCGACGTGGCTGGGAATACCGCCGGGGAAGGAGAACTGCTTGAACAGCCGTTGCATACCGGCCACGTCTTGAGACACATTGGGGTAGATCTCGCTGTAGGCTCCCTCCAGCCATCCCGCCGCGACCGGACCGGGGCCACCGTGCCCGGGCCCCATGACGTAGATCATGTTCAGGTCGCGTTCCATGATGCTGCGGTTCAAATGTGCGTAAATGAAATTCAGCCCGGGGGTCGTGCCCCAGTGCCCCAGCAGCCGCGGCTTCACGTGCTCCGGCAACAAGGGCTCCCGGAGCAGCGGGTTGTCCATTAGGTAAATCTGTCCTACGGACAGATAATTAGCCGCCCGCCACCAGGCGTCAATTTGCTGCAGTTGGTCGGGGGTCAGCGGGGGAGCTTGCTCCGAATGTTTCTGGGTGGCATTCATGGCATTGAACCTTTCGCTTTTCGGCAACGGGGGAATTGGTCACGCCGAAACCCAGCATGTCTGCCGCTGAGTGCTCAGGGTCTTCATGTGGGACCAATCGGTACCTGTGAGAGCAAAGGAGCTCGACGTCGTTTCCAGCGCATGCTAACCGGGACTTCTTGGACCGCAGCAATGGGGCTCATGCCGACCACCATAGTACCCTGTGGGGGTACTTACAACCGCTAAAACGTCCAGAAACCGCGTGAACTCGGCACCCCCCGAGCGAGGAAACTGCGTGCTAGTACTTTTCTGGAATACGGACCTTTCATAGGCCGGAGTAAGAATGTAGCCCCGAGAAGAACTGATTGACGATTGCGAAGTTGAAGATCACCGCGAGAAAGCCGAGTAGTGCCCCGTAGAGTGGTGTAACGATCCCGGCCAGCAAACGTAAGCGTGGCCACCGGGATCTTCCTTCGAGGAAACTCTCACATCCCACTCGAAAGGTGTCACACCGATGACCACTCCCTCTATTGTCGACCCTGTCACTGTCCTCGCCAACGCTCTGGGCGACGCGTCTCCTGACCTGATGCGTACTCTGCTCCAAACCATGATCAACACGCTCCTCTCTGCAGAGGCCGACGCGGTCTGCGGTGCCGAGTACGGCAAACCCTCTCCCGAGCGCCTCAACTCTCGCAACGGATACCGCACCCGCGAGCTCGATACCCGTGTGGGAACCGTGGATGTCGCGATCCCGAAGCTCCGCTCCGGCACGTACTTCCCCGAGTGGCTCCTCGAGCGCCGCAAACGCTCAGAAGCAGCGATGATCACCGTCGTCGCTGACGCCTACCTCGCCGGCGTCTCGACGAGACGGATGGACAAGCTCGTGAAGACCCTCGGCATCCATTCCCTGTCGAAGTCGCAGGTTTCCCGGATGGCCGCCGATATGGACGAGCACGTGCGCGAGTTCCGCACGAGACCCCTGGGCGACTCAGGGCCCTTCACGTTCGTCGCGTGTGACGCGCTCACGATGAAAGTTCGTGAGGGCGGGCGCGTGATCAACACTGTTGTGCTCGTCGCGACCGGGGTGAACGCTGACGGGCACCGGGAAGTCCTGGGCATGCAAGTGGCGACCGCAGAGACCACGATGGCATGGAACACGTTCTTCGCAGACCTCGTCGCTCGCGGCCTCACCGGGGTGAAACTCATCACCTCTGACGCGCACGCAGGCCTCGTGGAAGCGATGCGGGCGAACTTCCCCGGGACGTCGTGGCAGAGGTGCCGCACACACTACGCCGCGAACCTGATGGCAGTGACCCCCAAGAGCATGTGGCCAGCGGTCAAAGCGATGCTGCATTCCGTGTACGACCAGCCTGATGGGACAAGTGTTGAGGCGCAGTTCGATCGGCTCCTGGACTACGTCGAGGGCAAGCTCCCTGAGGTGTTCGACCACCTCGATGCTGCCCGGGCTGACATCCTCGCGTTCACCACGTTCCCGAAAGATGTGTGGCAGCAGATCTGGTCGAATAACCCAAACGA